>JAJZZB010000056.1 GCA_021797795.1 Actinomycetes bacterium | reverse complement strand
GGCCCGGGGATCCGTCGGTCGCGCGCCAGGGCGAACAGCCCCCGGGTCGAGGAGACGGCCGCCCCGACACCGACCGCCATGATGTCGAGGATGACCACGATGTTGAGGAAGTCGAGCAGCACCGATGTGCCGAAGTCGCCCGGGGCGCCCAGGGTGAACAACGGCGCAGGGCTCGACATCCACTTGGACATGTTGAGGCCGAAGCCGATGTCCTGGGCATAGGCGGCGAGGACGTAGAACAACGCCACCACGCCAACTGACCCGAGGATGGCGATCGGGATCGAGCGCTTCGGGTTCGCCGTCTCCTCGCCGAGGTTGGCCGCCGACTCGAAGCCGACGAAGAGCAGGATGGCATAGACGATCCCGAAGAAGATCCCCGACCAGCCGTCGGCTGCCGAGCTCGGCAGGAACGGGCGCCCGGTGTTGCCGCCGTGGCCGCCCTTCGCGACCACGTAGAGGAAGAAGCCCAGCACGAGCAGCGCCGACAGCGACACGAGGACGAGCTGCGCCTTGGTCGAGATCTTGACGCCGAAGTAGAGCAGGCAGAAGAGAAGGGCGGCGTAGATGAAGTCGATCACCCAGTAGGGGATGTTCACGCCGTAGGACGACTGGAGGAATCCCGATGTGATCCCGCCGACGAGGAGCACGATGGCTGCAGACAGCAACAGTGTGCAGCCGTAGTAGAGCCAGCCGGCCACGAAGCCGGCCCGCTTGCCGAACCCGTCGGTGACGTAGTCGTACAGCGCGCCCGCTGCGTGGATCTTGCGCGAGTACGCGGCGATGATCCAGCCGAGCCCTCCGACACCGATGGCGGCGATGATGATGGCAACCGGGGTCGCGATCCCCGCCCCTTTCCCGGCAACGCCGGCCCCCACGACGAGGGGGATCAGGAGGGCCGACGAGAAGACCGGCCCCATGAAACCCGCTGATTGGGCGATCGCGTCCACCACTGAAAGGTGACGTTCGCCGAGCTGCTCCTGCGACTGGCGCGCGACGGCGCCATTGGTCTTCGCCAAGGCCCTCATCCCCCTCCACCAATCCAGTCGCACCATGCGACTTGGGATGCTGCACCCAAGACTGAATCCTGAATGCAGACCGAGGGTCACTGTAAGAACGAGATCAGTAAAAGTCAAGTAATTCGATCAACGTTTTGTCGGTAACCCGCTACGTAGTTTGCACGCCGGGCACGCAGGCCGCCCGGCTCAGCGGTGCCGGAAGGCCCCCACCCCCGGGGACCACCGAGCGCCCCACCCCGCTGCGGGCCAGAGAGCGCGAGCGGCGACGTCCTCCGTCCTCATCTCCGGGCGGCGACGGCCAATCGGACCGGCCTCGCCGGTCCGTGGCGCTCGGGGCGGGCCGCCACCGTAGTCGGGCCACGGTGGACGGAGCGGCCGATGGCGGCTCTCGACAGCCGGCATCGACGGGAGCCAGTGTCGGTCCGCCTGTCGGGCCGGCAGCAGAGGACACGGCGCGCGACACCCGCATCGAGTCCACGCAGGCCGGAGCCGCTCGCAGCAACGGGCGCACGGTGGCGCTCGTGCCCGCACGGCCGGGCTCCGGGATGCACTCCGGGGAGTCTGAACTCGCCACGCCCCCCGATCGTCTCGCGCGGCACCCACCGACGTCTCAGATCGCGAGGTCGGACTCGAACCGCCCGCCCATGAGCCTGCGAGCCGCTTCGCAGCCACTCCCGGCCAACCCGTCGGCACCGAGCGCGTCACGGGCGTGAGCTCAGAGCCTCGAGGCTCTCACCGCCCCTGCGTCCGCACCTTGGGTACTCACCGTCTGGAGCTGGCGGGCACGAGACGAGCCGCTCGATCGCAGCTTCGCCTCGAGCACGCCCCCGCCCCTCAGCGCGCCGGAGCGGAGCTCCGCTCAATCACCGCCGATGCGGGTCGAGTGCCCCTCCCAATAGGGCTCCCGCAGCTCGCGCTTCAGGATCTTGCCGGAGGCCGAACGGGGAAGCGATTGCTCCTGCACGACGATCTGCTTCGGGACCTTGAAGCTCGCGAGCCGCTCTCGACAGTGCTCGGTCAGCTCCTCGGCCGTCACCGGGCCCCGGGCGACGACCACGGCGTGCACCGCCTCACCCCAGCGCTGATGAGGGACCCCGAAGACGCAGGCCTCGAGCACCATGTCGTGGAGATAGAGGGCCTCTTCCACCTCGACGCTGTAGACGTTCTCCCCGCCCGTCACGATCATGTCCTTCAACCGGTCGACGAGGAAGAGGTAGGCGTGGTCGTCGAGGTACCCGAGATCCCCCGTGTGGTACCAGCCTTCCTGCAGGGCGGCGGCGGTCTCCTCGGGGCGCTGCCAGTAGCCGGCCATGACGTTGGCGCCGCGGATGGCGACCTCTCCCACCTCGAAGGGCGGGAGGACCCGACCGTCCCACCCGATCACCTTCAGCTGGACCCCTACCGCCGGCTGCCCGCACGATCGCGCCCGGGCGTCGAAGAGCAGGCCCTGCTCGGCGGGGAGCGCCGACGCGATCGGGGCCGTCTCGGTCGTGCCGTAGAGGTGGAGCAGCTCAGAGTCGGGAAAGACCTTGTGCGCCCGCCTCAGCACCTCCGTGCCGATCGGCGCTGCCCCGTGGCTGAGCAGCCGCAGGCTCGAGACGTCCCTCTGCCGTCTGAGCTGCGCCTCGATCATGGAGATCAGCATCGTCGGCACCGCCAGGGTGGACGTGACCTGCTCGGCCTCGATGAGGTCGAGGGCGCGGTCGGGGTCGAACGTCGGGAGCACCACCTGTGTCGCTCCCATCCAGCTATTCGCCAGCACCGCGCAGGTGCCGGCCGCGTGGAACATGGGCGCCATCAGCAGCCAACGGTCGTCGGCTTGCAGCCGCGCCCAGGTGAGCGCCGTCCACGCGTTGGCTACGAGGTTGCGATGGGTGAGCATGACCCCTTTTGCCTTGCCGGTGGTCCCGCTCGTGTAGAAGATCCCCGCGAGGTCACTCTCCTCGACACCGGCGGCGGCGCCCAGCTCTGCCTCCTCCGCACTCCCGAGCGCCTCCTCGTAGGCGTCGGGCATCCGGATGACGTGCTCGAACAGCTGCTCGTAGGGGCGCGGCGGCATGTCGGTCAGCAGCGCCCGGGCGCCGGAGTCGGCGGTGGCGAAGTGCAGCTCCGCCTCGCTCGAGCGCGTGTTGAGCGGAACGATCACGAACCCGGCAGCCGGGATCGCCTGGTATGCCTCGACGTAGCGGTGGCAGTTCGCCGCGACGACCGCCACGCGGTCTCCCTTGCGCAAGCCGAGCGCCCTCAAGTGCCCGGCGAGGCGCCGGCAGCGGGACCACGTCTCGGCATAGGTGAGCCGCTCCTCGCCGCAGACGACCGACACCGAGTCGGGCGCTGTCAGATATCCCCTCTCGATCGGGTCACCCATCGTGTGCAACCTCGACACCTCCTCCTCAGGCCGGCGACGCCGGCAGGACCCCACCTGTCCCGTGCACCTGGCCGGCGGCCACACCACCGGGCCGGCGCTGGACCGTCATCGGTCGCGCTCCCGCCCGGGTCCGGTGACACCGCCGGGACGGATCCGAAGTGGCGCGCTGGTCGTCATCTGAGCGGCCCCGCCATCTTCATCC
The DNA here is from genome assembly GCA_021797795.1 of Actinomycetes bacterium. Classification (GTDB taxonomy): domain Bacteria; phylum Actinomycetota; class Acidimicrobiia; order Acidimicrobiales; family Bog-793; genus JAKACF01. Next base: position 15,258 of record JAJZZB010000056.1, on the reverse strand, counting down.
CTCCCGCCGGCCCGGCCGGGCGTCGTACATCGCTCGCAAGGCCGTCGAGCAGCTCTGCCCCCCGGCGCCGCGCCGCCTCGGCGCGGACGTGCTTCAGGTCGTCGTAGCCCCGGATCGCCTCCGGCAGCCGAGCGATCTCGAGAAGAACGGCCGCGTCGGCGGCAGGCACGTCAGGGCTGCCCTCGCCCGCGCCGCCAAGCCTCTCGAGGGCGTCCGAGACGAGCTCTCGGTACCAGGCGATGAGCGCCCGCTCCTCCCTTCGGTGCGGCGACGCTCCGAAGGGATCAAAGGGCGTTCCCCGGACCACGCGCATCCTGGCGAGCAGCGCCAGCGCCGGGGCGAACGCCGGACCGAGGGCGATCTTCCGGCGCAGCCCGAGACGTCGCAGCACCGGGGGGTGCAGGTGCAGGGTGACCGAGACGGGCGTCTCGAAGGTCGACGAGACCTGCCGCCTCCACGAGGGCTCGCTGTAGAGACGAGCAACCTCGTACTCGTCCTTGTAGGTCATGAGCTTGTGGAGCGAGACGGCGACGGCTGCCGCGACACCGCTGTCGGCGAGCCCGCGCGCCCGCACCTGCTCGGCGACTCCGGCCACGAAGTCGACGTACTGGCTCGCCCACTTCGGGCCCTGGTAGCCGACGAGGTCGAGCGCCCGTGCCCCGACGATCGCCCGGGTCGCGTCGTCGAGGTCCGCGCCCGCGAGAGCGGCACCATGGCGCTGTCGGCGCCCGGCGCGCACCGCGGAGGCGGGTGCCGCCGGCCCGAACGGATCGGGCGGCATGCGATCGGCCAGTGCCGCCGACAGGCCGACCGGGTCGTGGACCCACCACCGCCCGAGGCGGAAAGCTCGCCGGTTCTCGTCGACCGCGACGCCGTTCAGGCTCAGCGCCGCCTCGATGCTGTCCGCCCTGACAGGCAGCATCCCGGCCTGGTAGGCAGCGCCGACCGCCACGACGTTGGCCATCTGGTGGTTCCCGAGAAAGTCCTCTGCGAGCTGGCGAGCGGCGACAGGGACGAGCCGCCGCTCGTCGACCCGCCGGGCGATCGCGGCGACGAGCCCGTCCTTCGACGGGCGGACGGCCACGTCGCGGACCATCTCCCCCGTGGCGAAGGGCGCCGTGTTCACCACCGCGGCTGTTCGGGCAGGATCGCAGCGCTCGAGGTTGGCCGGCGCGGTGGCGCTCACCGGATCGACGGCGAGGTACACGTCGGCGCACCCGCTGCAGACGCTTCGGTGGACGAACGGGTGGCCCTGCGGAGTGAGCACCAGACTCGAGAGCACGGGTCCCCACTTCTGGGCGGCGCCAGTCTGGTCGTAGCTCCACAGCCGCCAGCCGTCTCGCGCGAACGCCGTGGCGAGCACCGCGTTGATGGTGATCACACCGGTGCCTCCGACACCGGGGATCACGACGTGGTACGGGCTCTCCGGCCGCACCTTGACGGCCGGCTCGGGAAGCTCGACCTCGTCGAGCTCAGGAGCCCGGTGGCGGGCGTAGCCGGTCCCCGTCGCCGTCCTCACCGTGGCGAAGGCCGGGCAGTTGCCGGCGAGGCACGAGAAGTCCTGGTTGCAGGAGGAGGCATGGATCCTCGTCTTCGGTCCGAGACCGGTCTGCACCTCCTCGAGCGACATGCAGTTCGAGACGCGGCCGCAGTCTCCGCAGCCCTCGCAGACGCGCTCGTTGATGAGCACGAAGCGATCGGGGGGCGGCAGGAGGCCGCGCTTTTGCCGGCGCCGCCGCTCGTTCGCGCACGTCTCGTCGTAGACGAGGACGGTCACCCCGCCAAGGGTCGCCAGCCCGGCGCCGACCCGCTCGATGTCGGAGGCCGGGTGAACCGTGACGGTCTCCGGGAACCGCTCCCGGCGGTAGGCGCGCGGCGTCTTCGTGACGACTGCGACCCGGGTGACGCCCTCCAGGCTGAGCAGACGTGCCAGGCCCGCCACGCTCTTCCCGCCGACCGCCTCCTGGGCGCCGGTGTTGGCGACGAAGCCGTTGAAGAGGATCTTGAAGGTGATGTCAACCCCGGTGGCGATGCAGAACCGGATGTTCAGGTAGCTCGAATGGAACAGCGAGCCGTCCCCGACGTTCTGGACGATGTGACGCCGGTCGGTGAACGGCGACAGGCCGATCCAGGGGACCCCCTCGCCGCCGAGCTGCGTCATCGCCTCGATGTGCCGCTCCGGCTGTTCGATCACCGAGGCGAAGCTGTGGCAGCCGGGGCTCCCCCAGGCGACCTGTCCGGGAGCGAGCCGGGTCGAGGTGCTGTGCGGACATCCCGAGCAGTAGTTGGGCGTACGGACGACGAGGGGGGCGTCCGCCCGCCGGCGGGCGTGTGCCAGCTCCTCCAGCCGCCGCTCGACCGCCACCTGACCGGGCTCGCCGAGCTGCCCGACGAGCAGCGGACCGAGGCGTTCGGCGACTGCGTCGGGATCCATGCCTCCGTGGAGAGGGAACAGGGGCCGACCCGAGGCGTCCCGCTTTCCGACCACCTCGACGCGACGACCGAGATCCAGGAGGGCCGCCCGCACCTGGTCCTCGAGAAAGCCGCGCTTCTCCTCCACCACGATCACCCGCTCGACCCCACCCACGAGTCCGCGCAGGCTGGCGGCGTCCAGCGGGTAGACGAGCCCGACATGGACGAGGCGGATGCCGGCCCGGCGAAGCGCCTCGTCGCCGAGCCCGAAGCTCGCGAGTGCCTCCCGGACGTCGGCGAAGCTCTTTCCTGCCGAGACGATGCAGACGCTGTCGTGCTCCGACCCCACTTCGAGGCGGTCGATGCCGTTCGCCCGCGCGTACTCCGTGACGGCGGCGTGGCGCTCCTCGTAGAGGTGCCGTTCGATCTCGACGTTTCGGCCGGGGAAGAAGCTGAAGTCGGTCCGCTTCTCAAAGGGCCGCCCGTCGATCTCGAAATCGGGGAGGACCGGCTGCGGCTCGAGGTCGAGCTCGACCGTCTCGCCGCTGTCGCACAGCGCCGAGACGAGCTTCAGCGCGACCCAGCAGCCCGAGTAGCGCGAGAGCGACACGGCATGCAGCCCGTAGGCGAGGAGCTCCTGCACCGTGCCCGGGTACAACACCGGGATACCGGCAGCCTGGAAGGCGTACTCCTCCTGGAAGGGCATGGTGGAACTCTTCGCCTCGTGGTCCTCGCCGCTCAGGAGGACGACGGCTCCGAAGGTGCTCGTCCCGGCGAAGTTGCCGTGCTTCAGGGCGTCACCGCTCCGGTCGGCGCCGGGTCCCTTGCCGTACCAGAAGCCGACCACCCCCTCGAAGCGCTCGTGCGGGTGCTGCTCGAGCATCTGGGTGCCGATCAGGGCGGTGGCGGCGAGCTCCTCGTTCGCACCGGGAACGTGGACGACCCCGTGCTCGGCCAGCAGGTCCCTGCGCCGGGAGAGCGCCAGGTCGAGGCCGGCGAGGGGAGAGCCGGGGTAGCCCGTCACGAAGACGCCGACCGAACGGCCCGCTCTGCGGTCTCGCCGGCTCTGCTCGAGGGGCAGGCGGACGAGAGCGTCGATCGCCGGCAGGTAGAACCTCCCGGTCGCCGCGGTGAGCCTGTCGTCGAGCGGCCTGCGCCCGTCGGCCATCTCGAGCTCCGTCAGCCCCGCACGTACGCGAAGTCGCGCTCGCGGCCGCCCACGCCGGTCTCGGGAGGCGCGATCCAGGAGGCGAACTCGCCCGGCGTCGTGCACGGCTGCATCAGGTCGGCGACGACCGCGCGATCGTCTGCCGAGGGGAGCCAGTCCGCTGCGCCGAGCTCCCACTCGGCGGCAGACACGATGCGCCCGTCGGGCGTCACGTGCCTGTCGGCAAAGGCCCCGACGGCGCGGTTGAAGCCTCGGTGCGGCAGGCGGAGCTGCACGTCGACCCCTGCCTTGGCGAGGATGCGGTTCCATCGATCGACGCCCTTCCTGCAGTCGTCGATGAAGTCGTCCTGCAGCATGACGTTGAGCGCCTGCAGCGCCGGGGCCTCCCGCACCGCGATGTCGCCGTCGCGAGGAGACTCCACCGGATAGCTGGCGTCGACGAGGCGGTGGTCGTCCCCGCGGTCGCTCTCGTGGAAGCGACCCTTCAGGCCTGCGGCGTAGTAGGAGGCGGCGTTGGAGGACCCTTCGCTCCCGAAGAGGTCGAGCGTGACGCTGAAGTGGGCGTTCAGGTACCGCTGGATCGTCGAGAGGTCGATCGCCCCGAAGCGCCTGACGTCGTCGGTGTCGTTGGCGCGCATGAGCTCGGCCGTGCGCTGGACCACGCGGCCGATCCCGGTGGCGCCGACGAACATGTGGTGCGCCTCCTCTTTCAACATGAACTGGGTCGTGCGCGCCAGCGGGTCGAAGGCGCTCTCGGCGAGCGCGTGGAGCTGGAACTTGCCGTCCCGGTCGGTGAAGTAGGTGAAGAAGAAGAACGAGAGCCAGTCGGTCGTGGGCTTGTTGAACGCCTCGAGGAGGCGGGGCCGGTCGACGTCGCCCGAGTGGCGCTCGAGCAGTGCCTCGGCCTCCTCCCGCCCGTCGCGGCCGAAATACCGGTGCAGCAGGTAGACCATCGCCCAGAGGTGCCGACCCTCCTCGACGTTCACCTGGAGGAGGTTCCTCAGGTCGTACAGGCTCGGGGCGGTGGCACCGAGATGCCGCTGCTGCTCGACCGAGGCCGGCTCGGTGTCCCCCTGCACCACGATCAGCCTCCGCAGGTCGAAGCGGTGCTCCCCGGGCACCTCCTGGAAGACCGGCTCGCCTCTGCGCTCGCCGAAGGCGATGCGCCGGTCCGCCTCTGGCTCCGCGAGAAAGATGCCCCAGCGGTACTCGGGCATCTTCACGTAGTCGAAGTTGGCCCAGCCGTCCTTTCCGACCGAGACCGCCGTGCGCAGGTAGACCTCGGACGAGGAGAAGTGCTGGGGACCGGCGCTGCGCCACCATTCGAGGTAGCGCGGCTGCCAGGAGGCGAGCGCTCGCTCGAGGCGCTTGTCGTCGGCGAGCTCCACGTTGTTCGGTATCAGGTCGCCATAGTCGACTCGACTCACCGCAACCTCCTTGCCTGGTGCCGCTGTCGCACTCGCTTCCTCCCGTTGGTGACCGCTGGCCGCTCTAGGTGCGCTCGGCGCCGAAGACCGGTGCGCTGCCGGTGCCGTAGCGGCGCAGGGCCCCCTCCGAGCCGCTCGCGTTCGGTCGCTGGAAGATCCAGTTCTGCCATGCAGACAGGCGGCCGAAGATCTTCGTGGCGCACGTCTCGGGGCCGGCGAAGCGCAGGTTCGCCTCCATCCCGGTGAGCGCGTCCGGCGAGAAGCTGGTCCGCTCCTCGACGGCCACCCGGATCTCGTCCTCCCAGTCGATCTCGTCGTACACGAACGTCACGAGCCCGGCCTCGAGCGCCGCCGCCGCCTCGAGCGGGTGGCCGGACAGCTCCTTCAGCCGGTCGATCCTGGAGGGCTCGCCGAGGAAGCGCGCCCCGAGCCTCGTGAGTCCGTTGTCCATCTCGAGCCGGCCGAAGTTCATCCCCGTGAGGACGACGCGAGCCTCGGCCGGCTCGCTGTCGTCCTCGAAGGCACCCTCGGCCATGTAGCTGCGGTCGGCCGCGAGCGCCAGCTCGAGGAGCGTGCCGGCGAAGCAGCTGTGGGGCTCCACCAGGGCGAACATGCTCCGCCCGCTCGTCTCGAGCCGGCGGAGCACCCGCCGGAGGAGCCCGACGACCTCGTTGACGAACCAGTCGTCGCCGTGGGCGGCGAGGAGGTCGTCGAACGTCCGGACGAGGTCGGCGTCACCTGAGGTGTGCAACAGCCAGGTCCCGCAGGTGGCTGCGTTGAACCGCAGCCAGAGGAGGGTGTCGTCGAGCTCGAGCGCCATGCGGAGTGGCCAGAAGTCCGCCCCCTCGGCCCTCGCCGCCCCCGGTTCGGCCGGGCACTCGCGCTCCGGTCCGGCGACCGTGATGTCGACCGTCCTCGCCGCCGGGTCGACGGCCGCCCGGACATAGCGGTGGGCGATCACGCCGTTCGTCCGGCTGGGCGAGAGGACAGGGAGCGCCACACCCGGCCCCGTGCCCCGCGGGGCGCAGTCACCGGCGAGCTCGACAGCACGCCGGGCGACCGCCTCGACAAAGGTGCTGCGCGGGGCGAGCTCGTCGACGAGTCCCCACTCGAGCGCCCTCGTCCCCCTCGTGCCCTCGGCACGGGTGCACACGACGTCGGCGAGGTCACGACGGACCTTGCGCTTGTCGACGAGACGCGTGAGCCCGCCGGTGCCGGGCAGGACGCCGAGCAGCGCCACTTCTGGGAGCGACACCGCCGCCGCATTGTCGTCGACGAGCAGGATGTGGTCGCTCGCCAGCGCCAGCTCGTAGCCGCCGCCGGCGGCCGGCCCGTTGAGTGCCGCCAGGTAGCGCTGTCCGGAGTGGAGACTCGCGTCCTCGATGCCGTTGCGCGTCTCGTTGGTGAACTTGCAGAAGTTCACCTTGAAGCCATGGGGGGACTGGGCGAGCATCTGGATGTTGGCGCCGGCCGAGAAGATCCGCTCCTTGGCGCTCGTGAGCACGACGACCCTCACCTCCGGATGCTCGAAGCGCAGGCGCTGGACGGCGTCGTGAAGTTCGATGTCGACGCCGAGGTCGTAGGTGTTCAGCTTCAGCTCGTAGCCCGGGCGCAGACCGCCCCCCTCGTCGATGTCGAGGGCGAGCGTCGCCACCGGGCCGTCGAAGGAGAGATGCCAGTGGCGGTACCGCTCGGGATGGGTGGCGAAGGTGATCTCGCCTTCGACAGGCTCCTCGGTCGCCAGGGCGTCCGCCGGCGGGGATTCGCGGCTCACCCCCTGCTGCAAGGCGCCCATCGTCTCTGCTCCCTCCGGTGGTCTTTCGACCCACCCTGCGGCGGCTGCACGGGCCGTCCGTGAGAAATCATCCTACATACTCTGAACGCCCGTCGAAATTGCATAGCATGGTGTCATGCCCGCGAGACGGCCGCCCGACGCGTGCCGATCTCGCGGCGCACGGAGGCTGCCACCCCGGCCAGGACGGGTGCCGAGGTGAGCGCGGCAGGAGTCCGCCACGGGGGGAGAACGCCGCGTGCGCGCACGCCCCGGCTCCCGGCGAGCCTCCCGCCGCTGCTGGGCGGCAACGGTGCCGGCGAGGGGCCCTACGAGGACGGCGGACCGCCCTCGTGGCCCGTTCCGCTCGAGCCTGAACGCCGGTCCCTGCAGAGAAGCCAGAGCGCCCGCTCGCTCCTGCTCACCGTGCTCGGCGAGTACGTCCTGAGACGGGACGGCACCGTGTGGACCTCCACGCTCCTCGAGGCTCTCGCGCTCTTCGGCGTGGAGGACAAGGCGGCCCGCCAGGCCCTCGCCCGGGCGGCGAAGGCCGGGTGGCTCGAGAGCGAGCGCGTCGGCAGAGAGGCTCGCTGGCACCTCACGGACCGGGGCAGGATCCTCCTCGCAGAGGGGTCGGGGCGGATCTACGCCTTCGACCCGACCCGTCAGGACTGGGACGGCAAGTGGTTGGTGCTCGTCATCTCCATACCCGAGGAGCGCCGCGCCGACCGCCACGTGCTGCGGACCCGGCTCGCCTGGGCGGGCTTCGGATCGCTCGGCCAAGGCGTGTGGCTCTCGCCCGACACGAGGCGCCAGGTGGTCGTGAAGTCGATCTTCGAGGGCCTCGCGCCTCCGAGCCGTCTCGTGTGCTTCCTGGCCGAGCTCGGAGAGCTCGGCGACGCCGCCGGGGTCGTCCAAGACGCCTGGGACCTGGTGGAGCTCGAGCGACGGTACCGGGCCTTCATCACCGAATTCGCCGCCGACGCCGAGACGGACCCGTCGCTCGCCTTCACGGTGAACACGCGGATCGTCCATGAGTGGCGCAAGTTCCCCTTCACCGACCCGGGACTGCCCACCTCGCTCCTGCCCTCGTGTTGGCCCGGCCAGCGCGCACACGTCCTCTTCCAGGAGCTGCACAGCGAGCTCGTGGCCGACGCCGGCGCCTGGTTCGAGGAGGCCGAGCGACGAGCGGCGCGGCGCCACGAACGTCGAGGCTCCCGGGGAACGAGCTGAGCGACCGGGCCGGCAGGCCTCAGGTCGGCGGCTCCAGCGCCAGGGCGTCGAGCTGGCGCAGCTTGAAGCGCTGAATCTTTCCCGTCGCCGTCTTCGGCAGCTCGTCGACCACGACGATCCTCTTCGGTCGCTTGAACGGAGCGAGGCGCTCCCTGCAGAACTCTGCAACGGCGTCGACGTCGAGGTGGCGGCCCGGCAGCGGGACGACGAAGGCCGCCGGCTTGTCGAGTCCCTCCTCGTCGGGAAGGCCGACGACGCCCACCTCGAGGATGCCGGGGAAGTCGAGCAGGACGGACTCCACCTCCGACGGCGCCACCCAGATGCCTCCCGCCTTGATCATGTCGTCCGAGCGGGACAGATAGGTGTAGTAGCCGTCCTCCGATCGGGCGTAGACGTCCCCGGTGTGCAGCCAGACCCCCCGGAACGAGTAGCGGGTGCTCGCCGCGTCGCACCAGTAGCCGGTGGCGATCGAGTCGCCACGGAGCTCGAGGTGGCCGGTGGCTGCCCCCTCGAGGACGTTGCCATCGTCGTCGAGAAGCCGCAGCTCGTAGGAGTCGACCGGTGTGCCGGTCGTGCCGGGCCGGATGTCGCTCTGCTTGTTGGAGATGAAGATGTGGAGCGCCTCCGTCGAGCCGATCCCGTCGAGGATCTCCACACCGAAGCGCTCCTTGAACCGGTGGAACAGCGGCGCCGGAAGCGGCTCTCCTGCCGAGACGCCATAGCGGACGCCCCTGAAGGCGTCGTCGGGGAGGTCGGAGGCGAGCAGGGCGGCGTAGAAGGTGGGAACCCCGAAGAAGAGCGTCGGCTGGTGGAGACGGAGTGTCTCCAGCACCGAGCCCGGGGCCGGCAGCCTCGGGTCGAGGACGGCACACGCACCGGCGGCGAGAGGGAAGGTCAGGCTGTTGCCGAGGCCGTAGGCGAAGAACAGCTTGGCGATGGAGAAGCAACGGTCCTCGGCGCGGACGCGAAGGACGGTCTCGGCATAGGTCTCGGCGGTCACCTTCAGGTCGATGTGGCGATGGATGGCGCCACGTTGGCGGCCTGTCGTCCCCGAGGTGTAGAGCCAGAAGCCGGGAGACTCGTCCCAGGTCGGGTAGGGCTCCTTCCACCCGCCGTTGGCTTCCATCACCTCCTGCCAGGGGTGGGCCTCGACACCGGAGACGCCCGGCAGCGACTCCCCCGCCACCACGAGGTGCTGGAGCTCGGGGGCCGCCTCGGCCATCTCGACGGCCTTGGCCGTGAACGGGTCGCAGGTCACCGCCACCCGCGCCCGGCTGTTCTCCACCAGCCTGGCGAGATCGGCCGAGGTCAGCATCGTGTTCACCGGGATCGGCACCGCGCCGAGGCGCATCGCCCCGAGGAAGGCGGCGACGAGCTCGACACCGTCTGCCATCACGAGCATCACCCGCTCCTCGGGCCGTACCCCGAGGGCGGCGAGCCCCGAGGCGGCGTCGCAGACGCGGGCGAGAAGCGACTCGTAGGTGACCTCCTCGCTCCCGCAGCGGATGGCCACACGGTCGCCGGCAGCCGCCTCGACGTGCCGGTCCACCAGGTACACGCTCGCATTGAACGGCTCGGCCACCACCAATCCCTTCTCGTCCGCGCTCAGGACTGCTCGTCGAGCAGGTCCCGGACACTCGGGAAGAGCATCAGCTCCTCCCGGTCCATGTGTGATTCGAGCAGAGCGCACAACCCGAGGCAAGCCGCGATGTCCCCCCCGTCGCCGCGGTAGAGCTCGTCGCGAAGGGCGAGGATCTCGGCATGCTCGGCGGCGAACACGCCGACGAGGTCGGGCCCGACGCCATCCGCGATGGCGGGGAAGAGGGTTGCGTCCTCTGCGAGGGAGTGGTCGTCCAAGCCGGCGCCGAGCACCGCGGCCCTGCCGGGCAGGGCCGACCGAAGCCCCGTCTCGTCGCCGGCCTCTGCCAGCGCGCCGAGGGCACCAAGAGCCTCCCGCACCGCTGCATGCTCCTGCTCGAGCCGGTCGATCAACTTGACCATGTCGCTCGACATGCGGGCCGTCCTTTCCTGGGCTCTCTGCCTGCGGACAGACGAGGGGGCGTCAGGCGCCGGCCTGCGCCATCCGGCGCGTGTACACCTCGACGTAACGGCTGCAGGCGGTGAGGGCGCAGCTGGCGCACTCAGGGGCGAAGCTCTTCGGCGCGAGGGCGCGCGTCGTCACCTCGCAGCCGAGTGAGGTGTACAGCTCCACGACCTCGTCCACCCTGGCGGCGTCGGCCTCGAATCGCCGCTGCCAGCCGGCGGCCTCGAGCTCCTCGGGCGACTCCTCGCCGCCCTCGGGCGGCTCTGGCCCACCGGTCACGTCGCCATCCACGACACCCACCACCTACGAACCGGCGGCGGCCAGCGCACCGGGACGCCCGGCGCCGGCGGCCCGGCCCTCGGCGATCTTGTTGGCCTGGTGGGCCGCGAGCGTGGCCGCGCCGAGGGCGGCGACGAGCTGCACGAGGTCGCCGTCGGGGACGTTCACGTCCACCTTCAGCTGGGCCCGCACCGCCGTCACCATGGTCGGGTAGCGCATGATGCCACCGATGAGGGTGTACTCCGGCTCCATCTTCACGCGCTTCATCAGCTGGACGGACTTGCCGACGAGCGAGACGATCGCCCCGTGCATGATGTCGGCCGGCGGGATGCCCTGGGAGAGGTGGTTGATCACCTCGGCCTCGGCAAAGACGGTGCAGACGCCTGAGATGGCGACCGCCTCGTTTGACGTGGCGGCGAGCGGACCGATCTCCTCGGTCTCATAACCCATGTAGCGAGCCGTCTTCTCGAGGAAGGCCCCGGTTCCGGCAGCGCACTTCTCGTTCAACCGGAAGGACTTGACGCGCCCCATCTCGTCGATCCGCGACGCCTTCACCGACTGCCCCCCGACGTCGAGGATCGTCCTCGTCCCTGGGTAGAGGGCGTGGCAGCCCCACGCCGCAGCGGTGAGCTCCGTCGCGGTGACCTGGCTGAAGGGGACCTGGAAGCGCCCGTAACCGGTGGCCACGATGTAGTCCACCTTCGACCGGTCGATGCCCGCTTCGTCGCAGGCAAGCCCGAAGGCGGCCTCTGCCGCCTCGCCCGGCTTGTAGCCCGAACGGACGAGCGCCTGGCCGGCGATCTCCCCGTCCCCGGTCACGACGACCTTGGTGTAGGTCGCCCCGACGTCGATCCCTGCCGTGACGCTCATGACAGTGCCTCCGAGGAGTGGGCCGGGCTGCGCCCGGCGACGATGCGGTCCATGGCGAACAGCGCGGCGCCGAGGGCGCCCATGTAGTGGGAGTCGGAGCTGACGTTCACCGCGAACCCGAGCTCCTCGTTCAGCACCTCCACCATCCCGAGGTTGTTGGCCACGCCTCCGGTGAAGGTCACCTCCTGCTCGATGCCGACGCGCCGCATGAGGCTGAGCGCCCGCGAGACGACCGAGCGGTGCACCCCCATCAAGATGTCCTCGACCTTCTTGCCCCTGCCGAGCCACGAGAGGATCTCGGAGTCCGCGAAGACCGTGCAGGTCGTCGAGATCTTCACCGGCCGCTCCGACTTGAGCGCTGTCGGGCCGAGATCGCCGAGGGCGATGTCGAGCGCCGTCGCCGCCGCGCCGAGGAAGCGACCCGTCCCGGCAGCGCACTTGTCGTTCATCACGAAGTCGAGGATCTCCCCGGTCGGGCTCACCCTGATCGCCTTGGTGTCCTGACCACCCATGTCCACGACTGTCCGAGTGTCCGGGAACATGTGGACGGCCCCGCGCCCGTGGCAGGAGATCTCGGTCGTCTGGGCGTCGCCGAAGGTGACCTTGTAGCGCCCGTAGCCGGTGCCGACGATGAAGCCGACCCCCTCTTCTTCCTCGTGGATGTCCCCGTCGCGAACCGCCGCCTGGTAGGCGTTCTGGGCGGCGAGGGTGACGCTCGCCCCTGTGTCGACCAGCGCCCGGCCGACGATCTCCAGGTCGTCGTCGATGATGACCGCCTTGGTCTGCGTCGAACCGACATCGACTCCAGCCGCGTATGCCATCGCTCTCAGCTCTCCCTTCCCTGCCGGTCCACTCCCGCCGCCCTGCGCTGGCGTCGCGACGCAAGGCCCTCGAAGAAGGCGTCGATGCGGTTCTTCAGCTGGGCCTCGGACACGGCGCGCTTGTCCATGTGGTCGGACTCGATGAACAGCGTTGCGGCGTCGGTCCGTTCCATGATCACCCGGCGGCTGTCGGCCAGGCCTGTCGAGACCGTGCGGCAGGACTTGATCGGGTGGTAGACGACGCCGTCGATCCCGAACGGCTCGACCATGTCGGCGAGCAGCGTGTCCGAGTAGAACATCGCGTCCATGGCGTCCCGGACCGTCACGAGCGTCCCCTCGGCCAGGCTCTCGAGTGGACGGTCGAGGTCGTACTCGAAGCCCATGTTCGCCCCGCCCGAGGCGAACCAGAGATAGGTGGAGCCGACGAAGGTGCCTCCCCACTCACTGAACATCTCCCCGAAGCGCCGGAAGATCGGGTAGCAGGGGACACCGGCGAAGACGAGGCGGTACTTCTCCTTGAACGGCGTGCCGATGTGGTGGGCAGCCTTGTACTCGAGCTCCTCCACGAGGTCCTCGAAGTACCTGGCACCCTCTTCTCGTCCCCGGAAGCCGTTCACCATGCCGAGGTAGACGGTGCCGTCGGTGACGGCGTTGTAGACGGCCGGGGTGGCCTTGTTGAGCTCGATGATCCTCTTCCAGGCCCTGCTCATCCGGTTGGCGAAACCCATGGTCTCGCGGAGCTTGTCGATGTCGAAGCGCTTGCCCGACACCGTCTCGCAGACGCCGATCAGCTCCTCGATCTGGCCCTGCACGTAGCGGAGGTCGTTGGCGAAGTCGTCGCTGCCGCGCCAGGTCTGGCCGCCGGCCCGGCGCGTGCCGGGCACGTCGAGGGTGAAGATCGGCACGTGGTAGAGACGCTCCCAGATCTCCGCCCACTTGATGTAGGTGTTGCAGGCGTTCGTGTAGACCGAGAGTGCCGGCTTCGGGATCGTTCCCATGGGGTGGCTGCCGTCCCGCAGCTGCAGGCCGACGTCCGCCTTCACGTACGCACAGACGTCGGTCGAGTACCCGTAGTCCTCGGCCTGGGCGATGTAGTCGTCTGCCACGTGGCGGACGGCTGTCTGCAGCCCGTTCACCTCGGGGAAGATCGTGTGGAAGTCGAAGACGCGGAGCAGCTCGGCCATGCTTCCCATCACGAAGACGTAGGCGGCCTGCTCGCCCTTCTCGGGCGCTGCGGTCAGCTCCTCGAACCACTCGCGGAACAGCCGGTTGCCCTCTTTGTTCCCCCGCCCGACGAGCGGCGTCCCGGAGGCGCTCGTGGCGTCGCCCGGTGTTGCGGGCGCTCGCGTTGACGTTGTGGACATCGTGCCTCCGATCAGGCGAAGAGCAGGTTCTCGATAAACGTCTCGAGCTGGATCTGCATGTTGTCGAAGTTGGTCATCCGCTCCTCGAACTCGCTCACGAAGTAGGGGATGCCTTCCTCGTCGAGCGCTTTCACGTAGGCGACGACCTCGTCGAGGCCCGGCTCGCACATCTTGGCGGCGGTGACGATGGCGGCCCCGGCGCCGGCGTTGCGGATCCGCTCGATCAGCATCGCCTCCTTCGGCTTGCGGAGGTCGTGCTGGACCGGGCTGTAGGAGGACTGCTCGAGATAGGCCACCGCCAGGTCGGCCAGCGGGTCCTCGCCGGCAGGGACGTCGGAGGTGATCCACCGCAGCCCGATGAGCAGGTCGTCGTCCACCACATAGGAGAACTTGGCGATCGTGTTCAGCAAGTCGAGCGGCGGCTGCTCGCAGAACCCGCCCTCGAACACGAGGCGCATGCGGTCCTGCGGCGACGCATCACGCTCCCGGATCCGCGGGAGGAACCAGGAGAGCAGCTCGTTGTGCTCGTCGCGGGGGATCATGCCGCCGAGGGCGACGAGCACGTACGCCTCGTCCACCGCGACGAGCCAGGGAGTCGAGCGCTTGATCTCGTACAGCTCCCGCATGAGCCGCCGGTTCTCGTTGAAGACGCCGAGGGATCGCCGCAGGTCGTCGTCGGTGACGGGATGCTCGGCGACGGCGGAGACCCCCCGGACGAGCCGGGCGTACTCCCCCCGCAGATAGTCGGCCGAGTGCGCCGAGTTGGCGTTCTGCGGCAGGTAGAGGATCTCGCAGGGGTAGTCGGCGTTTCTGCCCCACACGGCTGCGAGGTTGCGGGCGGAGTCGCAGATCGGGTGGGAGACGAACATGTCCAGCTGCACCCGGTCGCTCAAGATGAGCTCGAGAGAGGTCTTCAAGATGGAGCAGAGACCCGAACCGAAGTGTGACTCTCCCTGCCTCGCCTCGACCGGAGCGCCGCGCACCTTGAAGGGCAGCGCGCCCGCCGCGTGGACGATCTCTTCGGGGAAGTACACCTGGAAGTGGCCGACGACCTTGCCGCCCGCCTCCCGCCAGCGCCGCACGGTCGGGAAGTCGGGGTCCTCGACGAGGTCGCGGCAGTAGGCGAAGGCCTCTTTCAAGCTGAGGTCCTGATACGGATCGAGGACCGCCAGGTTCTGCATCCTCATCCCCCCTTTGCTCCGTTACCCGATGCCGCCGGCTGCAGCTCCTTGCCGCACCGGCCGCAGTAGCTGAAGTCTTCCGGCAGGTACGTCGCCCCGCAGTCGGGGCAGTTCTGCACGTACGGCCCCCAGGCGAACTCCGGCGAGCCGCCGGCGGCGGCACGCTCGCGCAGCTCCCGGTAGCGCGGTGGCCGCTTCTCGACGAAGGCACCCATGCCCTCGAGCGGCTCGAAGCTGGCGAAGTGGACGCTCAGCCAGTCACGCGCATGGCCGGCGGTCTGGTGCCAGGCGAGGTCCTTCCAGAAGTTGGTCTGCTGCTTGGTGTAGCGGGTGCACTCCGGGAACTTGTCGATGAGATCGGCGCAGAGGGCGTCGACCGTCTCATCGAGCCGGGAGAGATCGATCGCATAGCCCTGCTCTCCCCGCTTGGCCAATCTGATCTCCTCGGCGCTCGCGTGGACGACGAAGTCGCCGTCTCGCGTCACCGACGGAACGACCTCGTTGACGAGCCCCCACTCGAGCGCCTGGTAGGCGGGCACCGGGCGGTTGAGCATCAGCATCCAGCGGGCGCGCCGGTCGCCGACGAAGAGCGGGAGCCACTGGGTGGCACCGCCGGCTGCGACGCTGCCGACCCGCGTGCCGACCTGGCCGACGTAGGCGTGCTCGGCGATCACCGAGAGGTCGCAGG
>JAJZZB010000055.1 GCA_021797795.1 Actinomycetes bacterium | reverse complement strand
GCGATCGGGGCGGCGCGGGCCGGGGCGCAGTTCGCTCATGCGACCGGCGGGGTCCTCTCGGACCTCGCGGCGATCCGCGCCGCGGGGCGGGCGCTCGAGGGCCCTCTCGGGGCAGGGGGCCTCGCACAACAGGGCGCGCGCCTGCAGGCGGCGGTCACGGCGCTTACGGGTGTGAACGTGCTGCCATGAGCGACGCCGGCCCGGCCTATCG
This sequence comes from Actinomycetes bacterium, assembly GCA_021797795.1. Lineage (GTDB taxonomy): Bacteria > Actinomycetota > Acidimicrobiia > Acidimicrobiales > Bog-793 > JAKACF01. The sequence continues at coordinate 18,706 of JAJZZB010000055.1, read as the reverse complement.
GTTCTTCGACCTCGGCCCAGGTGAGCCCGAGGCGCTTCGCGCCGTGCTCGGCTCGGTGCTCGCCGTCGGCTCGGCGGTGCTCGGCAGGGGATGTGCGGCGCGCGAGCTCGTCGAGCTGCTCGCAAGGGAGATGGGACAAGTCGGCGCGCGCTTCGGGGCGCTCGGGCTGACCGGGGTGCCGGGCGCGAGCCTGTTCGCGCTCTGCTGCCACGAGCCCGCCGCCGTCGAGGCCCGCCTTGGCGAGGGCCCAGGCGGCGAGGTGCGCTACACACATGAGCTCGACCCGGCCAAGGCCGGCGAGCGGCGGGTGCGGCGGCTCGCCGCGGCGCTCCTCGCGGAGCAAGTCGGGCTCGAGCAGGTCCTCGACGACGCGTTCGCCGGGGGAGGGGACGGCCGCTGCGAGCGGGGACCAGCGACCGCCAACGGCTTTCGCGGACCCATCTGGTCGGTCACCGGGGCCGCGGTGAAACGGTGAGGCAAGCTGCGCTTTCGCTCTACCTCCGCCGAGGTCGGGTCCGAGCGGGAGAAGGCACCGCCCGCGTGCCGGCCCACTACGCGGCCTTGACGCGCCGCGGCCGCCGGTGTAACCATGGTGGTAACCGCTTTCCAGACGGGCGGGCGCACGGGGCGGACCGGCCAGGCCGGTTCGGCGACGGATAGGGGGAAGAGGGGAGCTGCATGCAGACGCCGGCACAGGTGCTGCTTGAGAACGGCGTCCGCGGGCTACGGGATGGCCTCCATGAGACCGGCGAGCTGTACGACGTCGTGTTCCAGGAGCCGACCCAGTACGGAACGGCCTACTTTGCCTACGCCAACGCGGTACTCGCCCGCCTCGTGTCCGGCGAGGAGCGGCGCGCCTATCTCGACGTCGCCGAGCGCGGCGTGGCGGCGACCGTGCGCCACCTGCTCGACCTGCATGATGAGCGACCGCCGGTCACCCGCTACTACCCGGCGGTGGGCAGCCCATCCGTAGCCAACCTGCGTGACTTCATGTGGCCGCCGGTGTTGCGCACGCTCCGCCTACTCAAGGAGATCGGCGAAACCGCCGAAGCGGGCTTGTCCACTCTTGCCGAACAGGTGGCAAGCATCCCGGTACCGGAAACCTTCAACAAGCGTGGCCCGGTGAACTGGGCGTCGGTCTGGATGTTAGGCGAGTGGATGCGAGTCCGTGCTGGGCTCTCGCCGCACACGCAAGAGTCGTTCGACGCCTGGCTTGTCCCATTCTTCGAGGGTTCGCTCGACGTCGGGCGCGGCGTCTACTTCGAGCCCGGCCTGCCCAACAGCTACGATCTATTCACGCGCGTCCATCTGCTCGACCTTCTCGTCGAGGGGTACCGGGGCGCGTTCTTCGAAGACCTCGACCGACTCGTCGAGAGTGGCCTGCGGCGTAGCCTCGCGCTCCAGCTGTCGAGTGGTTCGCTCGCCAGCGCGCACCGCAGCACGGGCCACCTCTGGGTCCTTGGTGCGCAGTGCGCGTACTTCTTCAACGCGGCTCGCTACCTTCGCGAGCGCGCACCGGAGCTCGCGACTGCCGCGGAGCGTGCCGCGGTGCGCAGCTTCGACGCCGCGCGCGGCCTGTTTCGGGCGAATGGCGAGCTGAGCCCGGTCGAAAACGTGTTCCCAGCCGATCACCGCATCGGCTACGAGGTCTACACCGCGGACTCGCACTACGTCAGCCTGCCGCTTGGTTTCTTCGCCACCGCGGTCCTCGACGGATTCACGGGCGACGGCCCTGTAGAGATCGACGTCGAGCCCGTCGCGCTCGTGGACCCGGCGCCGATCAACCGGGCGCTCCTGCACGCGGATCGCTGGTCGCTCCACCTCAACTTTGACCCGCAGCCCGGCTACATGGCGCCGGAGCCGCGCTACGACGCGCTCGGGATCGCGGACCTGACGCTCGGTCCGGGTAGGCGGCTCCGCTTCGGCGGTCAGGTTCGGCACGTCGGTACGGCGACGCCACTCACCGTCGGTCTCGGAATCTGGCAGCCGGACGGCTCGCTCGTCCCGCTGTCGACGATGCGCCCGTCCACCGGACCGATCGTCAGGACCTTCGGTCGCACGATGGAGGGGAAGGTCCGCGTCGTCGAGCTCATCTACCGGATCACCGCGGAGATCCTCAAGGACGAACTCCGGGTTATAGAGGATGTCGGCGAGTATCCGGTGAGCCTGCTCGTGCCGTACCTGCGCGACTATGGGACCGGCACGACGACGGTGGCCCTGGACCGGACCGGCTTGGTCCTCCAGAAAGCGGGCGAGACCGTTGAGGTGCGGCCGGAGGGCGCGGTGCGCCGTGTGGTCCACCTGCCGCACGGCTACGAGTCGCGGCACGGCCTTGTCGGCCTTGTCCGCTTCGACCTCGATGCTACCGGCCCGGTCGCTTATCGGGTGCGGCGCGTCCGCTGACCGCGCGCGGGAGAGGGCGATGGGCTACAGGGTTTCGGTGTACAACGACGACATCGCGGCGGACTTCGCGACCGCCGCGGCCGTCGCGGCCGGTGCCGGAGTCGACGGGCTGGCTATACGCAACGTATGGGGGCGCAATATCGCGACGCTTGAGCGGACCGAGCTCGAGCTCGTCCGCAAGGTCGCCGACGAGCACGGGCTCGCCTTCACGGCGGTTGGGTCGCCATACGGCCGGGGTTTCTACCTCGACAGCGACGACGATCAGCGCGCCGCCGAGGCGGTGCTCGGCAAGATGTTCGCCGTCGGCGAGATCCTCGGCTGCGACGTCGTCCGGATATTCGCGCTCTGGCTGCGCGATCACGAGAGCTACGCGTCGTGGGCGATTCGGCCGGACCTCGACGAGTGCCTCGACCGTCTTGCGGGCCGACTGCGGCCATCGGTGGAGATGGCCAGGCGGGCGGGCGTGACGTTGATGATCGAAACGGAGGGTGCGAGCTACGTTGGCCAGGTGCGGGAGGCCCGCGAGCTGTTCGAGCGGCTGGGCGCGAACTCGGTTGTGCTCTGCTGGGACGTCGCGAACGCGTGGCGATCGGGCGAGCAGCCCCTCGACGGGTTGCATGGCGCGAGGGCGCTGCCGCTCGCCGACGTCAACGTAAAGGACCTCGTCGCAGAACCCGGGCGTCCTGACCTCGCGAGCGATCGCCGGGCGGTCGTCGGCGAGGGCAGCATCCCGTACGGTGAGATCGTCGCGACGCTGCTCCACGATGGCTACGACGGCGTCTTCACCGTCGAGCGCAACTACCACCCGCGGCGACCCGAGGACGAGACGAGGCTCCAGGAGGACATCGTGAAGGACATCGCCAACCTCCACGAGTTGCTCCGAGTCGGTCGACGGGACGACGACAGCGGTAAGGGCGCTGTGACTGAGGGAGAAGGAAGAGCATGACTGATCCTGTGAAGTTCGCCATCGTCGGGACCGGCGCGTACGGGCTCTCGCGCTGCGAGGCCGTGCAGCAAGCGCCGGGCGCCGAGCTCGTGGCGGTCGCCGACGTCGACGAGGCGCGCGCCCGCGAAGCAGGAACGAAGTTGGGCGTCGCGTGGGAGACGGACTACCGCCGGCTCCTCGATCGCGACGACATCGATGTCGTCGGCGTCTTCACCCAGAGCGCGCTCCACCGCGACATCGCCGCGAACGCGGCCGCCGCGGGCAAACACGTCGTCATGACCAAGCCGATCGACGTCACCCTCGAGCGGGCACAGGGGATCGTCGAGGCGTGCGCGAATGCAGGTGTGCGCCTGTTCTGCGAGTTCTACCTGCGCTACATGCGGGACAACTTCCGCATCTACGAGGCCGTCGCCGCGGGCGCGTTTGGCAAGCTGATCCTCGGTGACTTCAGCTACAAGTGCTACCGGCCCCAGTCATACTACGAGGCGGACGGCGGCTGGCGCGGCACGCTGCGCTACGCCGGGGGCGGCATCGTAATGAATCAGAGCATCCATGCGATCGACAAGCTCCGCTGGTACCTCGGCGACGTCGCCAGCGTGCAGGCGCTCACGGGCAGCTACACCCACACCACAGAGGTCGAGGACACTGCGGCGGCGCTACTCGAGATGCGTTCGGGCGCGATGGGCGTGCTGATCGGCACCGCGACCTTTCACAACGACCGGCCGGTCCATCCCTTCTATGGAGGTGGCTCGACGAGCAGGTCGGAGGTGAACGGTGAGAGCGGGAGCGTCATGGCGCTGAACGACGCGATCACCATGTGGAGGCCGGATCCCAATATCAGCTGGAAAGAGACGGCGCCGGTGACAAGCATTTTCGAGGACGTTGCGCGAGCACTCACCGAGGACGGCTATGACTCGCCGACGCTTGTGAGCGGCGAGGACGCCGTGGCCGCGCTCGAGATCGTGCTCGCGATCTACAAGTCGGCCCGGACGCGGCGACCGGTCGACGTGGCTGGCCAGCATCAGACACCGGTGGGCGCCTGAAGTGGATGGCGCGGGGGCGGCACCGTTGGAAAGCGTGTTCTCTTCGGCGGCCGGCGGGCGGCGGGCGACGAGCCCGACGAAGCAGGTGACGGTCGTCATGAACGGCGTCACGGGCCGCATGGGCTACCATCAGCACCTGGCTCGCTCGATCCTCGCGATCCGGCAGCAGGGTGGCGTCGACCTCGGTGGCGGCGAGCGCGTCCAGGTCGAGCCTGTTCTCGTCGGCCGGAACGCGGTCCGGCTCGAGGAGATCGCGGCGCGTCACGGCGGGCTGCGTTTCACGACCCGGCTCGATGAGGCGCTCGAGGATGACGACGCGCAGATTTACTTCGACGCGCAGGTCACCTCCGCGCGGGAGGAGGGGATCCGTGCGGCGATCGCGGCGGGCAAGCACGTCTACACCGAGAAGCCGCTCGCGAGCTCGCTGGATGGCGCCCTCGAGCTCGCTCGCGCGGCGCGTGCCGCCGGAGTGAAGAACGGCGTCGTCCACGACAAGATCTATCTGCCCGGTCTGCTCAAGCTCCACCGGCTCGTCGAGTCTGGCTTCTTCGGCCGAATCCTCAGCGTGCGCGGCGAGTTCGGCTACTGGGTCTTCGAGGGCAATTGGCAGGAAGCGCAGCGACCGAGCTGGAACTACAGAGTCGAAGACGGCGGTGGCATTGTGCTCGACATGTTTTGCCACTGGCGGTACGTCCTCGAGAACCTCTTCGGTCCGGTGCAGGCCGTCACCGCGCGGGCCGCCACGCACATCCCGGTCCGTTACGACGAGCAGTCCGCCCGATACGACGCGACCGCCGACGACGCGGCGTACGCGATTTTCGAGATCGACGGCGGTATAGTTGCACAGATCAATTCATCGTGGTGCGTGCGAGTAGACCGCACCGAGCTGATGGAGCTGCAGGTTGACGGCACCGAGGGGAGCGCCGTCGCGGGGCTCCGCAACTGCAAGGTCCAACACCGCTGCGCCACCCCGCTCGCGGTGTGGAACCCCGACCTACCCGACCCGGTGGACTACCGGGCGGCCTGGAGCCCTGTCCCGGACAACTTGGTGTTCGACAACGCATTCAAGGTGCAGTGGGAACAGTTTATCCGGCATGTCGTCGCGGACGAGCCGCACCCGCACGATTTCCTGTCCGGGGCGCGCGGGACGCAGCTCGCCGAGGCCGGCAAGCGCTCGTCGGCGGAAGGGCGCCGGATCGAGCTACCGGAGCTCGTGCTATGACCATAGGGATCTCGTTGCCGCGTGCAGACGGGTCGTTTGAGATGCACCGGCTCCGCGAGCCGCGGCTTTGGAGCCCTCGCCCGTCGACGGGCCGTCGGCGCGTCGCGTACGCCGCGGCGCACGTTGTTGCGGACCCACTCGCAGACAACCGGATCGGCGGCGCGGCAAGGCTCGACTGGGAAGCGACGCTCTTGGTGCGCCGGTCGCTGTGGGCTTGGGGCCTCGGCGTGGCTGACGCGATGGACACCGCCCAGCGCGGGATGGGGCTCGACTGGCCCGCGGTGCAGGAGCTCGTGCGCCGCAGCGCCCTCGAGGCCGCCGCCTGCGGCGGTGACATCATCGTAGGCGCGGGCACCGACCACGTCCCTGAAAGCCGCTCTCTCACCCTAGACGAGGTGGTGGCGGCCTACGAGGAGCAGCTCGAGTTCGTCGAGAGCGTGGGCGTTACGCCGGTCGTCATGGCGAGTCGCCACCTTGCAGTAGCCGCGCGGGGCGCCGACGACTACCGCTTCGTCTACGGCAAGCTCCTCGCGCAGGTGCGCCGGCCGGTCCTACTGCACTGGCTGGGCGAGATGTTCGACCCCGCCCTTCGGGGCTATTGGGGGACCACCGATCTCGACGAGGCGGTCGAGACGCTCCTGTCGCTGCTGCGGGACTACGCTCCCGCGGTCGCCGGCGTAAAGGTGTCCTTGCTCGACGCCGCACGGGAGATGCGGCTGCGGCGGGAGGTTCCCGAGGGTGTCCTCGTCTACACGGGCGACGACTTCTCCTACCTCGAGCTCATCCGGGGCGACGGCGAGCGGCACAGCCACGCACTGCTCGGCGCGTTCGATGTGGCTGCCCCCGCGGCGGCGACCGCGCTTGCCTTGCTGGATGTCGGCGACGACGCCGGCTATGAGGAGGCACTCGCGCCGACGGTGCCGCTCAGCCGCCACCTGTTCGGCGCACCGACCCCGTATTACAAGACCGGTATCACGTTCCTCGCGTGGCTAAACGGCCAGCAGCGCGGCTTCACCATGGTCGGTGGCCTACAATCCGGACGGAGCGTCCTCCATCTCGTCGAGGCCTTCCGGCTCGCCGACGCGGCGGGGCTCGTAGCGGATCCGGAGTTCGCCGTCGCCCGGTTGCAGCGATTCCTAGAGCTCTCAGGCGTCGTCAGATGATGCGTGCGATTGGAGGTCAACCTATCAACGCCGTGCACGCTGCTTCCTCCCGCGGGACGCTTGCGGTGGGCGATCTTCTCCTCTCCCGGCTGTCGCTCAACCAGATCACGACGAAGAGCTGGTCGCTCGCGCAGGCGATCGAGGGCTGTGTTCGTGCGGACATAGCGGCCATCGGCGTCTGGCGTGACCGGCTCGATGAGACGGGCGTGGGCGCGGCGGCGAAGCTGGTCGCCGCGGCGGGGCTGCGGGTCTCGTCGCTCTGCCGCGGAGGCTTCCTCACCGTGGCGGACGCGGGAGAGCTGCAGGCCCGTGTCGACGACAACCGGCGCGCCATCGAGGACGCGGCCGAGCTTGGGGCACGCTGCCTCGTCATGGTGGTCGGCGGCCTGCCGAGGGGCTCGCGTGACCTTGCCGCGGCCCGCGGGCAGGTCGCGGACGCGCTCGGTGTGCTCGCGCCGTTCGCCGGCGAGCACGGGGTGCGCCTCGCGCTCGAGCCGCTGCACCCGATGTACTGCGCTGACCGCTCCGTGCTGTGCACGCTCCGTCAGGCGCTCGACCTCGCCGAGCACTTCCCCGAGGAGGAGGTCGGGGTCGTCGTGGACACATTCCACCTATGGTGGGACCCCGAGGCGAGCGCGCAGATCCGGCGCGCCGGCTCGCGCATCGCGAGCTTCCAGATCAGTGACTTCGTCACCCCGCTCCCTGCTGACGTCCTCCTCGGCCGAGGACTCATGGGCGACGGTCACGTCGACTTCCCGCTGCTGTTCCGTGCCGTCGAAGAGGCCGGCTACGGCGGCGATGTCGAGGTGGAAATCATGAACGCGGAAGTGTGGGCGACCACGCCGGATCTCGTCGTCGAGGACGTGAAGCGCCGGTACGCCGCGATCGTCTCGGAGGAATGGTGGCAAGGCTGACAGTGACACACGGTCGAACGCGCGGAGCACCAACTACACTCCTTGTCGGTCGACGTTCGCAGCTGCCGGACTGCGTACGAGCCGGAGGGACGGGTGAGTGTCCGTGGAGGCAGGCGTCTGATGGCGGGGCGCGTCGCGGGTCGTGTGGTGACGCTCGACGACGTGGCCGCGGAGGCAGGGGTTTCGCTCGCCACGGCATCCCGAGTGCTGAACGGGGGCAATCGTCGCGTCCGTCCGGAGCTGTCCGAGCGCGTGAGGCAGGCCGCGGCTGCGCTCAAGTACCTGCCCAATGCACCGGCGCAGGCGATGGCGCGAGGGCGGACCGACACGGTCGGCCTGGTGGTGGCGGACATCGCGGATCCATACTTCTCGACGATCGCAGCCGGCTTAATATCGGAGGCGGAGCGGCAGGGACTTCTCGTCAGCATTGCCTGCACCCTGCACCACGCCGAGCGGGAGCCGAGCTACGTCGCGACCTTGCGTGGGCAGCACGCGCGGGCGGCGATCCTCGTCGGGAGCCGGACCTCGGACCGCCGACTTGCCTCGCGACTCAAGGCGGAGCTTGCGGCGTTCGAAGCAGCCGGGGGCCGGATCGTGCTCGTGAGCCAGGCGACCCTGCCTTTCGACACCGTCGTGGTGGACAACGTCACAGGTGCGCGGGCGCTCGCCGACTCACTCCACGAGCTCGGCTACCGCAGCTTCGCCGTGCTGGCAGGACCGGCGGAGCTAATCACCTGCCAGGAGCGCGTCACGGGGTTTCGTCGTGGCCTGAGCACGTACGGCGTGGAGATCCCCGAGGAGCACGTGGTGTACGGAGCGTTCACTCGGGACGGGGGCTATGCGGCGATGAACGAGCTGCTCGACCGGGGGATCGAGGCGGACTGCATCTTCGCAGTGAACGACATCATGGCGGTCGGTGGGATCACGGCGCTGCGGGAGCGGGGAGTGCGCACGCCGGACGACGTGGCGATAGCGGGCTTCGACGACGTCGCACAGCTGCGGGACGTCACGCCTTCATTGACGACAGTGCACCTCGCGCTCGAAGAGCTCGGCGCGCTTGCGTTGGAGCTGGCGCTCCAGCCCCGTGCGGAGCGCCCGCGGGTGCGCCGCTTCCGCGGCGAGCTGGTGGTGCGCGAGAGCACGCCGGAGCGTCCGGAGCGTTCCGTGGGCTAGACCGCGCTGGCAGGCCCGACCACGGCGGAAGTGGCTGGCAGTGCGAGTCGTGAGCGCCAGGGAAGCCGCCGCACTCGTCCCCGACGGCGCCACGATCGCCGTCTCCGGCGGGAGCTACCGAGCGGTTCCCGAGTCGCTGCTCGAGGCGATCGAAGCGCGTTTCGTTGACGAGCGACGGCCGGAAGGCTGCACGGTCGTCGCGCTCAGCATGCTCGAGCGCAGCCGCAAGGGTCGCGGCGGAGAAGGGAGCGGCCTCAACCGACTCGCACACCGAGGGCTGATGTCGCGGCTCGTGGTCTCGAGCTTCAGTCGCAATCGTGAGTCCGCGCTTAATCGGTTCGCCCAGTCGGACGAGGTCGCGGCGTACAACTACCCGATGGGAACGATCCTGCAGTGGCTGCGCGCCAGCGCGGCGGGCCGCCGGGGCGTGTGGACCGAGGTTGGCGTCGGCACCTTCGTCGATCCCCGTCTCGGCGGCGGCTGCGTCGGTCCCGGTGCCACAGTGCCGCTCAACCGGCTTGAGACGGTCGGGGGGACGGAGATGCTTTTCTACCCCTCGCTCACCGTTGACGTTGCGCTCGTGAAGGCGACTGCGGCCGACGAGCGCGGCAACCTCTATCTGCAGCGGGAGGCGTACGACCACGGCGTCTGGGATGTCGCGGCGGCTGCCCGCCGCACCCGCGGCCTCGTCATCGCCGAGGTGAACGAGGTTGTCGAGGTCGGGACGGTCCACCCGCGCATGGGCGGCGTCCCAGGCCCGGTGGTCGACGCTGTCGTCGTCCGGGAGGAGCCCTGGGAGGACGAGCAGGATCCGACGTTGACCGGGGCCGCCCGCGGCATCCCGCCGGCGCGGCTCGGCAAGAGCCCTCGTGAGCTTATCGCCCAGTCTGCTGTACGCCTGCTGCCGGAGCGCTCAATGGTGAACCTCGGAGCCGGCCTGCCAATGTACGACGTGCCGAGCGCGGCGCGAGCGCTCGGGCGCGACGACCTTTACTTCACCGTTGAGCAGGGCCCGATGGGCGGATGGCCGCAGGTCGGCGGGGCGACGCTCAACCCGGAGCTCCTCCTCGGCCAGCTTGAGGTCTTCGACTTCTATGAGGGTGGAGGTCCGGACGTGAGCGTGCTCGCGTTCGGCCAGATCGACCGGCATGGCAACGTCAACGTCAGCAGGTTCGGCGACATGATGCCCGGATGCGGGGGATTCGTGAACATCGTCCACGGTGCCCGGTGGCTCGTGTTCTGCGGGACGCTGACGACAGGCGGGCTCGCGGAGTCGGTGATCGGCGGGACGCTCTCGATCGACGAGGAGGGGCGAACCCCGCGCTTCGTCAACGAGGTTGAACAGATCACCTTCAACGGGCGACGAGGCATCGCGGCGGGCCAGCGCGTGACCGTCGTCACCGAGCGGGCGACGTTCGAGGTGACGGAACGGGGCTTCTCGCTTGAGAGCGTCGTGGCGGGGGTCGACTTCCAGAAGGACATACTCGCGCGGATCCCCTTCCCGGTCGAGGTCTCGCCGACGCTGACGTTCGTCGAACCGGGCGGGGCTCCTGGGCTTGCAGCTGCCGCGGCCACTCCTCGGCCTGCGGTCCCGCCTGGGCCGGAGACGCTAGAGGTCCCGGAGGGGCGCGAACGCCGACGAGGAGGTCACTGACGATGCCGGAGAGAGTTCCCGTTTCCGAGGAGGTAGTGGCATTCCTCAAGAAGTTGCCCATCGGGCACGTGACGACCTTCTCGAAGACTGTGAGCGAGAGCGACGTCTACCTCTACGGCGGAATCGTCGGCGATCTCGCCCGCAACCACGTCGACTCGCAGTACATGGCCTCCACGCCGTACGGCCGCCGCGTCGCCCACGGCAATCTCATCCTCGGCTACACGGCCGCGGCCTCGACCCGCAAGCTTGAGGAGATCGGCGGCGACTGCGTGTCCTATGGCTACGATCGGGTCCGCTTCGTCCGCCCCGTCTACATCGGCGACACCGTCAACGTCACGTACCGGATCGAGCGGGTGGTGCCCGAGGAGGGCAAGTCCTTCTCTACCGTAGAGGTGGCCAATCAGGACGGCGAGCTCTGTCTTGTCGCGACTCACATCTCCCGATACTTCGGAGCGCCGAAGGAACCGACGCCCAGGCGGGCTCAGGCGTCCGAGGAGGGGCCGGCGGCCCGAGCGCCAAAGGAGCAGGGCGAGCATGCATGCTGACGTCCTCGTGCTGTCGGACGTTCCCGTCGCGTGGCAGGATGTCGCGCTCGTTCCGGACCGGGAGGCGGGTACGGCGCTGCTAATGCTCGAGCGGCCGGACAAGCTTAACGCGCTCCGGTTCGCGTCCCTCGAAGGACTCGAGCAAGCATGGGACCTCCTCGAGCGGACGCCGTGGTGCCGCACGGTCGTCGTCGCGGGCAAGGGGCGCGCCTTTTGCAGCGGCGCGGACGTGAGGGAGAAGCGCGATTACGATTCGGCGAGACATGGTGAGTTCATTTCGAGAGGCCAGCACCTACTTGCACGGATTCGGGACTCAGCACTCGTCTCTGTTGCCGCGCTTCATGGTTATGTCCTCGGGGGAGGGCTCGAGCTAGCGCTCTCCTGCGACTTGCGCGTCGCTGCTCCCGACGCGTTGCTCGGCTTCCCGGAGGTGGGCCTCGGACATCTTCCGGGATGGGACGGCGCCTCGCTCCTTGCGGCGGCCGTCGGGCGCGGGCCCGCGCTCCACCTCCTCCTCAGCGGCGAGCGCCTCGACGCGCACGCGGCTCGCGAGGTTGGGCTGGTGGACCGGGTCGTCGAGGGCGCCGCGCGCGGGGAGGCGCTGGCCCTCGCGCGCCGCTACGCGGGCGCGCCCGGTCCCGTTGTCGAGTCGGTGAAGGCGGCGATCCGCAACGCATAGTCGGCGTTCTCGCCACTCGCTCGCAGAGCTTTGCAAGACATCTCCTAGGGTAGGTGAGAGAACAGGAGGATTGTGAAACGCAATTGCCAGAAGCTGGAGTGGCGCACGTCGGACGTTAGGCGTGAGCGCCGCAACCGTCGTCAGCACGAGGAGGTTACGAGCATGGCAACAGCTCGCAAGCGTTGCCGTCATGCCACCAACACACGCAACGAACGCAAGGGGGGACTATCATGAGCAACATCCATCCGTTAGGAAGAGCCGGCCGCGCCGTGTGCACCGTCGGCCTGACCGTCGGGACGCTGCTCGCGACCGCGGTGGGCGGTACTGCGACTGCCTCGGCACAGAAGGCGCCCAGGCTGCCATACGCCGGGAAGGTGCTCACCGTGCTCGCGCCCGCCGCGGCCGCTGGCGCCGCGGCGCAGTACAACGCGTACTACGCAGCGATCGCCAAGCAGTTCCACGTCCAGACGGGCGCGACCGTGAAGTGGGACCTGTTTTCGAGCAGCTCCCAGGAGAGCAGCATCATCCAAACCGCGATCGTCTCGGGTTCCGGCCCGGACCTCATCAACTACGGCTCGGGGTTCGCTGGGACGTTCTACGCGACGGGTGACTTCGTTCAGTACACCCCGAGCGACTGGAACGCTGTCGGCGGGCGGAGCTCGTTCATCCAGGCGATGCTCGCGCAGGCGGGGCCAGACGCGAACCACGACATCGGGATACCGATGCTTGACGTCCCCTACGTGATCGCGTACAACAAGACGCTGTTTGCGAAGGCAGGGATCACGTCGCCTCCGACGACGTGGACGCAGTGGGTCGAGGATGCACAGAAGATCCAGAAGGCAGACCCGCACATCTATGGCGCAGGCTTCGACCCGGCAGACTCATTCGACCCCTGGAAGTTCTTGTGGTCCTACTCAGCGCAGCTCGGTGGCGGCTTCCTCTCGCCCAACGGCAAGAAGGCCACCTTTACGAGCAAGCCGATGGAGGAGGCGATGGACTTCTACTTCGCCCAGTACTACAAGTACCACATCGTGCCGCCGGGCTCGCTGACGTGGGACGACGGCCAGATGGTCTCCGCGTTCCTCAAAGGTCAGGTCGCGATGCTCCCGATCGCCAACGAGAGCACGCTCCGTGAGGCCGCGGGGACGCCGATCGCGAAGGACATCGCGTTCGCCCCTCTGCCCAACGTGCCCTACGGAATGAGCAAGCGGCCGCACGGCGGCACCGCGGCCGAGAGCATCGTCGGGACGCTCTACTGGGGCGTGCCCAAGTACGCGGCAAGCACGATGCCGCTCGCGCTCCAGCTCGTGAAGGCGAGCATAAGCCCCGAGGTGGATATCAAGATGTACCAGCTCGCGGGGTGGTTCCCCGTGACAAAGTCGGGGCTCTCGCTGATCGCGAAGAAGTTCCCGTCGACGAAGCTGTTCCTCAAGATCATCTCGGAGTCGCAACCGTATGGCTTCACGCCCGCGTGGTCGGCGATTGAGACCGGCCTCGGGACCGTGGTGAACTCGCTGGCGTCGCACCTCGCGACCACGGGCGCATGGAGCCAGAGCTACATGGACTCGCAGCTGGCGACGTTGAACGCAACGGTGCAATCGCAACTCGGCGCCTGATCGAGGTCCTGCCCAGAGGCGCGTGGCCGCGTGGGTCACGCGCCCCTGGACCGGGGCCGACCGGACGGAGGGTGACAGTAGGACCATGAAGATCGACCGGCTCCGCGTACGGCGCCTTACGGGCACGCTCGAGGTGGAAGGTGTCCACTGGGAGGGACGCGCCCCGCAGCCGAGCGACGGCTACCGGTCCGAAGGAGCCGTGCCCGTCGGCGGGGTGGGCACCGGCTATGTCGAGCGCGGTGTGCAGGTCGACGGGCGCCATCTGCGCCTCGAGTCGCTCTTCCTCGAGATAACGACAGACGCCGGTGTCGGCGGTGTCGCCGGACCGATCAGCCTTCCTGCCGCGTGGCTCGCGGTCCGTCAGCTGTCGCCGCTGCTCGTAGGGAGCGACCCGTTCGCGACAGAGCGGACCTGGGACCTCGCGTACCGCTCCTTTGTCCACGGCCGACAGGGAGACGGAATGCTCGCCCTCTCGGCGGTGGACTGCGCGCTATGGGACCTCAAGGGGAAGTTCCTCGGACTGCCCTGTTACCGGCTGCTCGGCGGTCCGACGAGAGACGCGGTGCCCGCCTACGCGAGCATGTACGGCTTCGACGTCACCGACCTAGGCCGGGTGCGGGAGCGGGCTCGATGGGCGAAGGAGGCCGGTTTCACGGCGCAGAAGTGGTTCCTCGCCTACGGCCCATCAGCAGGTGCGCCGGGCATGGCGGGCAATGTCGCGCTCGTGCGGGCGCTTCGCGAAGAGCTAGGGGACGATGACCTGATGATCGACGCGTGGGGCGCGCTCGACCCGCCATACGCACTGGAGTTCGTCCGTCGGATCGCGGAGTATCGCCCTCGCTGGATCGAGCAGCCGGTCCTACCGGAGCAGGGACGGCTGTACGCGGAGATCCGACGGCGCACGGGCCTGCCGGTCGCTGGCGGCGAGCACACCTACACGCGCTGGGGGCTCGTCCAGCTTCTCGACGTGCAAGCGATCGACGTCTTCCAGCCCGATATCTACTGGTCAGGCGGAATCTCGGAGGTGGTGAAGATGGCCGCACTCGCGAGTGTCCGGGGCGTGCCGGTCGTGCCGCACGGGACGACGCCCCTCGCGACGCTCCACTTCTCGCTCGCGCAGCCGCCGGGAGGCGCGCCGGTGCAGGAGCATCTCTTCAAGTTCAGCCCGACGGTGCAGTTCTTCTCGAAGCACCGCGTTGAACCGGTATCCGGAAGGCTGCTGCCGATCGATGCTGCTGGGCTCGGGATGGAGCTTGACGAGGACCGGATCGAGCGAGCCATCGAGGTCGACCTCTCGTGACGGACCGGTGCTCGTCGCGATCGCCCGTCGGTTCGCCCTCTTGTGGGCGCTCGCCGCGCTGATGCGGGCAATCGCTTACCATACGTGCGGCTGCCGCTCTAACCTCGCACAGGGGTTGATGTTTCCGGCGAGGGCTCCGGTCGGGCGCTCGAGCGCCGCAGACGAGCACAGGCTGGTCTGGTGGCGACGGCAAAGCGTCACCTCGCGTGCGAGCGCTGCTGGCCCGCGGAGTTGGCTATTGCGACAAGAATCTCGGGACGCGAGACGGCACGTTGCCGCGCGTCCCTTATGGGAGGGAGCAGGAACGTGGATCGATCGGCCGGGGAGCCGCTCGTGGGGGGCGGCGGCGACGAGCGCGCAGCAGCTAGCGGCATCGCCGTTCCGAGCGGCACGGTGACCAGCGGCGAACGGCTTGCCGCGAGTGCCGTCCTCGACGCGGCTTCCGTCGAGGCGCCTTCGGTCGACTCGACGTCCCGCGCGGCCGCGCGCGGAACCGGCGGACTCGGCGGCGTCGCAGGCTCGGGAATGATCGAGGATGCCCGTCCACCTGCCGGCGTTGTTCGTCGGGGCCTCCGATGGATGGGGCATCGCTGGATCGACCGCCCACTCTGGATGCTCGTCCCGGGGGCCGTAGCGGTTTTCGTCATCGTCGTCGCACCCGTTTGTCTCACGGTGATCCTCAGCCTGCTTGACCTCAACGTCTCGACGTTACGGGAATGGCTCACCGCGCCGTATCACGGGATCCAGAATTACGTGAACGCGTTTACCGCGCCGAGCACGCTCGGGGTCTCGCTCGGCCGGTCGATCCTCATCAGCTCCCTCTTCTCGGTGTTGACGACGGCCGTCATCCTCCCGATCGGGATGTTCGCAGCCTTCTCGGTCCATCGCCGCTTCCGCGGCAGCGGCCTCGTTCGGGCGATCTATCTCGTTCCCTACGTAATTCCGACATTCGTCACCGCCCTAGTGGCACGGATAGTCTTTTTGAACCAGTCGGGAGCGCTCGACAAACTGATGCGCGGCCTCGGGATCGGCAACGGCAACACCTACTGGCTCATCGGCCCTCACGCCTACTGGGCGATGCAGATCACCGAGATCTGGGCGACGTGGCCCTTCATCTACCTCATGACACTTGCCGGCCTCCAGGCGATTCCGAAGGAACGCTTCGAGGCGGCAGCGCTCGACGGCGCGTCGAGGCGGCAGCGGATGCGCCACGTGGTCGTGCCCGAGCTCGCTGGCATGCTTAAGCTCGGTGTCCTGCTGTCGACGCTGTTCCACTTCGGAAACTTCACGCTCGCGTACGTGATGTTCTCCTCCCCGCCGCCGTCGTCGGTGGAGGTGTTGCCACTCGATGCCTACTACAATGCGTTCAGCTTCTTCAACTACGGCGAGGCCTCTGCGATCGCCGTAGTCACGATGGTCATTCTGATCATTCCCGGCTACGTCTATATTCGTTCCACGCGTATGACTGCGCGGATGATCTGACATGGCACGACCGATAAGGGGGTGAAGATGGCAGTGACCACAGGGCGCGTGGCGCCCGCCCGGAGGGTGTCGCGGGGAGTAGCGGCCGATGCGGAGCAACTGATGTCACCGTGGCTGTGCCGCCTCGTCGTGGCGGTGCTTGCGGTAGTCGTGCTCGCACCGGTCGTCTACATGCTGCTGCTGTCGCTCACGCCCAACAGCGACGTCGCCATTGGGGCGATCTCTTTCGCGACGCTCAGCGTCCGCAATTACGTTGACATGTGGAGCGCCGCACCGGTCGCCGCTGGTCTGCTGCACACGCTCATTGTGGCGGGCAGCGCGGCAATCGCCTCCGTAGTCGTCGGCCTGCTCGCTGCGTACCCGCTGACGCGCTTCGACTTCGTCGGCCGCGGCTCGTACCTGTACACGCTCGTTGCCGTGCAGACGGTCCCAGGAACGACGCTCCTCCTGCCGCTGTTTGCCGTCCTCTCCTGGATCCAGACGACGCTTTCGGTGAACCTCATCGGATCGTTTTGGCCGATCATTGTGACGTACATGACCTTCGGCGTCCCGCTGTCGACATGGCTGCTCGTTTCGTACCTGCGCACCGTCCCGCGCGAGCTCGACGAAGCCGCGCTGATCGACGGCTGCACCCGTCTCGGCGCACTCCGGCGGGTCATGGTGCCGATTGCGCTGCCCGCGATCGTCGCGGCGTTCGTCTTCGCGTTCCTCGTGGGCTGGAACGACGTCCTCTTCGCGAGCGTCTTCACAAACGACAGCACCCAGACGCTGGCGGTTACGCTGCAGCGCTTCGCGAACACGACTGCGTCCTCGGGCATCCCCCTCTACGGCGAGCTCATGTCCGCGGCGGTGGTGAGCTCGGTGCCTGTCGTCGTCATCTACCTGATCGTCCAACGGTTCCTCGTCCATGGCCTCGGCTCGGGGTCGATGACGGGGATGTGACTCGGATCGGAGGTCGTGGGAGATGTCCGCGATTGCAGGGGAGCATCGTCGGGAGATCTACGTCGGCGGTCATTGGCGGCGCAGCGACGCCGACGGAGAGATCGAAGTACGGAACCCGGCAACCGAGGAGGTGATCGGCTACGTCCCAGCCGGGAAAGCGCGAGATGTCGACCTCGCGGTTGGCGCTGCGACGAAGGCGTTCGCGGCGTGGTCGGAAACCTCGCGCGAGGAGCGGCTTAGACTGCTCGCGAGCATCCTCGACGAGTACAATCGGTCCGCCGAGGAACTCGCCCAGGCGGTGACCGCGGAGATGGGCTCGCCGATCACGCTGTCCCGCACCAACCAGGTGCCAAAGGGTGCGGATCAGCTCCGTGATGTCGCGCGGGCGCTGCGCGACTACTCGTTCGAGGTCGACGACGGCACGACGCGCATCCTCCGGGAGCCGATCGGAGTTTGTGGGCTCATTACGCCGTGGAACTGGCCACTCCATCAGGTGCTCTGCAAGGTCGCGCCGGCCCTTGCGGCGGGATGCACGATGGTGCTCAAGCCAAGTGAGATATCGCCGTTCAGCGCGAACCTCCTCACCGAGATCATGGAGCGAGCCGGCATGCCGCCCGGAGTGTTCAACCTCGTCCACGGCCGCGGCCTCGAGAGCGGATCCGCGCTCGCCGCCCATGCGGGGGTCGACCTCGTCTCGTTCACTGGCTCGACGCGCGCGGGAATCGACGTCGCGCAGAAGGCAGCCGCGACGGTGAAGCGGGTCTGCCAGGAGCTTGGTGGCAAGTCACCCAACGTGATCCTCGACGACGCGGACCTTGAGCAGGCGGTGCGAGTGGGGGTCGCCGCCTGCTACGTGAACGGCGGCCAGACGTGCAGCGCGATGACGCGGATGCTCGTCCCCGCACCCCTGCACGAGCGCGCTGCGGAGATCGCTGCGGCCGCTGCCGGGAAATTCGTCGTGGGGGATCCGCTCGATCCCGCGACCGAAATTGGGCCGCTCGCCAGCCAGGCGCAGTTCTCGAGGGTCCAACAGCTCATCGCGGAGGGGGTCGCCGAGGGCGCCGAGCTCCGCACCGGCGGGCCCGAACGCCCGGACGGCCTCGAGTTCGGCTGGTTCGTCCGGCCGACGGTGTTCTCCGGCGTGCACAACTCGATGAAGATCGCGCGAACAGAGATCTTCGGCCCGGTGCTGACGATCATTCCCTACGAGACCGAGCAGGAGGCGATCGAGATCGCGAACGACACCGACTATGGGCTCGCCGCGATGGTCTGGGGCGAGTCCGACCGCGCACGCTCGGTCGCGAGGCGGCTACGTGCCGGCCACGTGCGGTTAAATGGGGCTGCGAACCGGACGGACATGCCCTTCGGCGGCTACAAGCAGTCCGGCAACGGCAGGGAGCAGGGCGTCTTCGGGCTCGAGGAGTACCTCGAGGTGAAGGCGGTGCTCGGCTTTTCGGGCTGAGCTCCCAGGGCCGTCCGGGGTTTCCTGGGGACCGTGTGTCACGAACGCTGGACGTGAGGTGATCTAGTGTCCTGATCCAGAGGTTCGGGGCATAAGTCGCATCAGGCTTCGTTCGCGCCGGTGGCTGCGGACACCCGCTCGCAGTAGCGGGCGAGGGAGGCA
>JAJZZB010000267.1 GCA_021797795.1 Actinomycetes bacterium | reverse complement strand
TGTGGGGGGACCCGGATGCGATCCTTGGCGACGAACCCGACCGCGGTCGCCGGGTGCCCGGCCCAGGTGGCGAAGTAGGCGGCGGCTGCGACCGCTTCGAGCTGGCGGGCCTCGTCGACGGAGCCTGCGACCTCGATCCCGCCGGCCAGCTCCAGCACCGTCGAGGTGGTGTCCTCATCGGAGAAGATGGTCGCCAGGTTCGCCGCCTGGCATCGCAGCTTCTCGGTCAGGAGGGACTGCACGATGCCGAGCCCGACCGAGGAGCCGTCGATCCCGGCCAAGGCTTGCTGGCGCCGGAGCCGGGCGTCGTCCCGGCCCGGGGGCGAGGCGCCGAGGAGGACGTCGCCGGCCCGCAGGACGACGACGGCGGTCCCCTGCGCCCGGCACCACGAGAGGGCCTCCGTCGTGACGATCCCTGTCCCGGCAACCACCAGGCGTACGGGCGAGGCAACCTTCCCGAACGTCCGGTCTCTGCGGTGCGAACCCTCGCCATCTTGCACGCGCAGTGCGCCGTGCTCGACCGTGACCCGGCAGCCGAACCCGTCGGCGACGACGACCCGGTCGTCGCCTTCGGTCGAGTAGGTGGCTGCGATGGCGTCGATCCGCTCGGCGAGGTCCTCCGAGCTGACCGTGACCGCGTAGCCGTCCCCTGCCGATCCGCCCGCTTGGAGGACAGGACCCGAGGCGACGATGCGTGCTGCGCCCGCGCTCATTGGGCGCTTCGGAGCTGTCGCAGGAGCTGCGCACCAAGGGCCAGCCACGCGGCGCGCTCGTCGATCGAACGCGTGCGGTCGGCGGCGAGGGATGCGACCCGGGGCGCCAGGATCGCACCGTCTTCGGCTGAGAGCCCGACGCGCAGCCTGGTCGAGGCTGGCGCCAAGCTCGATAGGGCTACCGCCGGGGTGGGCGCACGGGTAACGTGCGGAACGCTCATGGGACCAACCTCCCTTGGGCCACGCCCCGGGCCGTGCCAAGCGGCGCCGGGGCATATCTCTGTCTGCCGAGGTCAGCCTACCTCTCGGGGGTTCGCGCCAGCCAGGGCTTGGTCCAGGGAGAATCGGGTGCCTGTCGCGCCCCAGAGCTCGTCGTCCTCACACGAGAACCAAAGCTGCGTGCCGAGAAGAGCATCCAAGGCCTTATGCACAAGAGTCGTGGCCGATGCCTCGTCGGCTGCCCGATGAGCCCGGGCCTGCGCCGCCCACTGGGCGACGGTGCACTGCGCCTTCACGCTCTTAACGGCCACCTCCACGAGCGACTGGTAGTCGGCCCGCATCGCTTCCGGGTCCGCCGGTGCGTCCCGGCACTCCCTGGCCTGGGGACGCCGCATGCTCCTTCGATCGAGACCGTCCGCTTCGCGCGGCGAGTGGGCGAATCCGACTGCTCCCTGCCGACGGCCGATCCACGCCCGTAGGTCGCTGCCCGCTGGCGCCTGGTCAGGGTGAGCGAGCGCCGCTTCGACGAGCGTCGCCGGCAACGGATGGAGTACAGCGCTGCACCAGTCGCAGCGCAGATAGAGAGGTTTGGGTGTTGAGGCGGGTACGAAGGGAAGAAACGCGAGCCCGTACGGCGGCCGAGGAGCCTTCGGTGCGAACCGGCCCGCCAGATCGGTGAGCAGCTGCCATTCCTTGGGGCTCAGTCGCCGAACCGCCCGAGCGACCCAGTGGGCCTCCGCCAAGTGGCGCACCTCGGCAGGCGTCGGCGTCAGGAACACGTCGGCGACCGGGTGGGCGACTGGATACGGGCTGAGACCGCACACGTGGTCGAAGGTCACGGAACGCCGCGGGCAGGACTTGACAGGCACCGGCGGCGATGCTATCGTCGGTTTTGCTGCAATAGTTGTGCAGCGTCTGAAGACGATCGTGGGGCTCTAGGGCCATGTCCCCCAGTAGGGGGGGAGGTGGCCCCGCATGTCCGAACCCGAGCAGCTCCTTACGGTCGCTGAGGTCGCAGGTACGCTGCAAGTCAGCCGGGCGACCGTCTTCCGATATCTCCGCCTTGGCCTCCTGCCGTCGATCCGCCTCGGCCGGTCACGCCGGATCGCCCGCGCCGCCCTCGACGCGTTCCTGGCCGATGCCGCACGGACCGGCAGCGTGCCCGCGGCGTGGCCGTCCTCCCGGGAGAAGGCGGCGCGCCACGCCGAGCGCGCATCATGAGCCCCCTCGACGCGACGCGGCCGCCGACCGGAGCCGGCGGCCTTGCCTGCGATGTTCGCCTGTCAACGACCTCGCCGAGCGCCAGCCTAGCGCTCCGGCGGTCGAGCCGGGGGTGCTGCGGTGGCTCGCCGGCCTGACGTCCCGGTCTCCCTCCGCGCCGCGGCCAATCGGCGAGCGACCCGCCGTCGTCCGCCGAAGCCCGGGAGCCGGCTCTACGAAGCGGCTGCTGCCGGGCTCCTGACTGGGTCGAACACGCGTAAAGGCAGCCGTGGGCGGCAAGCCTTCGATGCGGTCACACGTGCTCGGCGCGGAGCAGCTCGGCCGACAGTCACCCGGAGGGAGGCTCTCGGCCACGTGCCGCCCGGGAGCGAGGTTCCACGGGCCAGCTTCTTCGCGAGGCGTGAGGAGGGCGGCGACGTCCAGCTCCTCGTCAAGGTGACGGTGCGCCGAGCGGACCTACAGCGCATTGCGAATCACGACAGTGCCCTCCGCCGCACGGCCTCGGGCCGCTACGAGCCTGGAGCGTTCCGACGCCGCTTCGGCCGGTTTCGCCCGGTCGTGGTCCTGGCGCCCGAGGAGCAGGCCGGGCGCTGGGTGCTGGTCGCCGACGTCGACGCCGACCAGGCCGCGGCCCTCGTCGGCTTCGGCCGCGACCAAGGGGTCGAAGAGTGGATCGACTCCGGGCGCTCCCGCCCGCTCCCGCGCAGGAGGCGGTCGGCGTGAGCGGGCTGCACGGCCACCACGACGACGGGCGAATTGCGCGAGGCGGCCGGTACATCGACGACGCGCTCACTTCGGTGATGCGCCCGCGCGACCATGGTGCGCTCCACCTCGTGCTCGACGACTGCGGCCTCGCGTTCCCCGACGGTGGCGACCTGCTCCTCCACCGGGCGCGCCGCCACGTCGTCACGGCCGGATGGCACGCGGACCACGGCGTGCCGCGCGTGCGCACGCCCGAAGCGTCCCGGGCCGAGCAGCAGCTCTGGCTCGATGTGCTGCACCGGCTCGAAGGGCGGAGCCGGTGACCGCCGTCGAGCGCATTGCGCACCGTCTCGGCGAATACTTCGCCGCGCTCGAGGTCCCTGCGATGGCTCGTCACTCTGCGTTCCGCCAGGCGGTCGAGGGCGCGCTCGCGGTCCTCGCCGAAGAGGCCGTCGTCGCCCGCGTCGTCGCGCAGGGACCACTGACCGGGGCACGGAATCCTCACGCTGTCAGCGTCGCTCGCCTACGTCAGCTT
>JAJZZB010000266.1 GCA_021797795.1 Actinomycetes bacterium | reverse complement strand
TCTTCGTGGCGACCGCCGCGGCGTGGCTCGTCGCCGGCGCCGGGCTGGCGCTCGCCGGAGCGCTCGTGCTCCCCCACCACCACCGTCTCGGCACCGGCCTCGCCGCGGCGGCCATGGTGGCGGCCGGCGGCTGGCTGCTCGAAGCCCTCGTCGGCCACGTCCACAAGGTCGTGCCGTTCATCTTGTGGTCGCTCCTGCGCTCGGCGGGGGCGCGCACCGGGCCGTCGGGCAAGCCGCTCATGTTCGCCGACCTCTACCACCACGGCTGTGCCGCCGCCACGTACGGCACGGTCACCGCCGGGATCGGCGCGCTCTGCGGCGGGCTGGGCGCAGCATCGGTCCCGGCGACCGCAGCGGGCGGCGTGCTCCTGGCGGCGACCGGCGTCCTGGCCGCGGTGAACCTCTCCGTGCGCCCGCTGCGCCTCCGCTCACACGCACGCACCGAGGCCGCGTCCGGGGCCGCGGGCGTGTCGGCCGCCGCCCTGCGCGAACCCGCGCCCTCGGCCGCGGGTTCGCCGGCTGGTGCGGGTTCGCCGGCTGGTGCGGGTTCGCGGGCTGGTGCGGGTTCGCGGGCTGGTGCGGGTTCGCGGGCTGGTGCGGGTTCGCTGGCTGGTGCAAAGCCGACCCCCCACTCCGCACCTGCCGAGCGGCCGGCGTGACGTCGGGGCCCCGGACTTCCAGAGAGGGGCGGGAGGCCGGGCGCCTGCGCGCACCTTCGGACTCGCCTGCGGTTGCGTGGCAATCGGTTGCCATCGCGCGTGCCCACCGGTACGATGCGGAAGTGGGCGACATCGAGCCGATCATCCGAGCGGCTGCCGTCCAGGCGGCGTCCGTCTTCTTGGACCGCGACGCCTCCACTGCGAAGGCCTGCGAGCTCATCGCGCGCGCCGGCAAGGGCGGTGCCACGCTGGTGGCCTTCCCCGAAGGGTTCATCCCGGCCCACCCCCTGTGGTTCCACTTCCACCCGGCGACCAGCAAGGTGGCCAACGACCTCAGCGTCGAGCTGTTCCAGAACGCCGTGGAGATCCCGGGACCGCAGGTCTCGCTCCTCCAGGACGCGGCGCGCGAGGCAGGTGCCTACGTCGCGATCGGCATGTGCGAGAAGCGCCCCGGCACCTTCGGGACGCTCTACAACACGCTCCTCTTCCTCGGCCCCGACGGCCGCATCCTGAGCCGGCACCAGAAGCTCGTGCCGACCGTCGGCGAGCGCCTCGTGCACGCCGCCGGGGAACCGCGCGGCCTCGTGCCGGTGCCGGCGAGCTTCGGCGCGTTGAGCGGGCTCATCTGCGGGGAGAACTCCAATCCGCTGGCGATCAGCGCCCTCACCATGCAGTACACGCGCGTGCACGTGATGAGTTGGCCCAGCCACTTCCCGACCTCGGGCGCCCCGATGCGCCAGCGGGTCCTCGTCGACTCCCAGGCCTTCGCGCAGATGACCAAGGCCTTCGTCGTGAGCGCCTGCGGAACCCTGGACGAGCACGCCATCGAGCACCTGGTGGTGGACGAGCACCACGAGGCGCTGCTGCGCAGCGACGAGTTCTGCGGAGGTTCGACCATCGTCGCACCCGACAGCTCCGTCGTCGCCGGCCCGCTCGGTCGCGAGGAGGACATCCTGTACGCGGACCTCGACCTCGAGATCGGCGTGCGCATGAAGCTCCGCCACGACTTCGCCGGGCACTACAACCGTCCGGACGTCTTCCAGCTGCGCGTGCAGCTCGCGAGGAGCCCGCTGCTCGACCTCTCCGCGCACACAGCGGTCGGCACTCCCACGCCCATGGCGCCGGGCACGGAAGGACGTGGGGAACGTGGTGTCCTGGAGCCGGCGCCGTCGCAGCCCGGGCCCCCAGAACCCTCGCTCGCACCCGAGACAGGAGCCGTTCCAGCCGTTCCCTTCGACCCCGGGTTCGGTCCCGGGCCCGCCGAGCACGGCTGGTGACGTTCGGTTCACCCGCCCCGTCGTCGTCGACGAGGAAGCCCGTCCCCGGGCGCCAGGACGGCCTCGCCGCCCGGCCGGGCTTCCCACCCGCCTCGGCGGGACTGGCATGGGCGCGAACGGCGCGCACCGTTCGCTCGCCGACCACACCACGCTTCGTGCCGGCGGGCCCGCGCGCGAGCTGGTCTTCGTGGAGAGCCGCGAGCACGCCGTCGAGATCGCGCGCCGCGCCGATCGCGCAGGCCAGCCCCTCACGGTCCTCGGCGGTGGCAGCAACGTCGTGATCGGAGACGGCGGGTTCGACGGCACCGTGGCGCGCATGGATGCTCGGGGCCTGCGGATCGTCGAGCGCACGGACGGCGCGGTCGTGGTCGTCGCAGAGGCGGGGGAGCCGTGGGGTGCGCTGGTCGAGACGAGCGTCGCCGAGGGCCTGGCCGGGATCGAATGCCTGTCGGGCATCCCGGGTCTCGGAGCCCGTCCGCCATCGCCAGCTCGCAGACGTGCTCGGCGTTGCCTGCGGCGCACGAGCGCCGCTGCGAGACGTCCACGACGCCGTCGTGGAGCTCAGGCGATCCAAGGGGATGGTCCCCGACGCGGCCGACCCGGACACCCGGAGCGTCGGCTCGTTCTTCACGAACCCGGTGCTCGACACCGACGCGCTCGATCACCTCTCCCGGCGGGTGAGACGGCTGCCAGGCCTGCGTGGCTCGCTCCCAGTCTTCCCCGCCGCCGGCGGCCGCTCGAAGGTGCCGGCGGCCTGGCTCGTCGAGAACGCCGGGTTCCCGCGCGGGTACACGCTGGGATCCGCCGGCGTGTCGACGAAGCACGCGCTGGCGCTCGTGCTTCGCGAAGGCAGGAGCGTCGAACCGCTGATCGCGCTGGCCTCGCACATCCAGGCCCGGGTGCACGACACGTTCGGGTCGTCCTCGCGCCGGGAGCCCACTCTCGTCGGGATCGACATGCCGTTCCCCCCACGTCGGGCAGGAGGAGCTGAGACAGGCCCCGTTAGAGTGGAAAAGGGCTGGAGGCGAGGGTGCCGAGCCTCCCGAGGAGGGTGACCATGGCCGCGTGGGGTCGAACTGGTGGATCGGTTGCGCACGAGGTCAGCCTGGCGACGTGCGACGCGGCGCAGGCGACCCGGACCGACGCTGCGTCGAAGCGAGCGCGCGACGTCATGCTCAGGACGCCGAAGGCCCTCCCTCACGACGCGTCGGTGCGCGACGCGCGCGCCCTGTTCGCGAACCCAAAGGTGGTCGAGGCGG
Organism: Actinomycetes bacterium; assembly: GCA_021797795.1. Classification (GTDB taxonomy): domain Bacteria; phylum Actinomycetota; class Acidimicrobiia; order Acidimicrobiales; family Bog-793; genus JAKACF01. The sequence goes on along the minus strand of JAJZZB010000266.1, from coordinate 219 downwards.
TCGTCACCGCTCGTCGCGCGTTCGTCGGCCTGCTCTCCCGGGGGGACCTGCCCGACGACGCTCCGGGCTCGGCTCCGGTCGGCGGCTACGTGCGTCGCGACGTCACGAGGATCACGGGAGACCTGCCAGTGCCCGATGCGCTCGCAATCCTCGACGCCGAAGGCTCGGCCAGGCTGGTCGTGCTCGAAGACGACGGGGTCACGCTCGCCGGGCTTCTCT
>JAJZZB010000265.1 GCA_021797795.1 Actinomycetes bacterium | reverse complement strand
CCCGCACTCGAGCAGCTCGACCGCCCCGTAGGGACCGGCCCGCGTCGCTGTGACCCGGCGCAGCGGGGCGGCCCGCAACGGGCTCGCCGACCATCCCGCCCCGCCCGCGCTCGCCCGACGCCGGGCGAGGCGCTCGGCCTCGCCGCTGCGTCCACTCACGGCGCCGGGCGCTTCGTTGGCGGCGACGCCCCAGCCGGACGCGAACGGCCGGGCGTCACGCCGGCGTCTGCTTCTGCCCCGGCCGCGGCTGCCCGCTCTTCCAGCACCTCGACCAGCGCCGCGAGCGCGTCGCCGAGGCGGATCGGCTCGCCCTGCCCGCGTCGCTCTGGATCCATGCCCCCTCGCCGGGCGGCGACGAGCCGTCACTGTCCACCAGCCCGGCCAGGTGGGTTCCATGACCACCACACCACTCATCACCGACCAGGCTGGCCGGGCGCACGCCCTGGTCGGCTTCCTCCTCGCGGACTGCCCACGGGAGGCGCTCACGACCGAGGTGTATGAGCTCGCCTCGTCCACCTTCGGCCACGACGACAGCACCGGGCCCGACGGCTTCTACACACGCTGGTTCGCGACCCCCGCGGCCCGGGCCGCCTACGTCGCGGCGGCCCTCGACCCCGTGGGAAAGACCGCCCCGGGCGGTGAGCTCACCGGCATCGAAGCGATGCTTCGTGAGGACTTCGCCCGATGGTCACCCGCGGTGCCGGCGACCCCGGGGCAGAAGAGCCAGGGCCCTCCCGGCGACTCCCGAGAGATGTGTGCCTGGTGGGCGATCGGCGCCGGGTGTGGGCCAGCCGCGCTCGGGTCCTTGGCGACTCGACACACCCTCCGCGCGCCCACAACCTGGGCACCGAAGTCTTCCCCAGATCCAACAGCGCCAACGGGGGCTTCCTGCGGCCGCTCGGGCTCGCGCGTTCTACGCCACGCCGGTACACACGCGCCAGGCGAGCCCGCCGAGCACGCCCGCTATGCCGGCGCTCCGACGAGAGGTCCCTCTGGCTGGGGCATGAGCTCAGGCACCGGCTTTGAGCACACGCTCACGAGGGTGATCGTCCACGCTTCCTCGTCGGGTCCCGGCCAGTCCGGCGTGCCACCTCCGGCAGCATGTACCGCCGTCCGCAGCAGGCTGCTCGCCTGCGCGACTGCTGACAAGGGGTTCGCCGCGCTCACGAGCACGTCGAAGGTGACTTCACGCGACGACAGTTCGAGGTCAATGCCAGCGTCTGCCTGAAGGGTCATCAGCTCGTCCATCACCTGGTCGAGACGCTCGGTGATCACCTCGTCGACGCCGCGCCCGGACTCTTCGACAACGTGCATGCGGCCCGTCAGGTCCACCGATCCCTCCTCCACGTCACGTGACGACCCACCGAACAGGGACTTTCGGCGTCCGGAGGTCGCGAGAAAGGGGCAATCTACCCTCCCTCGGGACCCTCGAGGTTGGCGGCGCAGCACCGCCGCATGAACTTCGCCCGCTGCTGGAACGGGAGCCTGCTGGCCAGCAGTTCTCCTGAGGCGTCACGCGCACCGGCCACGACAGGCCGCAGATCCACCGCCCGTCACCCTCCCAGCCTCCGCCTGAGCACGGCCAACGCCTCCTCGCCGCTCATCCTGCTGCCCAGGGCCTCGATCCGACGCGAGACGCGCGCAAGGAGCGAGTCGTCTGTCTCCTCATCCGCCTCCCACGCCTCGGCGTCCTCGACGCCCTGCTCGCAGGCGGCCCTCACCGCGTCCGGATCCGGCGCGCCGTCGAGATCGAGCACGGCGAGCGCGGACAGGACGCCGTCCACCGGCACGACCTGCTCGATCCACGACGAGATGGCCGCCCGGCCGAGGGCGTCACTCCCGGAGGCGAAGAGCCCGACGACGGCCGCCACCGTCCCGGCCACCTCACGGGCGTCTTCCACCTCGACCGGCTCCCCACTCGCCGCGTCCTCCTCCCCGGCCGTGCACCACTCCGCCCCGGTGCCGAGGTCGCCGCCGAGCATGGTCACCGCCTGCCACACCCCGGCCACGATCACCCCGGCGTCCCCGTGCAAGAGCGCGAAGACCTCCTCGATCCCAGCAACAGCCCGTCCGCTCATCCCGGCAGCCTCGGCCACGAGCGCGGCGGCAAGGAGGAAGGCGCCCTTCCGCCGCTCTGGGCGGTGCAGCGTCGGCACCCGAGCGAGGATCTCATCGAGGTCCTCGACGAGCTCGCCGTGGCTGAGCATGTGGGAAAGCACCTCGACCGTCGCTCCGGCGAACGCCGTGACGACCGCGGCGCCGCCGAAGCGCTCCTCGACCTCGCGAAGCCCGTCGTTCACGACCCTGTCGAGGTCCGCGTCGTCGTCCTCCCAGATCGAACGCACCACCCGGTCCGTCAGGGCGACCGCGAGGCTGCTCGCTTCAGCGGCCTCCTGATCTGTGATCTCGCGCATCTCGACCGTCCGCCGGCGCGCCGCCTGTCGCCGCAGGTGTCGCTCGAAGTTCGCCATCAGCTCCCTCTCATCCTTGGGTCGTGCCTCCAGCACCTGGAGACGGCCTCGTCGGCCCTTCGCTGCCTGACCCGGCCGTGCCTCGCATGACGACAACCAGTTCCACCGGGCTCGACGTGCTCGCCTCGAGAAGCGCCGTACGCACCGCCTCCCAGTCGAGCCCCCCGAGGCCGGCGCCGAGCCTCGGCACTCCCAGCTGGGCAAGACCTCGTACCTCGGCGTCGACAAGTGCCCGGGTCACGCTCTCGCGGATGGCATCGACGGTCGCCGACGGTCCCGGACGCGGCTGGGTCGCGAGGTTGTAGACGATCCGGTCGGGCGCCTCCCACACGAAGATCTCGCCGAGGCGGAAGCCACCCGAGGCGCACCGCCGGCGGTACTCGCGGTACATCTCCGGGTAGCGACGCCTGAACTCGACGGCGATCCCCGCACCCATGGCGCCCTTGGTGTTGCAGCCGTGCCCGATCGCCGGCAGCCCGGCGTCGAACAGGTCGCCCACGACCTCGCTCAGCGTCATCAAGCCATTGTGTCGCACCACCACGCCGGACCCACCCGGCCGCTCGCGCCAGACTCAGACCACTCCCCCCGCCCGCACCGCCCGCACCGACCGCCACGCCGGCTCGATCCCGAACAGCGCCTGCTGGCCGGCCGGCCTCGTCCGCTCGGCGACCGCCTCGTAGGGCTCGTCCGTCCCGTCGTGACGGACGTGGGCGACTGCAGCGCCGCGGGCGACGAGCACGCGCCCGATCAGCAGGTGCCGGTGGCACTCATCGGGCGCCTCCTCCGCGCAGAGGACCGCGACGCGATGGCGCGCCGCGGTCCTCTCGAGCCGCTCGATGCTCGCGCCGAACACCGCCGTCGCGGCGAGCCGGTCGTAGCGCACGTGGCCTTCGGCGTCGTAGAGCTCGGGGTCCTCGGGCCGCCCGCCGAGCGTCGCACCGAAGGAGGCGTAGGCGATGTG
>JAJZZB010000264.1 GCA_021797795.1 Actinomycetes bacterium | reverse complement strand
GAACAGGAAGGTCACAGGCCATTCCACATCTTGTCCTCTTCCGTCGGATGGAGACGGATGCGATAGTTCATCTCGATGGCGGCCTCGGAGCTTCGACTCGCCCGGCAGGATGGCGGCTTCACCATCGAGGGCGCCGGCGCCGAGCGCTTCGAGCTGATCAACGACTATCTCGGCTACCTGCTCGATCGCAACTACTCGCCACGCACCGTCGAGGCCTATGCCTTCGACCTACTCGCCTTCGCCCGCTGGCTCGGGGGCGAGCGCCTCGCGTTGGAGGCGGTGACGACCGACTCGATCGTGCGCTACCTCGCCGCCTGCCGCAGCGCTCCGGTGCGCGGCCGACCGGGCGGCAACGTCGTCTCGATCCGTGACGGGCGCAGCGCCGGCTTCGCGCCGAGCACGATCAACAGGCGCCTCGCCGCCATCGCGGGGCTGTTCGGCTATCGCGAGATGCTCGACCCGAGCGCTCGAAGCCCCGTGCCCCGCGGCAGAGCGGCGCGTCGAGCAGCGCGTGGCGAGCGTTCCGGCGAGCTCGGCCACCTCGGCCGGCCACGCTCTCGTTCGCGTCTGCGACTGCGTCAGCCCCGCCGACTCCCCCGGGCGCTCGACAGAGACGAGCTACGCGCCTTGATCGGGAGTCTTCGCACGCACCGGGACCGAGCGATCGCCGGTCTGATGGTGTTCAGCGGGCTGCGCTCGGCCGAGGTGCTCTCGCTTGGTGTGCGTGACGTCGACATCGCCCGGGGCTGGGTGCAGGTGATCGGCAAGGGCGAAAAGGAGCGCCGTGTCCCCCTCGACCCTGACGTCGCCTCGCTGATCCAGACCTACCTCCTCGTCGAGCGACCCGAGACCACCGAGAGCGCGCTGTTCGTCGTCGCCAAGGGGCCGAATCGCGGCGAGCCGCTCAGCGCCGCAGGGCTGCGCACGATCTTCCGCTACCACCGCGCCAAGTCCGGCGTCCCAGCCGGGCACCCGCACGCCCTTCGGCACAGCTTCGGGACCGCGCTGGCCGAGGCCGGCGTCGACTTGGCGGTGATCCAGGCGCTCATGGGCCACGACCACGTCGACTCTGCGGCGGTCTACATCCACCTTGCTCCGACGCACCTGCGCTCGGCCTATGACGCTGCCCGCGCTCGCCAACGCGCCCGGTCCTGAGCGCGACCTCGTCGGCGAGTTCAACGCCTGGCTCGCGAAGCGCGGGTGTCGGAGCGAGAGCTACGCCAAGTCGGCCCGGCGCTTCTTTGCCCGTTGGCCGGACCCGCACGCCTGGGTGGCTCAGCCACTGGAGCTCCGGCAGCGCCTCGACCCCAACCTGCGCGTCGTCCTCAACTGGCTGATCCTCCACCAGGACCTGCATCCGGGCTATGACTGGCTCGTCGCCACGACCCCCTACACCTGCTGGCAGGAGCTGCCAGCCACGAGGCACTGGCACGACGTGGAGCGCTTCTTGCAGACGGCAGCCAACCTCGGCTACGCGCAGCGGACTCGCAGTATCGCCGCCTGCAGGGTGCTCATGCGCCTCCTGCTACAGACCGGCGGCCCGCTCTCGGCGATCAGCGAGGCCGACCTACAGGCCCTGGCACGAGCGGCACAGACGAGCCTTGGCTGGCGGACCTTCAGCGCCAGCCTGCACACCACCCGTGCTGTGCTCTACCACCTCGGGGTGCTCGACCGCTCGCCGGACGAACCGCCGCCGGCTCGTCCCTTCGCCTGGCGCTTCGCCTCAAGCCCCGCCGCCTTGCAGGAGAGCTTCGTCGGTTACCTCGAGCGACTGGGCGGGATCGTCTCTGCCGCACGGGTCCAGAAGGTGGCCCGTCACCTCGCCGCGTTCGGCGAGCACCTGGCGAGCATCGATCAGGAGATGTCGAGCTTCGCCGCGCTCGACCGTCGCCGCCACATCGAGCCGTTCTTGAACAAGGTCGCCGCAGCCACGCGGATGGACACTGGCGAGCCGGTCTCGATCGGCGAGCGCCGTCAGCGCATCGGCGCCGTCTCGCGCTTCCTCGCCGACATCGACGAGTGGGGATGGTCCAACGTCCCGGCGCGGCGACTGATCTTCCCCCGCGACATGCCACGCGAGCCTCACCCGCTTCCCCGCTACATCCCCCTCGACGCCGACCGGCGCCTGCAGGAGGCGCTCCAGTCCTCGCCGAACCGGCTGCTCGCCGACGGGCTGCTCCTCGTGCGCGCCACGGGCATCCGCATCGGCGAGCTGTTGGCCCTCGAGCTCGACTGCCTGCACGAGGTGCCCGGGCTCGGCGCCTGGCTGAAGGTGCCACTCGGCAAGTTCGACACCGAACGGATGGTTCCTCTCGACGAGGAGACCGTCGCCATCCTCGACCGCCTCGTCGCCGCGAGAGGCCCGCAGCGCCCGCTCCGCCATCCCCGCAGCGGTCGCATGGCCGACTTCCTCATGGTGCACTACGGACGGCGCGTCTCGGAGCATGCGATGCGCGCCGAGCTGCGCCATGCCGCTGCCGAGGCGGGGCTTCCAGGGGCGACCCCGCACCAGCTGAGGCACACCTACGCCACGGCCCTCGTGAACGCCGGTTGCTCGTTGCAGCACCTGATGGCGCTCCTCGGGCATCAGTCTGCCGAGATGGCCCTGCGTTACGGTCGCCTCTTCGACGCGACCGTGCGCGAGGGCTACGAACGTGCCCTTGCCCTCGCCAAGGCTCGCCTCGGACCGATCCTGCCCGAGGCAGTGCCTGTCGAGCTGAACACCGACTGGCGCCAAGCACCGCTCATCAAGGCTCGGCTCGCCGGCGGCTACTGCCTGCGGACCGCAGGCCAGGGTGCTTGTCCCTACGCGAACATTTGCGAATTCTGCCCGAACTTCAGAAACGACGCCGGCTTTCTCGCCGTACTCGGCGCTCAGCGAGCAGATGCCGAGGCTCTCGCCGGTGACGCCGCAGCCCGCGGCTGGGCAGACGAGGTCGATCGCCACCGTCGCCTCGTCGCACGTCTCGACCTGCTCCTCGCCCGGGCGCAGGTCGGATGAGCGATGAGCGCCTCGCCCGTGTCGAGCAGGCGTGCTCCGAGCTCGTCGCCGCCGGCGAGCAGGTCAGCTTCGACGCCGTCGCTGCCAAGACCGGGGTCGGACGTGCCACCCTCTATCGGCGAGGCGAGCTGCACGCCGTCGTCAGCGAGCACCGCCGGCGCGGCGCGGAGGCCCTCACGCTCACCGGTCTCGCCGTCCAGCTCGACCAGCTCCGCCAATCCGTCGAGGCGATGGCGGCCAAGCTCCGCCACCACGAGGAGCTGCTTCGCAAGCTGAGCCGATCGCCCACCGCCAAGCGTGCCTGGTAGTTCGCTCTGCTGCGAACTTAGCGAAGCACGGCTCAGATTAACCGCATAACCTATCGATCCGGACATGAGGTTCTCCACTCATCCGGCTCTCGGACATCGTTCACCGTCAGGCAGACGCAGTCCCGT
>JAJZZB010000054.1 GCA_021797795.1 Actinomycetes bacterium | reverse complement strand
CGAGCTCGTCGACGTCGGGGGGAGCGCGGTGCTCGTCGCGCAGCCAAGGAGCGACTTCAGGGGTCGGTCCAACCTGATCGCGCACCAGCCACCCTTCCTGCCCGTGTGCATCACCGAGCTTGTCCGGGATCGGTACCCAGATTGCGCTCCGAGCCTCGACCGAAGCCCCAGAGTCCACCTCTCAAGCGGTGCACCCGGCCGGCCGCAGCTCGGCCATGCGCTCTGCGACTTGAGCGAAACTCTCGATGAAGATCGCCCCTCGCGGCGCTCGTGGGTTGGCGTCAGCTGGGCACCTGTCACCGAGTCGGCGTCCCCTCGAAGGAGCGCCTCTCGTCAGCTCAGGCAGCTTTGGCGTCAGAGCCGCCCCAGGGGAAGTCCCGGCCGCCCGGAGACGGGGTCGATCGCCGCGATGAGATCGATCCGCCCGCCCAGGGCTTCTCGGCCGCCGCTTCACGATGAGCCGCCGCCGGCCGCCCTCCGGTGGTGGAGCGGCCGGGGACGCAGGAACTCGTGTGAGGCGGCGTCCATGGCGCCTGTCGAGGAGCGACCACTCCGCTCGTGACCGACGACCGACGGTTCTCGAGGCTCACTCCCGATCGGCCACCAGTTGTCGAAGCTGCACCTCCAGCCTGCTTGAGCTCGGCGCCCATCGAGCCGAGTGGCGACGGGGAGGCACTCTCGTGGTCGCGGTCACAACGTTGTCAGGTCCGCACCGCATGCCTCTTGGCTAACGGATCACTTCGGTCGCGTACTTCGCCATCGTCCTTCCGATGTCGGCAGGGTCGAGGAGGCCCTGCTCGCCGACCGGGAGCCTGCTCAGGTCCCGGAAGTACTCCACGTACAGATCGGGTGTGAGAGTGCAGACGAACCCGGCTGCCTCGTCGAAGGGGTTGGAGAAGGTATGCGGCGTCCCGGCGGGGACGGTGACGCACGATCCCGCTCCGGCGTCGACGCTGTCGGCTCCGGAGGTGAACCTGAGCGTGCCGTGGATCACGATGAAGATCTCGTCGTGGTCCCGATGGAGGTGCTGCGGTGGCGCAGCGGGGCCTGGTGGAACTGTCGCCTCGATCAGTCCGAGGCGATGCCCGGTGTGTGAGCCGTCCTCGATGATGCGACAGCGGATCGGCCCGCCGCCCGACTGCTCACCGGCATGTGGTTCGACGACGTGGATGGACACGGTGGCTCTCTCCTTGGCTCGGGGTTTGGAAACGATGGCGCTGCAGGGTCATGGAGTCGGTTCGGGTAGGAGGGCGAACTCGTACGAGGCACGCACGAGGCCCAAGACCACCTCGCCCTCGTATTCGTCTCGAGGGGCGTAGAGCATGACGATGGTCGCCGGCGCCCGGCCCGTGTGCACGAAGAAGTGAGGCTCTGCCCATCCTTCGCTCACGGCGGCTGCGGCCAGTGGGAGCGGCAGGGCGGCATGCAGGCTGCAGTCACCCTCGGCATGCACATGGCAGAACTCCCCGTCGACCATGAAGGCCTCCTTTGGCCCGGCGGCCCTGCCTTCGTCCAGCCTCAGTGCATGGGCGCCCTCCACGGAGATCGACGACGGACCTCCGAGAACGGCTGGCCGGGTCATTGCCGCCGCCAGGATGGCATCCACGTGCCGGCCGTCGTCTGGCTGCTGATCCAACTGGCAGGGGGGGGATCTCGTTGCTGGTGCTCGGGCGGCAGCCGGCCCTCTTCGGGAGGTTCACCTGGTGTGTCAATTCACCCACCCAGCCAGAACAACTCGATCGCGATCCCGTCCGGGTCCCGGAGCACCACCATGGCGTGCGGCAGCGGCTCGGCAGTTTCGAACAGCGGGTCGTGATCGACCCCAAGGGCATCGAGGTGGGAGATCCACGTGAACATATCCTGGCGGCTCGCCACCGCGAGTGCCACGTGGTCGAGACCTGTGCGTAGCGGGTTGAACATCTGGCGGTCCGCGCCGGGGTGGTGATCGAGCCCAAGGAAGTCCGGTACCCGGACGCGTCATCACGACCGAATAGCCGTCTCCGGCCGAGTGCGGTTCGACGAAGGCACGAACCAGGCCGAGGACCTCGGTGTACCACGCTTCACTGGCGGCGACATCCCGGACGGTGAGACCGAGATGCTGGACGCCGGTCACCGACGGACGTGCCACCCTGGCTTGGGATGCTTCGGCGGTGGTCGTCATGGTCGCCCTCCGCTTTCCTGTCGGATCTGTTTGGGACTCACCCTCTCAGATTGAGACTCCACATCTCATCATGAGATGACTGGTATCACGAGCCGTGGGGCCGTCTTGTCAAGGAGCGAAGGCCGTGGAGCATCGGGGCAGCACGAGGGAACCGTCCGGTCCGAAGGAGCGCACCAGGCGTCTCTTGAGGGAAGCGGTTCGGGAGCTTCTGCGGACGGGTGGTCCGCTCACGGTCCCGGCCGCGGCCGAGCGCGCCGGTGTCTCTCGTGCAACGGCCTACCGCTACTTCCCGCACAGCGCCCGGGCCGCCGAGGTTGTGCGAGCCAGGGGAGCGTGGGCATTCGACCACGAGACCGAGCTCCGGACGTTCCTCCGCCTTTCCCTGGAATCTGCAAGGGAACGCGACAAGCCCCGCCGGGGGCTGACGAGCCGCGATCTCTGGATTGCGGACCTCCTCGAATCGTTGCCGCCCGAGGTCCGCCGGCTGCGCGTGACCGCCTCGCCAAGGCACTCGTCCCGCTGTTCGGAGCCGACGCCAGCGTCTGGACCACGGACATCACCGAATTGTCACGCGAAGAGGCCACCGAGCTGCTGGCATGGATGGCGCAAGACCTCGTCAAGGCGACTCTGGCGGGGTGGTAGCTCTGCCGGGAACCTCCAGGCGAGAGTGACGGGGGCATGGCTACGCGCCGGGCAGGGGTGCATCCTCGAGGTCCGGGTGCGGCCGGCGACCTCGGCGGCGCCAGCGGCGTTTGCGAACCAGGGTGTTCATGAGCGGGCGTCGCTTCAGGGGAGCGAAGGAGCCGGTGCGGACGCCGGCACACGGACTGTGCCCGGTGCGGGGGCGTCGGTGGCGACGACGGCGCTGACCGGGCCGCGAACCGCCGCCTGCCGTGCCACTTCGGCTTGTCCAGCGCGACCTCGCCTGGCCGGTGCCGGGCCAGCTGACGATCGCCCGACCGAGTCGGGTCCCGGCGCCTGTCAGGCAGTGAGCGCGCCCGCACCCCTATCGTTGCGTGGTGTCCCGCCGTTCGTGGACCGAGCAGGGCGACGGCTCCGAGGCCGCCGGCGCCGACACCGACGACACCCACCGGGGCTACGCGCCGGACGTGGAGAGACGGGCCGTGGCCTCGTCATGATCAGCCACGGGGCCTTCCTCCGCCGCCCATGCGGAGGTGAGGCGCTCCTCGACCCGGCAGCGGCCCATCTGAGCGGGCCGGGAGCCGCCGAGCAGTTCGCCCGTCCCTTCTCCGGCGGCGACGTCTGCACCGCCAGGCGCCTCCACCCCGGGCTCGTCGTCTCGCTCCCGGGCGGCGATCCTGACCTCGTCGTCGGCGCGCTCCCCGTCGGCGGCTGCTCCGAGCTCGCCGTGCGGCGGGTCACCCGCCTCGCACACCGAGCCGGGAGACCGAAGGGGCGCTCGCCGTCGCCTGCGCAGAGCTCGACGCCGACCCGACGGTCGGCCTCGTGTCGCCCACCCGCCGGCTCGGATGCCCGCCGCACCATCTCTGGGCACGGTCTTCAGCGAGGCGACCGGCTGAGGCTCTGGCCGGTACCGGAACCGTCTTCGCGTGAGCACCGTCCTGCAGCGCCCAGAGGACGGGGAGCACGACTTCGCAGGCCCGGTCGCCGAGCTTGGCTTCGCCGACCATGCGCGCCTGACGAGGAGTGTGCGGGCGTTCGTAGGCACCCACCAGGATCGCGTGTGGTGCTCGTGGCGGATGCCTCCCGGCGCGAACCGGCGGGGACGAACGGCGAATAACTTACCGATGGCACGCGACGACGCCGCGGTGATCGCCGGCTCGATCGATGAGCCGGTCGCCTTCGCGGCGATCTTCGAGCGGCATTTCGGCCTCGTCTATCGCTACTGTGCCCGTCGGATCGGCCCGGAGGCGGCCGAGGACGCCGCCGGAGAGGTATTCTGCCGCGCCTTCGAGCACCGTCACCGCTACGACACTTCCCGGCCTGACGCTGCTCCGTGGCTGCTCGGGATCGCCCGCAACGTCGTCGCGGACCACCTCCGGGCGAGCGGGCGCAGGACGGACGCCTACGCCCGGGCGGCGCTTTTCCAGGGCCGCCCGGAGACGAACGAACCCGATCGGGGGAGGCAGGACGAGCTCGCCCTCGTGGCAGAGGAGGTCCGTCTCCTGCCGCCGGCGGAGCTCGAACCCCTCCTCTTGTTCGCCTGGGAGGAACTGAGCTACGCGGACATCGCCATCGCCCTCGCCATCCCGGTCGGCACGGTGCGGTCCCGCCTCAACCGGGCCCGGAGGCGGCTCCGGCGCGCTCTCCAGCGCGGCGACCGCCGCCGGACGGCGCCGTGGGCGACGACAGAAGGGAGTGGAGATGGATGACGTCGTAGAAGCGGTAGGCCGCCTCGCTCCCCCCGCCGACCAACCGGCCCCTGAGGCGACCGCTCGGCAGCGCGCCCGCCTCGTCGCCCTGATCGAGGCCGGCGAGCAGCTGGCGGACCCGGAGCCTGTCGGGAGGCGAGCCGTTCGCCAGGCCCGGTCGCCGGCCCAGCGTCCGGGCGGTCGTGCGCTCCGCCGGTGGAGGAGCGCGGCCCTCGTCACCCTTGCAGCGGCCGTGACGGCGGCGGTCGTGGTGACCACGCGCCTCGGCCCCGAGCAGCGTCCGTCCTCGAGGGGAGGGGTGGCGACCGGCGTGCGTGTGCCGCGGCACTGGGAGCCACGGGTCGACGGAGTGGCGCTGGCGGCGGTGCGGGCGGACCGGTTGCACCCGACGAGCATCCACGGGTTGGAGACGACGGCGTCGCGTGCTCTCGACTCCCTTTCGTCCCCGACGGTGCTCGCCCGCCCCTCGGGCTCCTCGCGTGCCTTCCTCGTCGTCGTGAAGGGCCGCTCGGGCTGGGCGGGGACGAAGGTCGGCAATCGCATCGTCGGCTCCCCCGTCGTCCTCTCCCTCGTCGTCGACGGGTTCGGACGACTGACGGCGTATTCCGCCGGGGCTCCGAAGTCGGTCCCCGCCGGTGGCCAGGAGACGGCCCTCCAGCGGTCGGCCACATCCGTCCCGAGTCTTCCCCACATCTTCGGTCTCCTGCGGTATTCCTTCATCGGCGCTCCGGTGGTGAGCGGCGACGGCCGGACGGTGAGCGTGCTGGCCCGGGACCAGTGCGTCGGGCCGCCGAGGCTCGTCGGCCACCTGTCGACCGACCGGCTCGTCCTGTACGTCACGGCGCCGCGGGCGCCTCCCTTCGCCGTCTGCCCCACCGTCATCAGGTTCGGCCCGCTCCACACGAGGTTGCGATTCCCGCTCGACGGCCGGCCGATCGTGAACGGCATCACCCATCGGCGGGTCGCCTACTTCGCCGCCCGGAACTTCGTCCGCGTCACGGTCTCCCCGGCGGGCTACCGCTGCGGCAACGCCGGGCCGGGGACCCCGTTCGCGGCCGGTTCTCCCGTCGGAGCGACCGCACGGTGCACCGCTTCCACGCTCTATCCACCGCCCCTCGGGGCGCTCGGCCTCGCCCCGGTGCTCGTCCAGCAGGTGGACGGCTCGGTCGGAGCGACAGGTGCCTCCCCGGTGGTCGGTCGAGCAGCCGTCCGCGGGCATGCGGCGGCGCTGGCCGCGGCCTCCTCCGGTGGCACCGTCCACCGACGTGTCGTGAGCTGGCGGGCCGGCGGCTACTCCTTCGTCGTGGCGAGCCAGCTGGAGCGAGCCGGTCAGCGGGTGCCGAGCTTCGCCGTCCTCCTCTCGATCGCCGGCGGCCTCGTCCTGCCCCCCAGCTGATCGAGAGCCGCCGGGCCCGCCCGGTAGCCTGCGCCGATGGACGTCCGAGCCGAGCAGTTCGGTGACCGGGCGTCGGTCCTCGACCTGCATCGCGAGGCCTTCGGGGAGGAGGGCGGCCGCGTGGCCTCGCTCGTGGAGTCGCTCGCTCCCGCCGTCGACGAGGGCCACGGGATCTCGCTCGTGGCCGAGATGGAGGGCGAGGTCGTCGGCCACGTCATGTTCACGCCGAGCCTCCTCGACACCCCTCGCCGCCTCGTCGAGGTGAGCGTGCTGAGCCCGCTCGGGGTGGCGCCTGCCCACCAGGGAGACGGCGTCGGGTCGGCCCTCGTCAGGGCGGGTCTCGAGGTGACGGCCCGGAGGTCGCTGCCGCTCGTCTTCCTCGAGGGCTCACCGGCCTACTACCGCAGATTCGGCTTTGTCGCCGGCGGCGGGCTGGGCTTCCGCAAGCCGTCGCTCAGGATCCCCGACGAGGCGTTCCAGGTGATGACCCTTCCCGCCCACGAGAGCTGGATGACCGGGACGCTCGTCTACGCCGACGCCTTCTGGCGCTGCGACTGCGTCGGGCTGAGGGATCGCGAGGCGTAGCCGGAGCGGCGCGGCGGCCCGAGGCTAGGTTCGAAGGCGCGGCGGGCCAGGCGTGAGGAGGGAGGCGTCCGGCGATGGACATCGAGGGCAGGGCCGTCGTGGTGACCGGCGGCGCGAGCGGTATCGGGAGAGCGCTCTGCGAGGCCTTCGCCGGCTCGGGCGCACGCGGCGTCGTCGTCGCCGACCTCGATGGCGCGGGGGCGGAGGCTGTCGCCGGCCGCCTCGCCGCCGAGGGCTGTCCGGCCGTCGCCCACCAGCTCGACGTCGCCTCGGAAGCGGAGGTGGCCGGTCTCGTTCGCCTCGCCGAGTCCATCTACGGCCCGGTCGACGTCTTCTGCGCCAACGCCGGCATCTTTGTCGCCGGCGGTGTCGAGGTCCCCGACGACGCCTGGGAGCGGATCTGGGCCGTCAACGTTCAGAGCCACGTGTATGCAGCCAGAGCCGTGCTGCCCGGCATGCTCGCCCGCGGCGAGGGCTACCTCGTGCACACCGCCTCGGCGGCCGGACTGCTCACCCAGCTCGGCTCGGCCCCCTACAGCGTCACCAAGCACGCCGTGGTCGCCCTTGCCGAGTGGCTCTCGATCACCTACGGGGACGCCGGCGTGCGGGTCTCCTGCCTGTGTCCCCAAGGGGTCTGGACGGCCATGACAGGCGTCGGGGACGAGGACGGCCCCGGACGACCGCTCTCCGCCACGGCGGGGCGAGACGGGATGCTCGATCCGGAGGCGGTGGCGGCCGCCGTGCTGGCGGCGATGGCGGCCGAGAGCTTCCTCGTCCTCCCCCACCCCGAGGTGTCGCTCTACGAGCAGCGTCGGGCGGGGGACCGGGAGCGCTGGCTGCGGGGGATGCGGAGGGTCCAGTCCGAGCTCGGCAGTCCCTTCCTCTGAGCCCGCCGGCGGGCAACTCGAGCGTCGGGGCTGTCTCCTCCTGCGAGGCCGACTCCGGCGTCAGGTTCGGGCGGCGGGCTCACATGGCCGAGGCCGGGCACCGCTGGCGGGCATCGCAGGAGTGACGGGCCCCCTGTCGGACCAGGTGACGTCTATCCCGCCCGACACCACGTTCGGTTCCCTGCGGCTGCCGAGCTCGTAGGGCACGAGCTCACCGCTCACCGATGACGCCGTCGGTCTCAGTGCACAGGGTCACGAGTCCACACTTGTCCGCTCGTGATCTGCTCCGGCGTCCGGGCGACGACGTCGGTCGGGGCGCCACCGCCGCCGCTCAGGAGGTCATGCCGCCGAGGCCGACGAGCGCCCGGGCGTGCTCGATCTCCCCCATGTGGCGCAGGCCGTGCTGGTAGATCCAGCACTCGACGGCCTCGATACGGCTGAGGCCGGCCTCACCCGCCACCCTGGCGCTGAAGGTGGAGGCGATCTGCGGGGGGAACGGTCGGGCGACGACGATCTCGTCGAGGGTGTCCCCGTCGAGCTCGGCCAGCCAGCTCTCGGTCTTCGCGAAGACGTGCCGTGTGTAGGCGGTGAACGCCTGGTAGTCACCGATGCGCTGGCGGGTCATCTCCTCGACGCTGCGCTGCTTGCCGTGGTCGGCGACAGCGGGTCTGATCCGATCCGCCCACTCCTCGTCGTAGACGAGGTGGGGACCGCCGAGCATCGTGACCGAACCGTCCTCGAGCTGCACCAGGTGGAAGAGCGAGAAGGCGATCGGCAGGACGCCCTCGCGCTCCAGGTGGTTCACCTGCTCGAGGGTCATGGTCGACATGGCGTCGTCGTAGAGCGAGTGCATGGCGGCGACCTTCCTCCTCAGTGAGTCGAGTACCTCCACCATGTGCCACTCCCACTGCCGAATCCGCGGACGATGGGTACGCTACCGCGATGGCTCCCCGTCCCCACCGACGCGCAGGCGGTGGTCCGCCGTGATGCCGCGTCGGGCGAGCGTCCGCCGCCAGGTGCGGATCCCGGCTCCGGCAGAGGAGGTGTGGGCCCTCGTCGGGGACCCGGGGCGTCTCGCCGAGTGGTTCCCAGGCGTCGAGTGCTGCCGGCTGGAAGAGGGCGGCCGCAGGGTCACGATCGCGAGCGGGCTCGAGCTGTTCGAGGAGATCGTGACCCTCGACCCGCTCCAGCGCCGCCTCCAGTACCGGGTCGTGTCGGGCCTCATGTCCGAGCACCTGGCCACCCTCGACGTTCTCGACCTCGGGAACGGAGGCAGCCTCGCGCTCTACTCGGTCGACGCCGTCCCGGCGACGATGGCCCTCGTCCTCGCCGGGGCCGGGGCGAGCGGGCTCGAGGCCGTCGGTCGCCGGTACGGGGGGCCATGATGGCACGCAGGATCCTTCTCGTCACGACCGACCAGCAGCGTTACGACACCCTCGGCTGCAACGGGGGGGAGCTCGCACGCACCCCGGTCGCCGACGGCCTCGCCCGGGCGGGCATCCGTTACGAGCGCGCCCAACCCCAGTCCGTCGTCTGCATGCCGTCGCGCTCGACGATCCTCACGGGCCAGTACCCGGCGACCCACGGCGTCTACATGAACGGTGTGCCGCTGCCGGCCGGTGCCCCGTCCGTGGCGGACGTGCTGCGCGGCGCCGGCTACCGCACCGCCCTCGTCGGCAAGGCCCACTTCGAGCCCTTCCTCGACCCGTTCCTCCGCTTCGTCGAGAACGCCATCGGTCGCCGGGGCATCACCGAGCCGCCCGGTGGGGCTCACCGGGGCTTCGAGCACCTCGAGCTCGCCACCCACGGTGCCGTCGGTTCGCTCCACTACGCCCGCTGGCTGCAGCGCGCCCATCCCGAGGCGGTGGCGATGTTCTACCCGGTCCTCGACGCCTCGGTGGAGGTGAACGACTATGGCGGTGGCGACACGGGAGCACCCCAGGTGAAGGTGAACACGGTCGAACGGGGCTGGTACCACACCGACTGGGTGGCCGACCGGACCATCTCGTTCCTGGACGGCCTCTCCGACGACGAGGACTGGTTCTGCTGGATGAGCTTCCCCGATCCCCACCACCCGTGGGATCCACCGCAGTCCGAGATGTGCCGGGTGGACTGGCGGGAGGTCCCGCTCCCGGTCGGGTACCCCGAGCGTGCCGAGGAGCGGGAGGCGATCCTCTCCGCCAAGCCGCGCCAGTGGTGGCTCTGGTACGAGGGGGCGCTCGTCGCCAACTACGAGGCGCCGGCGAGCTGGGTCCCGGCCTCGCTCACGGCCGACCAGGTGCGGGAGGTGAACGCCCGCAACGCCGTCGAGTGCGAGCTGATCGACGAGGCCCTCGGCCGCGTGCTCGCCCGCATCGGCGAGCGGGGATGGTCCGAGCAGACCGACGTCCTGTTCACCTCCGACCACGGCGAGCTGCAGGGGGACTTCGGCCTGCTGTTCAAGGGGCCCTACCACGTCGACGCCCTCATGCGCGTGCCGCTCGTGTGGCGACCGGCCCCCGAGCGGCGGGTTCCTCCGGCGGTGGTGACGGCGCCGGTCGGCCTCGTCGACCTGGCGCCGACCCTGTGCCGGATCGCCGGGATCGAGGTGCCGGGCTTCATGGAGGGCTCGGCCCTTCCCCTCGACGACGACGACGCCAGGGCCCGCCACTTCGAAGAGGTGCTGACGGACTGGGACAGCGAGCTGTTCGGGGTGGAGATGCACCTGCGGACGATCACCCGGGACGGCTACGTGTGCACGAGCTACGGCTCCGGCAGCGTCCACGACGGGAGCGAGGGGGAGCTGTACGACCTCGCCGAGGACCCCCTCCAGCGGCGCAACTGCTGGGACGACCTCTCGTACCGGACCCTCCGGGACGAGCTCGTCGCCGAGCTCCGCGCCCGCCGGCGCGGCGCCGGGGCGGTGAAGCGGCCGCTCGAGGCGCCGGTCTGAGCAGCCCGCCCGCCCGGTCAGGATGGGACCGGGTCGGGCGCCGCCTCGTAGTCTTCCGGCATGTCGATCCGCCGGGCCGTGCCAGCCGACGCCGAGCCGGCGGCGGCGCGCGTTCGTCCCGACGCCGAGACCGGGGTAGCCGGCTCCTGCCTGCGCGGCGAGACCCTCTCTGGCGTCCTCGCCGCGAGCGGGATCGGGCCGGAGGGCCTCCTCGACCATGAGGAGCACCGCCGGCACGGGCTGCTCGCAGCCGCCTCGCTCACGGCGGGCACGGTCGAGTGGAGCCTCCCCGAGCGCAGTGAGACTGCGGTTGGCTCCGAGGAGTCGCCCGGCACCCGCTCCCTCGAGGGCTGTGCGACTCATCGCGGGCAGCGCGGGCATCCCGCCGCGTGACCGCCATCCGCGTGGTGCTCCTGCTCGCCGCCGTGGCGGGAGCGGTCGCCCGTCCCCTGAGGCTCCCCGCCTTCGTCGCGCCGGCGGCCTGCTCGGCCATCGCACTGGCTGCCGGCCTCGTCTCTCTCGGGCAGGTGGGGAGTGCCCTGCGCCCGCTCGCTGCCCCGCTCGGGTTCCTGCTCGCCGCCATCCCCCTCGCCGTCCTGCTCGACCGGTACGGCTACTTCCAGCAGCTGGCGGGCCTCTTCGACGGCGGTCGGCTGCTCGTCCCGGGCCTGTGGGCGCTCGCCACCGGGACGGTGGCGGTGCTCAACCTCGACGCCGGCGTCGTGCTGCTCACTCCGCTCTACCTGCGGGTCGCCGACCAGCAGGGGCGTTCGCGGGCTTTCCTCGGCTTCCAGCCGGTGCTGCTCGCCCTCCTCGCCTCGTCCTTCCTGCCTGTCTCCAACCTGACGAACCTCGTCGTGGCGGCCCGGTTCGGCGTCGGGCCGCTCGCTGTCCTCGAGCACCTCGCCCTGCCATCGGCCGCCGCCTGCGCCGTCGGCTACCTCTGCTACCGGGCTGCCGGAGGGGTCGCCGAGCCCGGACGGCGCACGTCCGTGCGGCCTCCCGGCGGCGCCGGCCCGGTCGACCCGCCCGCCCGTGACCGCCGGGTGCTCGCGGTCGGCAGCCTGGTCGTCGCCCTCGTGCTCGCCGGCTTCGTCCTCGGTCCGTCGGCGGGCATCGCAGAGTGGGAGGTCGCCCTCGTGGCCGACCTCGTGCTCGTCGGGCTGACGAGGTACCTCCCCCTCCGGGCGATCCCGTGGGACACGGCGCTCGTGGCGGCGGGACTGGCGATCCTGGCCGCCGCCGCCGCCACCGGCCTGCACCTCGGCGCCCTCCTCGGCGGGTCCGGTCCCGTCGCCGCCCTGCGGCAGGCCGCCGTCAGCGCAGCCGGGGCGAACGTCGTCAACAACCTCCCGGCGCTGCTCGTCGCCCTGCCCTTCGTCTCCTCGTCGGGCGGCCATGCCAGCTGCTCTCTCTGGCCCGTCCTGTGGGGGGTGAACGCCGGGCCCTCCCTCCTTGTCACGGGCTCGCTCGCCAGCCTGCTCTGGCTCGACTCGATGAGGCGCTTCGGGGTCCGCGTGACGGCGCTGCAGTACTTCCGGATGGGGGTGCGGGTGGCGCTGCCGGCTGCGGCGGCCGGGCTCCTCGTCCTCATCGCGTTGGCCCCGGCGCTCGGATGTGGCTGAGGCGGCAGTCGCTCACTAGCCTGCCAGGCCATGGCACCCGAGCCCGCATCGGACCACACCCACCTCGTCGACAACGGCAAGGCGCAGATCAGCCTCGACCAGCTGGCGGCCATCCAGCCGGGCATGGCCCGGCTCATGGTCGAGATCGCCGACCGGATGTGGAAGTGCTACCACGCCGGCAGAGCCCGCAACCGTCCGCTCGCCCGCTACGAGCTGTCCGAGGCGACGAAGATCCTGAAGGCCTCCGTGGTGGTGCGGCCGAAGTACGCGGACTCGGTCGGGCAGTTCGTCTCCGGCGAGCTCGCCTCCCTGCGGGCAGTCGTCGAGTCCGAGCGGTGGGAGGACTTCGAGGAAGCCTTCGGCGCCGTCGTGTCGGCGACGAACCGCTACCACGGGGAGTACGACAAGGCCTTCCTCGTCTGGAAGGTGCCGGCCGAGCCGCCCCGGGACCTCGACCTCACCCCGCGATCGTGATCGTCCCCGCCAAGGTGAGCCGGGCCGGATCGGCGCTCCAGCCGACCAGCACGTCGTAGCCGCCCGGCCGGCAGCGGCCGAGCCGGCTCGCCGCGATCGGCACCTCCGCCCGGCCGCTGTCGCCCGATCCGAGGTCGAGACAGCGCGCTCCGGCGTACTCCAGGGACGGCTCGCCCTCCACCCGGTCGAGCGGGCGCAGGTAGACCTGGAGGACGGCGGGCCCTGCCCGCCCGCCGCGGTTCGCCACGGTCGCCGCCGCCACGGCGCCGTCTCGGGTGCCCCCGGCGACCGGCCCGCTCAGCTCGAAGGCCGTGTAGCCGAGACCGTGGCCGAACCAGTAGCGAGGTGCCACGCCCGACGTCGCGAAGTGGCGGTGGCCGACCAGCATCCCCTCGCCGTAGGAAAGCCGCCCCCCGGCTCCCGGGTAGTGGGGATAGGCCGGGCTGTCCTCCAGCCGGGCCGGGATGCAGTGCGGGAGCCGGCCGCCGGGCTCCTGCTCCCCGCTCAGGACATCCGCCACCGCCCGCCCGGCCTCCTCCCCTGGGAACCATGCCTGCAGGACGGCGGGACAGCGCCCCGCCCAGCCCATCGTCACCGGAGCCCCGCAGTTGAGGACGACCACGGTCCGAGGGTTGGCGGCGGCCACGGCGTGCACGAGGTCGTCCTGTCGGCCGGGCAGGGACATGTCCACGCGGTCGCGCCCCTCGGTCTCCCACTCGGGCCCGGTTCCCACCACGACGACGGCGACGTCGGCGGCGGCCGCCACCTCGGCCGCCCGCCGGATCAGCTCCTCGTCGGGCGGGAGTGGAGGTCGCAGCCCGATCGAGAGGCCGGCGACGGCCGAGCCGGGCGCGACCTCGTACTCGGCGACGAGGTCGTAGGCCCTGCCCGCCTCCAACGCGACCGTGGCGGTCGCAGGTATCGACCCGAAACCGAAGAAGGCCGTCCCGCGCTCTCTCGAGCCTTCGAGGAGGGTGGTGCCGTCGAGCAGGAGGCGGGCCGAGCCCACCTGGACGAGGGTGAGCTCGTGCTCGCCGGTGTGCTCGGCGACGAGGCGGCCCGAGCACCGGACGCCGAAGGCGCCCTCGGCCAGCGCCGGCAGGCCGGGCACCGGTCGGCCGAGCCAGACGAGCGGCGGACGCGGGGTCTGCTCGCGGTGCGCTGGCGCCTCGTCGAACACCACCGTCCCGCCTTCGCCGGCCGCGTGGTACTCGAGCTCGAAGGGGATCTCGAGCGGCGGAGTCCCCGACCAGGCGACGCAGCCGAGGGCGTGGGTCACCTCGACTCCGAGCGGCGCGTAGCGCTCGGTCATCCCGCCGAGCACCGAGACCGTCCGCTCCGGGTGGACGCGGGCGCTCCCGCCGCCCTGGACCTCGGTGGCGGCCGCCCTCGGCCCGATGACCGCCACCGACCGGCCCGGGCCGAGCACGAGGGGGAGCAGCGGTGCGTCGGCTCCCGCCGGCGCCTCGTTGCGCAACAGGACGAACGAGGCGACGGCGAGCCGCCTCGACGCCTCCCGCCGCTCGCCGACGCTCCGCCGCGGCACCCGGCGGGCGCCTCGGGTCGTCGCACCCGTGCGCAGCGCGAGCTGGAGCACGCGGTAGGCGCGCTCGGCGACCGTCTCGGCCGCCACCTCGCCCGCCGCCACCGCCCGCGCCAGCCTCTGGTCGTAGTGGACGCCGGGCCCGGGCATCTCGAGGTCGAGTCCCGCCTCGATCGAGGGCACCGTGCTCTTCGCCCCGAACCAGTCCGACATGACGAGGCCGTCGAAGCCCCACTCGCCCCGCAGCACCTCGCCGAGCAGATGGCCGTGCTCTGCGGCGTAGGTGCCGTTCACACGGTTGTAGGCGGACATGACGGCGAAGGCACCGCCCCGTCGCACCGCCTCCTCGAAGGGCACGAGGTAGAGCCGGCGCAGCACGTCGTCGTCCACCTCGGCGCTCACCGTGTGGCGCTCGAGCTCTGTGTCGTTGGCCACCAGGTGCTTCACCGTGGCGGCCACGCCGCGTGCCTGCAGGGCGCGGACGTAGGCGACCGCCAGCTCAGCGCTCAGGGTCGGGTCCTCGGAGTAGCACTCGAAGTGCCGCCCGCCGAGTGGGTGCCGCTGCAGGTTGACCGTCGGGCCGAGCAGCACGTCCACGCCCTTGTCGGCGCACTCGTCAGCCAGGACGTCCGCGAGCTCGGCCGCCGCCTCGGGGTCGAAGGTGGCGCCGATCGCCGTCCCGCAGGGAAACGAGACCGAGACGGAGCCGACGGTCCGCTCCCCGCGGACCCCGACCGGGCCGTCGGAGAGGTGCATGCTCGCCAGGCCGATCCGCTCGAGCGGTGCGGTGTGCCAGTAGTCGATGCCGGCGAGCAGGCTGACCTGCTCCCCGGTGTCGAGGGTCTCGACGAGCTCGCGGGCGTGCTCGGTCATCGGCCGGCTGCCGGGCGCCTCGCCTTCAGCTCGGCGAGCACCGAGTCCGGCACGGCGAGGTCCCCCTCACCGGTGCCGACGGCGACGTCGGGCTTGAAGCTGCCGTGGAAGTCGGAGCCACCGGTGGCGACGAGGTGGTGGCGGGCGGCGAGGGCGGTGAGCGCCGCCCGCTCCTCGGTGCCGTATCGCCCGTAGTGGCACTCGAGGCCGGCGAGACCGGCCGCCGCCAGCTCGGCGAGCATCCGGTCGAGGCCGTCAGGATCGAGGCCGAGCGAGAAGGGGTGCGCCAGCGAGACGAGCGCGCCCGAGCCGGCTGCCGCCTCGATCGTCGTCTCGGCCGAGATGAAGGCCTTCGGGATGTAGGCGCTGCCGCCCTTGCCGAGCAGGTCCTCGAAGGCCTCCTCATAGGTCGTGACCACCCCTTTGTCGACGAGCGCCTTGGCGAAGTGGGGGCGACCGAGCGTCGTGCCGCCGGCACGGGCCTCCACCTCGGCCAGGGTGAGGTCGATCCCGAGCTCGTTCAGGCGGGCCACGAGCCTCACGTTGCGCTCGGCCCTGTCCCGTCGCAGCTGGGCCAGCTGGGACTGGAGCGGTCCCTCGCCCGGCTCGACGAAGTAGCAGAGCAGGTGCAAGGTGCCGGGCGAGAAGCGGCAGGAGACCTCGCAGCCCGGGACGAGCTCGAGGCCGCCGGCCTCGGCCGCCCGCCTCGCCTCGTCGATGCCCCCGAGGCCGTCGTGGTCGGTGAGGGCGAGCGCCGACAGCCCGGCCCCGACGGCGAGCTCGACGACCCTGGTCGGCGACTCCGACCCGTCCGAGCAGGTCGAATGTGTGTGGAGGTCGATCATGGCACTCCTGTCCCACCGCGAGCCGCCCGCGGACCGCGCCGAGCGTACCGGTACCGGGCGCCGCCGGCCGGCCCGTCAGCCCCCGGTGGCAGAATGGCGACGTGAAAGAGGCATGCGGCGTCTTCGGCGTCTACGCGCCAGGCGCGGCGGTCGCCCGGACCACCTTCGACGGGTTGTTCGCTCTCCAGCACCGGGGGCAGGAGTCTGCCGGGATGGCTGTGAGCGACGGCGAGAGCGTCACCGTGTTCAAGGAGATGGGCCTCGTGGCCGCGGTCTTCGACGAGCGCTCGCTCTCCTCGCTCGAGGGGGACCTCGCCATCGGGCACACCCGCTACTCGACGACCGGTCCGAGCACCTGGCAGAACGCCCAGCCTGTCTACCGAACCGACGGCAGGGCCGGCTTCGCCCTCGGCCACAACGGCAACCTCACCAACACCGAGCAGCTCGCCGCCGCGGCCGGGATGCTCGGCGCCCTCACCTCGGACAGCGACCTCGTGGCCGAGTTGATCGCCCGGGAGTTCGCCGCCTCGTCCGGGCCCGGTCCGGACGGCACCAGCGGAGATCTCGATCTCGTCGGGGCGCTCGAGCGCGTGCTCCCCTCGGTGGAGGGCGCCTTCTCCTTCGTCCTCCTCGACGCCGACCACCTCGTGGCGGTGCGGGACCCCCACGGCTTCCGGCCGCTCTGCCTCGGCCGTCTCGCCTACAAGGCCGACGGGGAGGCCCGCACGGGCTGGGTGGTCGCCTCCGAGTCGCCGGCCCTCGACGTCTGCGGGGCGGAGCTCGTACGAGAGATCGACCCCGGCGAGATGGTCGTGATCGACGACGCCGGGCCCCGTTCGCTCCGTCCCTTCGGTGAGCAGGGAGAGCAGCGGCTCTGTGTCTTCGAGTTCGTCTACTTCGCCCGACCCGACTCGAGGCTGGTCGGCCGGGAGGTCTACACCGTCCGTCGCAAGATGGGCGAGCTGTTGGCGAGACAGCACCCGGTCGACGCCGACCTCGTCATCGGGGTGCCCGACTCGGGTGTGACGGCGGCCGAGGGCTTCGCCGAGGCGAGCGGGATCCCCTACGGTCAGGGGCTGGTGAAGAACCGCTACATCGGGCGGACCTTCATCGCCCCCACCCAGGAGGCGAGGGCGCTCGGCGTCCGGCGCAAGCTGAACCCGCTCCGCTCGAGCATCGAGGGCAAGCGGCTCGTCGTGGTCGACGACTCGATCGTGAGGGGGACGACGACTCGACAGATCGTGAAGATGCTGAACGAGGCAGGTGCCGCCGAGGTCCATCTCCGGATCTCCTCGCCGCCGTTCCGGTGGCCCTGCTACTACGGCATCGACACCCCGTCGCGAGGCGAGCTGCTCGGCGCCCGCATGTCGGTGGAGGAGATGCGGGCGCACCTCGGCGCCGACTCCCTCGACTTCCTCTCCCTCGAGAACCTCCTGACGGCGGTCGGCTCGGACGCCGGCGGGGAGGACTTCTGCTCCGCGTGCCTGACGGGAAGGTACCCGACATCCATCCCCATCGAGTTGACCTCGGCGGAAGAGAGCGAGATCGCCTCGGGTCGAGCGCTCGCAGCCTCGCTGCGCTGACCCGGGGAGAGGCGGGAGCCGTTACTGCGAGGGGATGTGAGCAACGGCTCCCGCTCTCCGGGTCCCCTTGCGGGGATCGCACAGAGTATCGGTTCCCGGTGAGCCCGGGTGGATAGGCAAAGCGCCCAAAACGGGGACGGGACGTCGCCCGACGAGCTCAGAGAGCCACCGCCGGCTCCTTGTTGTCCCGGGCGCGCCGGGCGCTCGCCCAGCCGGGCCCGCGCAGCACGAACGAGAGCCGGTCGTGCCAGGTGGTGGCCGAGGCGACGTCCCGCAGCATCTCGGCGTACTCGTGGGTGGCGATCCGCAGCGGGTTGAACGATCCGACGTTCTTCGTGAGGCCGTAGCGGACCGGTTCGTCCTCGCGCTCGAAGGTCCGAAAGAGGCGGTCCCAGACGATGAGGATGCTGCCGTGGTTCCGGTCGAGGTACCTCCCGTTGCTCCCGTGGTGCACCCGGTGGTGGGAGGGCGTGTTGAGCGCGGCCTCGGCCGGCCCGAGGGAGCCGACGGACTCGGTGTGGATCCAGAACTGGTAGAGCAGGTTGACACCGCGTGCGCGCAGCACGAGCACGGGGCGGATGCCGAGCAGGCAGAGCAGCGAGTAGGGGACGAAGGCGCCGAAGGCCTCGGCCACGGGCTGTCGCAGGGCGGTCGAGAGGTTGTAGCGCTCGCTCGAGTGGTGGACGACGTGGATTGCCCACAGCGCCCGGCACTCGTGTGAGAAGCGGTGGTTCCAGTAGTAGATGAAGTCCCAGCCGGCGACCGCCGCCGCCAGGGCGAGTGGGCCGGTCCCGAGGTCGCGCACCATCCGCCGGTCGAAAAGCCGGCCCAGCGTCGTCCGGTCTGCCCACGCCGTCGCGGCCGCGACACCTCCCGCCACGACGGCTGTCACCCCGCCAACAGAAGCCACGCGCCTCGCCGTGGAGCGCCGCTTCGCCCGTCCCGGCGGCTCGCCGGCACCCTCGGACTGGCGCGCCAGGCGATCGGCGACGGAGGTGACGGCGGTGGCCGAGACGGCGGTCAGGACGAGCGCCTTGCCGTACCGGCCCCGCCCTGGGGTGAGCGGGCGCAGCAGCCTCGGCACGACGAGCGGGGCAAGGAGGCTGCCGACGCCCATCGTCAGGCTGGCGACGGTGTCCCGCGGCTCGTAGACACCCTGGGAGAGGTCCCGCCCTGTCGCCTCCCTGAGGGCGTCAGGGTCCCGCTGGCGGAGCCAGAGGTACTCGGCGCCCATGCTGGCGAAGAAGAAGGGGATGGCCGTGACCGTGAGGTCCTTCATCTGGTCGTGAGCCTACAAGGCCGCCCGTCTCTCGGTCCCCAGGGAACGCCATGGCCGGCAGGTCGTCCCACAGCTCGGCTTCGGCGAGACCGACCGTCGCCGAGCCGGCCGCCAGCGTCGTGACACGTCCGTCTCGCTCGAGGTGCCTCCCGAGGTCGAGCAGCTCCGGAGCGAGGGCGCCGTGAGCGGTCACCATGATCCCGGGCGTCCGCTCCCCGAGGCCGCACAGGTGCAGGACGTGCCCGAACACGCCGAGCGGACCCCCCGAGCACGGTGCGCTCCGGCATGCGCCGGGCGAGCACCGGGGCACGCCTGAAGGCCTCCTCGGGGCCATCCCAGAGGGGGCCGACGGCGGCGCAGTGGACCCCTCGCAGGTGGTACACGCCGATGGTGGCGGCGGACATGAGGCACCGCTCGATGGGGCTGTCGATCTCATGGTCGTCGGCGTCGCCACGCCGCATCCTGCAGGGCGACCATCTCGGCGTGGGTGTCCTCGACCCGGTGAGCGACGACAGCCCGGGGTCGTCCTCGAACATGGAGTTGCCGCCGCCGGAGACGACCTCCCCCGACCCGTCCACCACCACCACCACCACCACCCCGACTCGCGCCGAGCCGGCACAGAACGAGGTCCAGGCCTCCTCGAAGGCCCGCCTCCGGGGAGCGGCGAGAGCTTGCCAGGCCGCTCCCGCACCACAACGGGCGGCGTCGGCGCCCTCCTCGTGCACGGCGGGCACCATACTTCGGGGTGCTGACG
>JAJZZB010000263.1 GCA_021797795.1 Actinomycetes bacterium | reverse complement strand
CAGGCCCCGTTGCCAGCGGTCGCGCTGGCGCCCGAGCACGCGAAGAGACTCGGGGGCTTCGGTCCAGGCGACCGGCTCGGGGACGAAGACGACCCTGCTAGCCTCCCCCCGCTCGATGCCGGCGCGCCGCAAGCGGACGACGAGCTCCATGTCCTCTCCGATGCTATCCACCTGGTAGCCGCCGATCGCTCGGAGAGCGTCCCTCCTGAAGAGCCCGAAGGCGCCGGAGATGATCAGGTTGCCACCGAGGCGGTTCCAGCCCAGGCGGCCGAAGAGGAAAGCCCGCAGGTACTCCACGGCCTGCAGCCCGCCGACCGGCCGCCGCGGCGCCCGGGGAACAACGACTCGACCTGCTTGAACCCGCGAGCCGTTGACAACCCGGATCGTTCCCCCCGAGGCGACCACGTCCTCTTCAGCCAGGAACGGCTGGACGATCCGCAGCAGGGCTTCGGGCTCGATGAGGGTGTCGGCATCGATGGCGCAGACCAGCGCACCGGTCGCCAGGTTGAGCCCGGCGTTCAGCGAGTCCGCCTTCCCGCCGTTGTCCTTGTCGACCACGACCAGCCCAGGGTGCAGCCCGGATCGGTACAAGGCGCGCACCGCCTTGGTCGCCACCACGTGACGGTAGATCGGATAGACGGGCCGCAGTTCGAAGTGACGTATCAGCGTCTCGAGCGTCTCGTCGGTCGACCCGTCGTTGACGAGCACCACCTCGAGGTTCGGATATTCCAGCGTGAGCAGCGCGCGGACGCTCTCTCCGACCGTCGCCGCCTCGTTGTGGGCCGGCACGAGGACGCTCACCCGAGGAAGCACCGAGGAGCCGAGGAGCCAACGGGCATCCTCCTCTGCGCTCGAGCGGCGGTGCTGGAGCATCTGCCAGGCGGCGGTGGCGAACAGTGCCGTCCAGAACCCGTTCGCGACAACGAAGTATCCGATGACCACCAAGACCGATACGTCGAAGACGAGGCGGAGCGGCTCAACCGTCATCGCGCCCCGTCGACTCAGTCAGCGGTGGCACCGGGGAGATCCAGCACCTGGTGGGCCATGTCCGCCGCGTACGGATCGGTATCGGTGAGCGCCCGGCGGAGGTAGAGACGACCGGCGGCCCCGAGCCGGACCAGCGCCAAGGCCGCTTCCCGTCGCACATCCCAGGCGGGATCGCTCAGTTGTCTGGCGATGTCGGGGGCCAGTGTCCAAGAGCTGACCACACCCAAGCCGCGGGTGGCCGCGACCCGCACCCGCTCGCTCGGATCGTGAAGGAGGCCGAGCAGAGCCTGCTCGGGCTCGCCCCCTGCTACAGCAGCGAGCAGGCTGGCAGCTTGGGCCCGAACCGCGGGGTCCGGATCACCGGCCGCGCGCAGCCCTGACCCGAGGAACCGCCCGTCGGCGACACCGGTCGCTACTTCGAGCGCCAGCGCCCGCCCAGGGCACACCGCTCGGGACAGATGGGCGGCGAGGGGCTCGGCTGCTGTTGCGCCGAGGCGGATCAACGCGTCCACCGCGGCGAGACGGCAGCGACGCTCGGGGTCGTCCAGCATCGTCACCAGAGCTTCGGCGAGCGCCGGGCTGGGATGGCGCGCTACCCATCTGGTTGCAGCTTCTCGCACCAGCGGGTGCGCGTCACCAAGGCGCGCCGGGACGAGGTCCCCGCCCCCGCCAAAAAGGCCGAACAACCGGACGCCGCGCAGCCGGTGCCACCACCGTCGGCTCCGGCATCGACGCGCCGCCTGCTCGGACAGGCCCATCTCGCGCGCCTCCGACTCGATCCACGCCGCCCCGTCCCCCGAGACGCTGACAGCCACCTCTTTCAGCACCAGTCGGTAAAGCCGCCGGTCCACGCGTGACGTGGGGATAGCGAGCCGGCTCTCTCCCCCAACGGCGCGGACCATGCCCTGGCGCAGCTCCACGAGCCGACGCTCCGTCGGTCGGGCCGTCAGCGCCACCCACAGACTGTGCGCGATGAACACCACCAGCATCACCGACAACGCCCCCAGCTCGGCGACCCCAACGAGGCGCAGCAGGCCCCCGACCATCTCCGATCAGCCCGCCAGGGCGCGCCGGACCCGCTGCATGAGGACCGGGAGGCTGAACGGCTTACTGACGTGGTCGATCGCACCGGCCTCGAGGGCTCGCAGGATCTCGGGCTCAGAGGATCGGGCGGTCAGCACGATGACCCGCGTCACCTCGAGCACGCCCTCGCGCCGCAGGTGCTCGAGCACCGCGAAACCGTCGAGACCCGGGAGGCTGATGTCGAGCAGGACCAGACGTGCCGGTCGTCGTGTGGCGCCGGTGAGGAGCTCCACCGCGGCCTGGCCGTCGCGAACGCGCAGGCTCGAATAGCCTCCGCCGGAAAGCGCGTGGGCGAGCAGCTCGGCCACGACATCGTCATCCTCCACGACCACGACATCGACCGAGGGATCATCGCCCCGCAGCTCGGGCTGCTGGCCGGCGGGAAGCACCCGCTCACGGCCGAGCGCCTTGGCGAGATAGAGGGCCTCGTCGGCGCGCTGGTAAAGGTCGCGAAGCGCGGCGCCGTCCACCTTGTACTCACTGACCCCGCCGCTGAAGCTGACCCGGAAAGACTGCCCATCCGGCGTCACCATCGCCTCATCACAAACGGCCGCAAGCAGATCGGAGACTCGTCGCACCCCGTCCGCACGGGTCATCCCGTACAGGGCGAGGGCGATCTCTTCGCCACCCCATCGGGCGACCACGTCTTCGCCGCGGAAGCGCTCCAAGAGCAACTGACCGATCCGTTGCAGCACGACGTCGCCAACCTCATGGCCGTAGCGGTTGTTCACGTCCCGGAAGCGGTCCACGTCGAGCAGCGCGAAGGAGAGCGGCTGGTCGTAGCGGTCGGCCATCGCCTGCAACCGGTTCCACTGGGTCTCGAACTTCCTCCTGTTCGCCAGGCCGGTGAGCGGATCAGTCTCGGCCAGAACCCGCAGGATCCTGGTCCGCTCGAGGCGGTTGGTGACCCGGGTCACCAGCTCGGAACCGACCACGGGCTTGGGGACATAGTCATCCGCGCCGGCTGCGAAGACTGCCTCGATCGTGTCTCGACCGACGTGCGAGGTCAAGAACACCACAGGCAACACCGCCCAGCGGGGGTCGGCTCGAAGCAGGCGGCACAGCTCGATGCCGCTCACCTCCCGCATGTCGAGGTCCAACACCACCAGGTCCGGGGTGGTCTCTCCGAGCGCGGCCCAGAACCGCCCTGGCTCTGCCACCCCGGTGACCGTCAAGCCGGCAGGCTCGAGAAGCGCAACCAGTGTAGCCAAGACGGACGGATCATCATCGACTGCCAGCACCCGCCAGCGATCGCGCTGGGCGGCCTCGAGCGTGGCCACGGCCGCCCCCGCCAGCTCATTCGGCGCGAGCGAGCCCGGAAGGAAGCCCTGGACCCCAGCCCGCACCGCGTAGACCCGATCCAAGAAGCCGGTGCCGTTGGTCAGGGCCAGC
>JAJZZB010000262.1 GCA_021797795.1 Actinomycetes bacterium | reverse complement strand
GGCCCTCGGGGGTGGTGTCAAGCGGAGTCCCTCGATCAGGCCAGATTTTCCAGTCGCCGGAGGTGGCCTTCAAGGCTTTCGATGACGCGTCGGTGGCGGGCTTCTTCGGACGTCCATCCTCTGCGTTCGGCGTCGTCGCGTAGGGCTCGCACATCGGCCAGTTGAGCTTGGAGGGTGGGCGTGAACTCGGTGGCGGGAACGTAGTTGGAGCAGTTCTCGCAGATGTTGACCAATGGAACGCAAACCGTCATTGCTAGACACTGCCTCCTTGCTGTCCCGGTGGCCCCGGGGTCGGTTCTTCTTGGCGCTCGGTGGGGTGGGCAACGGCGCCCTCGGCGGGCCATGGGCAGGGTCGTCGTCGAGAGGGATGCGTAGTCGCAGCTCGACGTTCCAGCCCTGTACTCGCACGTCTTCGAGGACGAGGCGAAGAAGCCGCTGGCGTTCGGCGAAGTCGAGTGTGCTCAGCGAGGCGAGAGCCCGCTCGGCGAAGTCCTCGATGCGTTGCGCGAGCCGGTTGTGTTGGCTCAGCTCCGCGTGCTGGTCGGCGAGGGTTTGGCGTTCACGGCCAAGTCTGTTGCGGCGGGCCTCGAGCTCGCCAGCGCGACGGGTGAGCTCAGCCTGGTCGATCACGCCAGCCTGGTAGAGATCGGCCAGGCGGCGCCGCTCTGCTTCTGCCTCTTCCAACCGGCGGTCCATACGTGCGAGCTGTGCGGCTAGCAGGTCGTCGTCTGGAATGGGCGCCCGCTCGGCGACGGCGGCTTCGCCGGCGGTGAGAAGAGAAGGACAGGCGAGCAGGTTGGCCACCTCGTCGAACACGAAGGCATCGAGCTCGTCGGCTCGGATGCGCCGCTCGGAGCAGCGGCGGTCCTCGCCACCGGACCGCACCGGATCGTGGTGGGGGCACTGGTAGTAGCGAGCCGTCCCCGCCTCGCGCGTGGCGCGGTGGCAGGCGAGCTTGACCCCGCATCGCCCGCAGCGGACCATGCGCCGCAGGAGGAACGAATCGGGATCGGTGCGCCGTGGGCTGAAGGCGCTGTTCTCACGAGCCGCGCTCTGGACGGCTTCGAAGGTGTCGTCGGTGACGATGGCAGGGATCGGGATCTCGATCCATTCCTCCCTGGGACGGCGCCGCTGACGGTTGCGGCCGGAGGCGGCATCGAAGCTGGTGTTGGTGCGGTTCCAGTACAGGCGACCAACATAGGCCTCGTTTCTCAGCATCCGCCCAACCGTTGCGAGCACCCAGTGCGGCTTGCCGTCAGGGGACGCGACCCCTTCGCCGCCGAGGTCGATGACGATGCGACGGATCGAGCGCCCGGAGAGGAACTCGGCGAAGACGCGGCGCACCACGGTTGCCTCGGGCTCGTGGACCACCACGTGCGCTGGGCCGCCCGGTCCGCGGGGGACCCGGCGATAGCCGTAGGGAACCTTGCGCGAGAGGACCTCGCCCGCCCGAGCCCGATAGAGCTTGCCCCGCCGCTCACGCTCCGCGAACTTCGCCTTCTCATACTCGGCTATCACTCCCTGCACCTGGATGAGCAGGCGGGCCTCGGGGTCGTCGTCGAGGGGGGGCGAGTCGGTGAAGCGCACAGCTACGCCGAGTCGGGCGAACTCGTCGAGGATCAGCATCTGGTAGGCGAAGGCGCGCGCCAGGCGGTCAGGCGACAGACACCAGATCGCCTCGATCAGCCCTGCCTCGCACGCGTCCCGAAGGGCGTCCAGGCCGGGACGGTCGAGTCGGGCACCCGAGTAGCCGTCGTCGACGAACTCGGCGACCAGCTCGTCGCACTCGGAGGCCACCCGGGTCCGAAGGGCCGCAAGCTGTGAGCCGATGGTGCCACGAGCCTCTTGAGCCTCGGTCGATACGCGGGCGTAGATTCCGACCCTCACCGCCGCCCCCTCAAGCCTGACTCGACGACTTCGACGAGCTCCCCCGCGGCCAGCCGCGCATCGCACGCGGGGCACAGACTGCCTAGGCCGACGCGTCGGATGAACCCGCCGCAGTCGCACCTTTGGGCGCCCAACGCCCTGCCGCCACAGCTATCGCATTCATACACCGTGACCGGGCGGCTGGCCCCGACCGGCGGCGGGACGACCACCGGGGTCGCTGGGGTCTGGTGCCGTTGGGCCCTCGCCTTTCGCCAGCAGCTGTCGGAGCAGTAGCGCCTGCGGCCCGAGGGCACGAAATCTCGATCGCACATCGGACAGGTCATCGCAGCGCCATCGTCGCGCCACGGGGGCTTGGCTGTCACTGGCCCCTCCTCTGGGGTCCGGGGTAGCCCGCAGGTCCGGGCGGGTGGGCGAAGAGCGGGGTGCTGGCGTCGCGTTGTCATCGCGCGACGGCTGCTGGGAGCGGAAGGGCTGTGCGAGGCCACGCTCAGCTGCCTGAACCGGCTAGTGGCAGGCGACCCAGCGCCGCTTCGCTGTCCCCACAGCCGAGCAGCAGCCCGTAGACGGCTGCCAGTGCCTCGACACGCGGATCGGCATGTGGGCTCCACGCCGGCCGCTCGGCGCCTAGCGCGACGGCCGCAAAGGCAGGATCTGCTTCGGGCCAGGCGATGAGGCCAGCCAGGCCCCGACGGGCGAAGCGGGCCGCCGCCAGGTCGTCGGGGAGCTGGCCGGTCAAGACGACCGCCTCCCGCAGCCGCTCGTAGTCAGCCTGGGCCGCCTCGGCCACCGGCCAAAGCCGGTGTCTCTGACTCATCGCCGCCTCAGCCGCTGGATGCTGCGCGGATGCA
Organism: Actinomycetes bacterium; assembly: GCA_021797795.1. Classification (GTDB taxonomy): domain Bacteria; phylum Actinomycetota; class Acidimicrobiia; order Acidimicrobiales; family Bog-793; genus JAKACF01. The sequence goes on along the minus strand of JAJZZB010000262.1, from coordinate 728 downwards.
GCCGCACGCCCAACTCGCCCTCGAGTGCCGACGCAGCTTCGGACGCCGAGCGGGGGCCGAGCGAGTCGAGGAAGTCTCTCACCTCGGCGGTGAGCTTCATCGGCCCCTTGCGGCCTCGACGCTCGTCTAACAGGCCGCCCATGCCGGCCTCCTCGAAGGCCGCAGCCACCAAGTAGAACTCGGCCCTCGAGTAGCCGTGCTCGAACGCGGCCGCGGTCACGCTGCGGTGATCGACCACATGGGCACGAAGCATCTCGTACTTCACCTGCACCTTGTCGGAGGCGAAGAAGAACGGCCCGCCTTGGGCGAACAAGGCGGCGCTCACCGCCTCGGGCCGGGGGTGCACCAGCTTGGCGATCTCCAGTGCCTGTCGGCGCGAGTCGTGGCTCACCGGCCTCACCTCCGCAACCACCATATGGTCGAACTACATCCATGTCCAGCATTATATGGCGCGAGTGGCAGTTGCGATCAGCACGGAGCGCGCAGCGCTCGATAGATAGCCAGAAACACCACGACATGCGTAGCATCTCAGGCCAGGCGCGACACTCAACCCTGACACCGCGCCACTCATTGCTAGACACCATCGCGCCTGGGCGGACGGCCGCCATGGCCAGGAAGTGGCCCAGGGCGGCGGTAGATGCCCGCCGGGCGGGCGTCGATCACGCGAACAGCGCGAAAGACGAGCTTTGCGTTCCGCAGATGTTGAACAACGACTTCCACCACCCCGG
>JAJZZB010000053.1 GCA_021797795.1 Actinomycetes bacterium | reverse complement strand
CGAGGAGGCCGGCATCGGCCAGACGATCGAGTACCTCTCGAGGCAGGACTACGAGGGACCGCTTTGCGTCGTCCTGGCCGACAACGGGTCGACCGACCGCACGGTCGAGCTGGCGCGGGCGGCCGCCACCGCGCATGGTGTCAACCTGCGGATCGTCCACGAGGCCACTCCCGGGAAGAGTCACGCCCTCAACAAGGGCCTCGAGGTGTGCACGAGCCCCCTCGTCATCACGGTCGACGCCGACACCCTGCTGCACCCCTCTGCGGTCCGCCTCCTCATCGCCCGGCTCGAGTCCTCGCCCGAGGAGGTCGTCGCCGTCGCCGGCACCGTGCTCGTGCGCAACGGGAGGGCGAGCTTCTGGTCGAAGCTGCAGGAATGGGACTACTTCCTCGGCATCGCCTCGGTGAAGCGGATGCAGGGCCTCTTCCAGTCGACGCTCGTCGCCCAGGGAGCTTTCAGCCTCTACCGCGCCGACGCCGTCCGGCGGGTGGGGGGCTGGCCGGACGCCATCGGCGAGGACATCCTGCTCACCTGGCAGCTCCTGCATCGGGAGGGGCTCGTCTACTTCGAGCCGCTCTCGGTAGCCTTCACGACCGCCCCCGAGAACCTGAAGGCCTTCGCCCGTCAGCGCTCGCGCTGGGCGCGGGGGATGCTCGAGGGCTTGAAGTCGGTCCCGCCGTGGCGGCACTCCAGGTACCGCACGGCCGCACTCGCCTTCACGAACCTCGCCATCCCGCTCGTCGACCTCGGCTACACCTTCATCTGGCTGCCGGGGCTGGCGCTCGCCTTCACCGGGCGCTACTACATCGTCGGGCCGATGACGCTGGCGGTCCTGCCGCTCACCTTCGTCGTCTACTGGGTGCTCTACCGCCAGCAGCGCGATCGGGTCTTCGCTCCCCTCGGGCTGCAGGTGCGGCGGAACCGGGCAGGCCTGCTCCTCTTCATCGTGCTCTACCAGCCCGTCATGTCTCTCGTCTCGGTGATGGGCTACGGCCAGGAGCTCCTCCACCTGCGGAGGCGCTGGCGCTGAGCGGGTCGCGCGCCCTCAGTTGATGACGGTGACGAGGGTGCCGTAGGCGAGGTAGGGCCAGACCTTGGCGGCCTGGGCCAGCGGGAGCTCGATGCAGCCGAGGCTCTGCGGGATGCCGTACCCGGCCCGCGGCATGTAGTGGACGGCGTCGTTGCCGTGGAAGTAGGCGACGTACTGGACGAGGTCGGCGTAGTGGGAGCCGTTGGGGTTGGTCCCCTTCATGACCTGCTGGCGGAGCCTCGAGTAGACGGTGAAGGTCCCGTCAGGCGTCGGCGAGCTCGCGATCCCGGTGTTGGCCGGGGTCTTCACAGCGACGTGACCGTCGTGCCAGACCGTGAGGCTCTCCGGCTGGGTCTTGTTGGCGAGGGCGTAGTTGTAGCCGCCAGTGTTGACGGTGTGGTTGGCGAGCGCCGTGACGAGGCTCACGAAGAGCGCCCGGTCGATCGTGCCCTTCGGGATGAGCCCGTGATCGGCCTCGAAGGACATGACGAGGCCCTTTGTGAACAGGTTGTAGACGCCCGGCTTCCACTTGCCGGTGAGCTGGGCCGGCCACCCCTTGTTGCGCCAGGTGAAGCTGCCGGCGGGTGCCTTGACGAGGGCGGCGATCTGGGCGGCCTCGTCGCCGGGGGCGATCGTGCTGCCCGAGGGCTGCCAGGAGAGCGGCGAGTAGTCGAGCTCGGAGAGCAGCTGCTGGAGCCGCAGGATCGAGCCGCCCTCGGTGCGGAAGTGGTAGACGGCCGCCGTTGCGAGCGTGCTGCCGTCCTTGCCGCGGACTCCCGAGCTGCCGCTCGGGACGCTCAAGGTGACCGGCGTGAGCGGGACGTAGGGGATCGTGGGCGTGAAGACCATCTCGTCGCCCCGCACGCTCCAGCTGCCCGGCGTGGAGGGGTTGAGCTGTGGCTGCGGGCTGTTGGCGGCGAGCGGTGCGGAGAAGGTCACGACGACCGGCGCTGCCGGGCTCACCCTGGTCGAGCCGGAGGCCGGTGTGACGCTCGTCACCCTCAGCGTCGCCCCCGGGCCGCCGGAGGTCGACGAGCTGCTGGTCCCGCCGGTCGAGGTCGTCTGGCGCTGGCGTGTCTGGCCGGAGGCGGAGGCGCTCGTGGTGCGGGTCGCCAGGTAGCCGACTCCGCCGCCGATGACGAGGGCCAGCACCACGAGGCCGACCACGAGCATCACGGACATGCTCCCACGAGTTGAACCGCCAGTCACCCCAACACATTTACCCGGTGAGGCGCCGTTGTCCACGCGCCCGGCGCCGGATCGCCCGTCGCGAGGCCCGAGAGCCAGCAGACAGGCGTGGACGGCGCACCTCTGGCCCCGGGCCCGTTCGTCCCTCCAGAACCGGGGGGAGCTGCCTCTGCCGGCGCCTTCCGGCAGGCCGCGGGCGGGAACGTCCGTGGCGCCGCGGGGCGCCACGACGGCGTGACGGGGGGTCGGGCATGCTCGAGGAAGGTGGCGAGAGCGAGCACGCGCCAGCCGAGCTGGGCACTCCCGGTGGATCGGGTGGCGGATCCAGCCCCGGGGGGGCGGGACCGATGGATCCGGCCAACCGCTCGGCCCGGGCCCTCGGTGCGGGTCGCCGGCGGGGCGTCTAGTTCTCCGAGACAGTGGAGCGGGCGGCCCTGCGACGCCGCCGACCTCGCAAAGGTGGCGGTGACGAGGTCGACCGGCGCGAGCGGCACCGGCAGAATGCCCGGGAGCAGCTCGACGGCGAGCGCCGTCGGCACCTGAGCGGCCCGGGCCTCAGCGGACGCGGAAGCCGACCTCGCCCTCGGGCGGCTCCTCGCTCACCTCGACCGAGTCCACCCGCGCCCTCGGCGGCCCGACCCGGCACCAGGCGATCATCCCCGAGAGGGCGGCCGGCTCACCCTCGAAGACCGCTTCGACGGCGCCGTCGGAGCAGTTGCGCACCCAGCCGGCCAGCTTGCGGGCGGCGGCCTCGGTCCGGCAGCTGTCACGGAAGAAGACGCCCTGGACCCGTCCCGAGACGACCACCCGGCGCCGCTGTGTCACCCGGCTCACCTTAGGAATCCCTCAGCCTCGCCACCCTGGTCGCGGACCGAGGGCGGTCCCGGCGGAGGTACGGGGACCGGTACCATGCGGGGGTGCTCGCCCTCTTGAACCCGACCTCGTTCGTCGAGTCCTCCGGCTACATCGCGATCTTCATCCTCTGCATCGCCCAGTCGTGCTGCGTCCCGACGTCGTCCGAGCTCACCATGGGCATCGCCGGCGTGCTGGCGGCGACCGGCAAGCTCAACCTGGCGGCGGTCATCCTGATCGGCGCCTTCGGCGAGCTCATCGGCGCCTACGTCGCCTGGTTCATCGGTCGTACCGCCGGGCGGGGCTTCGTCGACCGCTTCGGCAAGTACCTCCTGCTCACCCATCGCGACCTCGACCGGGCCGAGCAGTGGTACTCACGCCACGAGCGTTGGGGTGTCTTCGGCAGCCGGCTGCTGCCGTTCGTGCGGAACTTCGTCGCCGTCCCGGCCGGCGTGGCAGAGGTGCCCCTCGTCCGCTTCGGCGTGCTCACCGCTCTCGGCAGCCTCGTCTGGGACGGCGCCATGGCCGGGATCGGCTACGGCGTCGGCACCCAGTACACGAGGATCATGCACGGCTTCAACGACGCCGGCTATGTGATCGCGGTCGTCGTCGTGGCGGCGATCGCGTTCGTCATCTACCACCGCTACCGCTCCTACCGGGCGGTGACGACCGCCGAGGCGGCCGGCGGCCCTGGCGCCGAGCGTCCGTCGGTTGCCGCCCCGGTGTCGAACGGCTCGCGGCCCTCGAGCCCCTCCTCGGTGCGGGTCTTCCCGAGGGGCAGCTCGCCGGCCGATCCGCCCGGACCCGAGAGCTGAGCCCCGTTCAGTCCCCGTCGGCCTCCTTCAGGTAGGAGGCGAGCTGGGGCTCCGTCTGCCAGCGGGAGGCGGGCAGGTGGTGCTCGCGTGACCAGCGGATCGTGAGCTCGGCGCTGCCGGCCTGTTCGAGGAGCCGAGCCCCGATGCGGTCGTGGGCGAGATAGCGGGCCACCTCCGCCAACGGTCCCCGGCCAGATCCGCCGAGGCGCTCCACCCGGCTCCGCCCGAGCACGATGGTGAGGACCGTGGCGGCCACCCGGCCGAAGGTTCCGAGCCGCGACTCGACCTTGCCGACGTCGTGGAGGAGGCCGGCGGCGACGAAGCCGCCGGGCAGCTCGTCCTCGGCGAGGCCGTCCTCGCCCGCCAGGCGGAGCGACTCCCGGGCGACGCCGACCGCATGGCGACGGTCGGGCCCCGACATGCGGGAGAAGAGCTCACGCTCGCCCGGGGAGAGCCGCTCGTGCGCCCAGCGCGTGTCCTCGGGCGGCGGCCCGGCGGGCGAGAGGGCGCCGAAGAACCTGGCGGCGAGATGGAAGGGGGAGCCGAAGCCGGCGAGGGTCCCGGCACGAGCCCTCGGTCGGGCAGAGGGTGCGACCCGACCGGTTCCAGTCACGCGCCTCACGGTAGCGCCGGGTCGCCGCACCGGCGCGGCGAGCCGGTACCGACCCGGAGGTCTACCCTTCGGCCCATGAGCGACGCCTTCCTCGACGCCACCGCCATGGCCGGGCTCGTGCGGACCGGCGAGGCCTCGCCCGCAGAGCTCGTCGACGCCGCCATCGAGCGGATCGAGCGGCTGAACCCCGAGCTGAACGCCGTCATCACCCCGCGCTTCGAGGCTGCGCGGGCCGAGGCGTCGGGCAGGGTTCCCGACGGCCCGTTCCGCGGCGTCCCCTTCCTCTTGAAGGACCTGCTCTGCCACTCCGCCGGCGACCCGATGTACGAGGGCATGGCGTTCCTGAGGGACCTCGGCCACGTCGAGGAGGAGGACACCATCCTCGCCGCCCGCTTCCGGCGAGCCGGCTTCGTCTTCCTCGGCAAGACGAACACGCCCGAGCTCGGCATCCTGCCGACGACCGAGCCGGACGCCTTCGGCCCCACGCGCAACCCGTGGGCGCCGGATCGCTCGACGGGTGGCTCGAGCGGCGGGTCGGCCGCCGCCGTGGCCTCCGGGATGGTCCCGGCCGCCCACGGCAACGACGGCGGCGGCTCGATCCGGATCCCCGCCAGCGAGTGCGGTCTCGTCGGGCTGAAGCCGAGCCGGGGTCGCACGAGCCTCGGCCCCGCCTTCGGCGACGTCATGAGCGGCCTCGTCTGCGAGCACGCCCTCACGCGCTCGGTGCGCGACTGCGCCGGGATCCTCGACGCCGTCGCCGGCCCGGCCCCGGGGGACCCCTACCACGCCCCCCAGCCCCGGCGCCCCTACGTCGAGGAGGTCGGAGCCGACCCGGGGCGGCTGCGCATCGGCATGTTCGCCTCCGTGCCCTTCGGCGAGGTGCACCCCGACTGCGCCGCCGCCGCCGCCGACACCGCCGGGCTGCTCGAGTCGCTCGGCCACCACGTCGAGGCGGCGCATCCTGCCGTCCTCGAGGACGCCGACCTCACGGGGAACTTCCTCACGGTGTGGTCCGTCGGCACGGCCTGGAACCTCGACTACTGGGGGCGCCGCCATGGCCGTCAGGTCCGGGAGGAGGACGTGGAGCCGCTCACCTGGGCGCTCGCCGACGGAGGCAGGTCCTTCGCCGGCCCGCAGTACCTGGCGGCCGTCGAGTGGCTGCAGAGGTTCACCCGGAAGATGGCCTCGTGGTGGGAGAGCGGGTTCGACCTGCTCGTGACGCCGACGATCGCCGAGCCGCCGCCGACGCTCGGGCAGTTCACCTCGCCCCCGGACAACCCGCTGGCCGGCCTCTTTCGCGCCGGGGCGCTCGTGCCCTTCACCCCGCCGTTCAACGTCACCGGGCAGCCGGCCGTCTCCCTCCCGCTCGGCTGGAGCGCCGGGGGACTCCCGATCGGCTCGCAGCTCGTCGCCGCCTACGGGCGGGAGGACCTGTTGATCCGGGTCGCCTCACAGCTCGAGACCGCCCGGCCCTGGTCGGCGAGGCGACCTCCCGTGTCGGCCTAGCTACTTCGCCCGGAAAAAGTGGCTCTGACGAGCGGAGATGACGGCCCGAGCGCCCCGTGGACGGCCCGATGCCGCCCGATCTCCCGCCTTTTCGGCCTCACTTCCCACCTCGGACCCCTCCACGTTCGGGCGGGGCCGCGGCGGGTGAGACCAAGCGACGGGAGCTCAGCTGCGGCGTTGCTTGGCCAAGGGTCTGTTGTGGGGTGGTCCGGTCCCCTCTGGCCGCTCCCGTCGTTCTCTGGCGGCCTCCCGTGTCGCCGCTCGTCTCGTCTGGAGGGCGGCCACCTTCGTCGCGTTGTGGGCGAGCACTCCCCAGCCGCACCAGGTGGCTGCCCCGGCGGTGCCGTCGAGGAGGGTCCGCTCGAGTCCCCAGGCGTGCTTCAGGTGCGAGATGCGCCCCTCGGAGCCGGTGCGCCACTTCACGAGGCGGCGGAAGGACCGGCCCGACTCGATGACCTGGCGCTGGGCGCTCTTGCGGCCCTTGTGAGGGATGACGACCTTCGCTGCGCCGACGGCCTCGAGAGCGGCCTCGACGCCGGGGACCGAGTAGCCCCGGTCTGCGCTGACTGCCTTTGGCGCGCGTCCGAGCAGCGCCTTTATGCGCGCGATCGCCGGGACGATCAAGGTGGCGTCGTTCGGGTTGCCTTGGAACACCGCAAGGTCGAGCACGAGGCCGTCGGCGTTGTCGGCGACCTGGGCCTTGTAGCCGAACTCGACCGGCTTGCCGAGACGGCCCTTCGCGATGGGCCGGGCGTCGGGGTCGTGCAACGACACGATCCGGGTCGAGCCGTCTGGCATGTCGCCGCCGATGCGGCTTCTCGCCTGGGCGACGACCTTCTCGAGCAGCCCGGCAACGGCCTCGATGTCGGCGAGGAGGGAGGACGCCTTGCCCGACGCGTCAGCCCCGGCACGGGCGAGCGAGCGAGTGGCGCTGCGGGCGACAGATCGCGCCTCTGCGATCGTGACCTCGGCGAGATCGGCGAGCTCTGAGGTGATGGCGAGCACCTCGGCCTTTGCCTCGTCGCTTCGCCGGCGGAGCCACGCCCCGATGTCGTGGGCGCGGCGGCGGACAGACCGCGTCCGGTTGCGAAACGGCGTCCGACGAGCGAGGCCCAGCTGCTTCAGGCGCTCCACGTTGCCTGCGAGCTTCGCCACGCCGCGGGCGAGCAGGCCCGAGTCGGTCGGATAGGCGACGTTCGCGGCGACGACGGTCGTGTCGATCCGCACCTTGTCGAGCTTGACGAGGTGCTCGCCGGCCGCCTTCTTGAGCAGCGCCTCGTTCAGCTTTGCGACGAGATCCTCCCCGCAGCGCCTCGTGATCTTCATGAGCGTGGAGGGATCGGGAACCCGGTCGTAGGGGCCGATCCGGCAAAAGCGCCGCCAGGCGAGCGAGTCGGCCACCTCGCCACAGAGGGTCTCGAAGCCGAGGCGGTAGCGGAAGCGCAGGTGCATGAGCCGCAGGTAGGTCTCGATCGGGATCGAGGGCCGGCCGAAGAGCAGCGAGAAGTGCGCCACGAACGGCTCGAAGAAGACCGGGTCGTCGAGCAGCTCGTCGACCGCCTGAAGCCCCGGTGGCAGGCGACGGAACTCCTCAGGAAGCAGGGACTCCCAGAGGGCCTGCTGGCCATCTACCTTGGTGCGCAGCACGGTGGCTCCAATCCCTTTTGCAATGGGCGGTTGGAGCCATCGTGTCAACATTCGGCGCAGATCGCGAGCACCCTCCAGACCACGAAGTCCTGGTCAGAGGCTATTTCTCGAAGTCGTTTTTCCGGGGGAAGTAGCTAGCGCGCCGAGGGCCGGTCACCCGTCGCCGCCCTCCCCCTTGCCGTGGTGGTGGTGGGAGGAGCCGTGATGGGGGGGTGGCCCGGGCCGGCTCGTGGCCGTCGGTGCGGGGCGGGTCGTGGTCGTGGTGGTCGGTGCGGGGCGGGTCGTGGTCGTGGTGGTCGGCTTCGGGCCTGTCGTCGTCGTGGTGGTCGAGGGAATGAGCAGGTGCAGCTCGGCCCCGACGCCCTCGGCAGCCGTGAGCACCACCTGCGCCTTCGGCCGGGGGAGCTGGCCGTCCGCCTCGAGGCGGCCGATGTCGGCCCGCAGCCGGGCGAGAGCCGTCTCGGCGGCGTGCTCGTGATGGGCGAGGACGTCGGCTCGCAGCGTCGCCACATCGGTCCGGAGCCTGGCCCGGGCGGCTGCGCTCTCGCTCCCCGGCCCGCCGCAGGCGGCGAGGGCGAGCGTGCTCACGGCCGTCGCCGCCCCGAGCAGGAGAAGGCGCCTCAACCCGCCGCCTTCTCGAGGTTGCCCAGTGCCTTCAGCAGGGGCGCCGGCACGCTCGCGTGGTGGGCGGCGTGGTGCGGCGGCGAGCTCAGCTGGGTCGCCGGCGCCGGCCTTCCCGGAGCCGGCGTGCCGCCGCCCGAGAAGGGGAGGCCGATGAGCAGGGCCACGAGCATGGCCCCGAGGAAGGCGACCGGCGCACGGTGGCGGCGGAGGGCCTCTGTCAGGGCGGGCAGCCGCCCCCCGATCGTCGGGCGCCGGACCGCCGGGCCGGGATCGAGCGGGGTCGCCTCGGGCGTGGGGAGCGGCTGCTCGAACGGCAGCGCCCGCGTCGGCGGCCCGATCGGGATGACGGCCGTGGCGGCGGGGTCGAGGTGGAGCGAGGCGGTCTCGGTGTCGAAGGAACCCTCTAGCCAGGACCGCATGGCCCGGGCCGAGGCCGGCCGCCTGGCCGGGTCCTTGTCCAGGGTGCGCTCGACGACCTCGGCGAGCGCCGGGTCGACGCCGGGGCGGAGCTCGGCGAGGGGACGGGGGTCGCGCTCTCGGATCTGGACGATCGTCTCGAGCGTCGTCGGCCCCTCGAAGGGCCGGCGCCAGGTGAGGCACTCGTACAGCACGGCGGCGAGCGAGTACAGGTCGGCCGACGGCGAGGCCGGCTTGCCGGACAGGCGCTCAGGGGCGAGGTAGGCCGGCGTCCCCATCAACAGGCCGGTGCCGGTGATGGTCTGGGCCTCGTCCATGGCGGTGGCGATCCCGAAGTCGGCCACCTTCACCCGGCCGTCGGTGCAGGTGAGCAGGTTGGCCGGCTTGATGTCGCGGTGGATGACGCCGGCGTCGTGGGCGGCCGCCAGGGCGCCGAGCACCTGCCGGGCGATGGAGCGGACCCGTTCCTCGCTGAGCGCCCCCTGTCTGAGCTCGTCGCAGACGGTCGTCCCGTCCAGGCGCTCCATCACGATGAAGGCGACGCCGTCCTCCTCGCCGGTGTCGAGGATGCCGACGACGTTCGGGTGCGAGAGGCGGGCGGCCGTGCGCGCCTCCTGCTCGAAGCGGTACCGCACCGTGGCATCGGCCCCGAGGTGGGGGCGGAGCATCTTGATCGCGACGGGGCGCCCGAGGCGGAGGTCCTCTGCGGCGAAGACCTCGGACATCCCGCCCTGGCCGAGGTGCTGGCCGAGCCGGTAGCGGCCGAGGAGCACCTCAATCGGCCTCGTGGTGATCACGGGCCGCTGTATACCCCGTGCTCGTGCGGCGAATACCCGCGGCCGGCCGCCTCCCGGACGAGGGCGAGGAAGGACAAGGCGCCCACCTCCTCGCCATGGGCGCGACGCACGCCCACGGCCGGGAGGACCGAGGGGGGACGGGCGAGGGCCCGCTCGACGGCCTCGCACCAGGCGTCGGGATCCCCGACCCCGACGGTCTCGTTCGGCGCGAAGGTGGCGTCGGCGAGGCCGCCGAGCCCGCTCGTCACGACGGGTGCGCCGACGGCCTGCGCCTCGAGGGCGACCATGCCGAGCCCCTCGGGCCGGATCGAGGGGCACAGCACGACGGCCGCCTCGGCGTAGCGCCGGGCCATGGCCGCCCGCGTGACGGCGGGCTCGACGAGCTCGACCGAGGGGGCGCAGGCGACGAGCGACAGCAGCTCTTGCTGCTCGGCGCTCGGCTCCTCGAAGGGGGCGAGGTGGCGGAACATGACGCAGCGCCGCCCGGCCGGGGCGAGCCGGCGGGCGATCTCGAGGAAGAGCCGGACGCCCTTCTTCTCGAGGAGGCGGTTCGGGAACAGCACGGCACCGCCCTCGCCCCGCCAGCGCTCGGCGAAGAAGAGCTCCTCGACGCCGGCCGTCACCACCCGTGCCGGCGCCTCGAGGCCGAAGGCCGCTTCGACGTGGGTGGCGAGGGCGGGGCTGACGGCGCTCACGAGCCCCCGGCCGAGGGCGGCCCTGAGGCGCTCCGGGCCGGCTCGGTCGGCTCCCCAGGCGTCGGGGTAGTTGTGCAGGACGTGCAGGACCGGGACATCGAGCGCCTCGGCCCACAGGGGCCTGTTGTTCACGACGGCGAGCGCGGCGCCGCCGGCGAGCACCGCCTCGGCGACGGCGCCGGGTCCCGATCGCCCGTTGACGAGGAGGACCTCGAGCTCGGGGTCGAGGTGCCGGGCGCCCTCTGCCCAGCCGATCGCCAGGCGCTCGAGGGCTCCGGCGGCGGCGTGCAGCGGGGCGAGGTCGGTCCCGACGACTGCCACCTTGGTCATCTCGCCATTCTGGCCGACCGGGTCCGGGCGATAAGCTAACGTTGACGTCAAATGAAACCTGCCGCCCCCCCCGCCGACCGCTACAAGTGGATCGCCCTGTCGAACACGACGCTCGGGATGTTGATGGCCACTATCAACTCCTCCATCACCCTGATCGCCCTCCCCGACATCTTCCGCGGGATCGGCGTCAACCCGCTCGCCCCCGGCAACGTGAGCTACCTGCTCTGGATGCTGATGGGCTTCCTCGTCGTGACGGCGGTCCTCGTCGTCACCTTCGGGCGGATCGGCGACATCTACGGCCGGGTGAAGATGTACGAGCTCGGCTTCGCCCTGTTCACCCTCGGCTCGATCCTGCTCTCGGTGGTCTGGATGCAGGGCGGGGCCGGTGCCCTCTACCTGATCGCCATGCGGGTGGTCCAAGGGCTCGGGGCGGCGATGCTGATGGCCAACTCCGCCGCCATCCTCACCGACGCCTTCCCGCCGAACCAGCGGGGGCTCGCCCTCGGGATCAACAACGTCGCCGCCATCGCCGGCTCGTTCATCGGCCTCGTCATGGGTGGCCTGCTCGGGCCGGTCGACTGGCGCCTCGTCTTCCTCGTCTCGGTCCCCTTCGGGATCCTCGGGACGATCTGGGCCTGGCTGAAGCTCGAGGAGCGGGGCGTGCGCCGCCCGGCGCGCCTCGACTGGTGGGGCAACCTCACCTTCGCCGTCGGTCTCGTCGCCGTCCTCGTCGGCATCACCTACGGCATTCAGCCCTACGGCGGCCAGACGATGGGCTGGACGAGCCCGTCGGTCATCGCCTGCCTCGTCGGCGGGGTGGCCGTGCTCGTCGCCTTCTGCGTCATCGAGACACGGGTGGCCGAGCCGATGTTCCACCTCGAGCTGTTCAGGATCCGGTCCTTCACGATGGGCAACCTCGCCGCCCTGCTCTCCTCGCTCGGCCGGGGCGGCCTCATGTTCATGCTCATCATCTGGCTGCAGGGGATCTGGCTCCCGCTGCACGGCTACAGCTTCAGCCAGACACCGCTGTGGGCGGGCGTCTACATGGTCCCGCTCACCGTCGGCTTCCTCGTGTCGGGCCCGGCCTCGGGCTGGCTGTCGGACCACTTCGGGGCGCGGCCCTTCGCCACGGTCGGGATGCTGGCCTCGGCCGGAGCCTTCCTCGGCGTCGAGGCCCTCCCGGTCGACTTCTCCTACGCCACCTTCGCCCTGCTGCTGTTCGCCCTCGGCGCCTCGATGGGCCTGTTCGCCTCGCCCAACCGGGCCCAGGTGATGAACAGCCTGCCGTCGCACCAGCGCGGGGTCGGGGGAGGGATGAGCACCACCTTCCAGAACTCCTCCATGGTGCTCTCGATCGGCGTCTTCTTCAGCCTCATGGTGCTCGGCCTGGCGGCCGGGCTCCCGGCGCACCTCGACCACGGCCTGCTCCGGGCGGGCGTGCCGGCCGCCGAGGCGGCCAAGGTCTCGGGCCTGCCGCCCGTCGGGACCCTGTTCGCCGCCTTCCTCGGCTACAACCCGATCGGGGTACTCCTCGGGCCCTCGGTCCACCACCTGAGCCCGGCGCACGCCGCCCTCGTGACGGGCCGGGGCTTCTTCCCCTCGCTCATCGCGGCGCCCTTCCAGGCAGGGCTGCGCAAGGCGTTCGACTTCGCCGCCATCTGCTGCCTCGTGGCGGCCGCCGCCTCCTGGTTCTCAGGCGGCCGCTACCTCCACCGGGAGGGGGAGGAGGCGGTCGAGCCGATGGGCGCTCTCCTCCAGCCGCTCGAGGAGGGCGAGGACGAGGGGGTGTCCCTCCCCGCCGGCACGGCCGGAAGGTAGCTTTACCCAGGTGACCGAGGAGACGGTCTCGATCGGCGAGGCGGCGGAGCTCTGCCAGGCGACGACGAGGACGCTGCGCTACTACGAGGAGATCGGCCTCGTCTCCTCCACACGGCCGAGCGCCACCTCGCAGCGCCGCTACGGTCCGGCCGAGATCGAGCGCATCCGCCGCATCCGGGAGCTGCAGACGCTGCTCGGCCTCGACCTCGACGAGATCTCCGAGCACCTGAGGGCGACCGACCGGCTCGACGGCCTGCGGGCGGAGTTCCGCTCCGAGCCGCCCGAGGAGCGCCGCGAGGCGATCCTCGAGGAGTCGGCCGGGATCCTGCGGCGCCTGCGCGGGAGGGTCGTCGAGCGCCAGGAGCGGCTGGCCGCCTTCCTGGCCGAGCTCGACGAGCGGATCGCACGGGTCGACACGGCGCGCTCGCGGCGCCCGGCCTCCTCCCGGGGACGTCGCTGAGCGGGCGTAGCCTCGCGCCAGTGACCAGCAGGAGAGGACTCACGTGCGTCTCGTCGTGATCGGCGGTGGGCCCGCCGGCATCCAGGCAGCCCAGACGGCCGCCCGCCTCGGGGCGGACGTCGTCGTGATCGAACGCGACGTCATCGGCGGTGCCGCCAACCTGTGGGACTGCGTGCCCTCGAAGGCGATGATCGCCACCGGTGCGCTCGTCTCCCGCGCCCGACGGGCGCGGGCGCTCGGCCTCGAGCCGCTCAGCCCCGTGGTCGACCTCGGCGCGCTCGGGGCACGGGTGCGGGAGATCGAGCACAAGCTCGCCGGCTCGATGACCGGTCAGCTCGAGAGCCAGGGGGTGCGCATCATCCGGGGCTCCGGGCACCTGCTCGGGCCCCACCTCGTCGAGGCGGAGCCCTCGAGCGGCGATGGTCCCGAGCAGCTCGACGCCGACGCCGTCCTGCTCTCGACGGGCTCGTACCCGAGGGTGCCCGAGTGGGCGGAGGTGGACGGCGAGCGGGTCCTCACGACCCGCCAGGCCTACCCGCCGCCCGAGATCCCCGAGCGGCTCGTCGTCATCGGCTCTGGCGTGACGGGGGTGGAGTTCGTCCACATGTTCCGCTCGCTCGGCTCGGAGGTGACCCTCATCGTCTCGCGCCAGCAGGTGCTCCCCCAGAAGGACCCCGAGGTGGCGGCCGCCCTCGAGGCCGACTTCCTCGAGCGGGGTGTCCGGCTCATGAAGGGCGCCCGCGCTCTCGGGATCGAGCGGGACGAGAAGTCCGTCTCCGTCCGCTGCGACGACGGGCGGGAGGCCGACGGCAGCCATGTCCTGCTCTGCATCGGCTCGGTGCCGGCCTCCGGCGGCCTCGGCCTCCAGGCCGCCGGCGTCGTGACGACCCCGAGCGGGCACGTGCCGGTCAACCACCACTGCCAGTCGAACGTCCCCCACATCTACGCGGCCGGCGACCTCTCGGGCCGCCTGCCGCTCGCCTCGGTCGCCGCCAGCCAGGGCCACAAGGTCGCCGAGCACGTCATGGGGCTGCACACCCGAGAGCACCGCCACCTCGACTACGACAAGGCGGCGTCCGCCATCTTCACCGAGCCGGAGATCGCCGACGTCGGCCTCGCCGAGGCGGAGGCCTTCGCCCTCGGGCGCAAGATCAGGGTGACCAAGGTCCCCTACGCCGCCAACTCCCGGGCTCTCATCGACGGCGACGCCAGGGGATTCGTGAAGCTCGTCTCGGACCCGGCGACGGGAATCGTCCTCGGCGGCTCGATCGTCGGGGCGAACGCCGCCGAGCTCGTGAGCGTCATCGCCCTGGCGGTGACGGCGAACCTGCGGGTGATCGACCTCGCAGAGAGCCTCTTCGTCCACCCCGCCCTGGCAGAGGCGCTGGCGGAGGCGGCGGAGTAGCCGCCAGCCGCCGCCCCCAGCGTCTGAGCCCGGCCGCCCGGATGGACCGGGCAGTCCGCAGGTCGGTGGCGTCCGGGCCCTTCTTCTGGCGGCCGGGCACCTCGAGGACGGCCGGGCAGGCCTGAAGGAGGGGGTGGGCGAGGAGCGAGCCGAGGGCCCGCCGGCCGATGAAGCCCTCGCCGAGGTTCTCGTGGCGGTCGCGGTTGGCGCCGAGGGCGACCTTCGAGTCGTTCAGGTGGATGCAGCCGAGGCGCTCGAGGCCGACCGCGGCGTCGAGATCGGCCACGACCTGATCTGCCTCCTCGAGGCTGGCGAAGGCGACGCCGGAGGCGAACAGGTGCTGGGTGTCGACACAGACGCCGAGGCGAGGGTCGCCGCCGGCGGCCGCCAGCACCTGGCCGAGCTCGGAGAAGCTCCTCCCGATCGTCCCCCCGGCTCCGGCGGCGTTCTCGAGGAGCAGCCTGCACGGCAGCCGGCCGAGCCGGCGGGCCGCCTCGTCGAGGGCGCGACCGAGCTCGCAGGCGACCGCCTCGACGCAGCCGGCGAAGCCGGAGCCGAGGTGGCTCCCGAGGTGGAGGACGAGGCCGCTCGCGCCGATGCGCGTCGCCACCTCGAGGTTCGAGACGAGGCACTCCCTCGACTTGTCGAGCAGGGCGGCGTCGGCCGTCCCGAGGTTGATGAGGTAGCTGGCGTGGCTGAAGGCCAGGGCGACCCGGGGGTGGGCGGCCAGCCGGGCGGCGAACTCGGAGAGGACCTCGGGCGGGTAGGAGCTCGGCCTCCAGACCCGTGGGCTCTGGGTGTGCACCTGGAGAACCTCGGCCCCCATGGCCTCGGCCCGGTCGATGGCGGGGAGGAGCCCGCCTGCGGCGGAGACGTGGGCGCCGATGAGCACCGGGCAACGGTACTTCCCGGGCCGCGTATCCTTTCGGGGTGGCTCCCGAGCGCAAGTACCTGGTCCGCACGTTCGGCTGCCAGATGAACGAGCACGACTCCGAGCGGATCGCCGGGCTGCTGGCGGGTTCGGGGATGGTCCGGACCGAGGCCCTGGAAGAGGCCGACGTCGTCGTCCTCAACACCTGCTGCATCCGCCAGAACGCCGACGACAAGCTGTACGGCCACCTCGGCCACCTGAAGGCGCTCCAGGGCCGGCGGCCGGGGCTGCAGATCGCCGTCGGGGGCTGCCTCGCCCAGAAGGACCGCGAGGAGCTCGTCCGGCGCGCCCCGCACGTGGACGCCGTCTTCGGCACCTTCAACGTCGGCCGGGTGGTCGACCTCCTGGCTCAGGCCCGCCGGTCGGGCTCGCCGGCGGTGGAGGTGCTGGACGCCCCGGCCGAGGAGGGGACCGACTTCCCGAGCGCCATGCCGGTGCGCCACGACCTCCCGCATGCGGCCTGGGTCACCATCCAGGTCGGCTGCGACAACTCGTGCGCCTTCTGCATCGTCCCCTCGGTGAGGGGCCCGGAGGTCTCCCGGCCCTTCGACGACCTCGTCGCCGAGGTCCGGGCACTCGCCCGCGACGGCGTCGTCGAGGTCACCCTGCTCGGCCAGAACGTCAACTCCTACGGCCGGGACGTGACCCTCGCCGTGCGCGGGGAGGAGGACGCGGCCGTCGTCGCCCGGCGCGCCGGCCCGGTGTTCGCGGCGGGGCCGCGCCGGGCCCGGCCGCTCTTCGCCGACCTGCTGCGCGCCGCCGGCGCCGTGCCGGGCCTGCGGAGGATCCGCTTCACGAGCCCGCACCCAAAGGACCTCCGCCCCGAGACGGTCGCCGCCATGGCCGAGACCGAGGCGGTCTGCGAGCAGCTCCACCTCCCGCTCCAGTCCGGGAGCGACCGGGTGCTGGCCGAGATGCGCCGGGGCTACACCGCCGAGCGCTACCTCGAGCGGCTCTCGCTCGCCCGCCGCGAGATCCCCGACCTCGCCGTCACGACGGACCTCATCGTCGGCTTCCCGGGCGAGACCGAGGAGGACTTCTGCCGGACCCTCGAGGTGGCCGCCGAGGCCGGGTACGACAGCGCCTACACCTTCATCTTCTCCCCCCGGCCGGGCACGCGGGCGGCCGCCATGAAGGACCGCTTCGTCGAGCCGGAGGTGATCTCCGAGCGCTTCGAGCGCCTGAAGGTCGTCATCGAGCGCTCGTCGCTCGCCAGGCACCGGGCCCGGGTCGGGCGAGACGAGGAGGCGCTCGTCGAGGGTCCCTCCAAGCGGAACCCGGCGCTCGTCACCGGCCGGACCCGCCAGGGAAAGCTCGTCCACTTCGCCCCGGTCGGCGACGTGCCCCCCGGCAGCTTCGCCACCGTCCGGATCGACTCGGCCGCCCCACACCACCTGACCGGCACCCAGCTCGCCCTCGAGCTCCCGGCCCCCCGCCGACGGACCCCGCTCAGCGTCGCCGCCGGTCTCTGAGACGACCCCCCGCACCTCTACACTGGCCTGTCGTGAGCGTCTTCTCGAAGGTCCTCCGCGCGGGCGAGGGCCGCAAGGTGCGCAGCCTGGCGGCGATCGTCCCCCTCATCAACGGCCTCGAGCCCGAGATGGAGGCGCTGAGCGACGCCGAGCTGGCCGCCAGGACGCCCGAGTTCCGGCAGCGCCTCGACAACGGCGAGGAGCTGAACGACCTGCTCGTCGAGGCCTTCGCCACCGCCAGGGAGACGTCCCGGCGCACGATCGGCCAGCGACCCTACGACGTCCAGCTCATGGGTGGCATGGCGCTGCACTTCGGCGGCATCGCCGAGATGAAGACCGGTGAGGGAAAGACGCTCGCCTCGAGCCTGCCCGTCTACCTGAACGCCCTGACGGGCCGGGGCGTCCACGTCGTCACCGTCAACGACTACCTCGTCACCCGTGACGCCGCCTGGATGGGCCAGATCTACAACTTCCTCGGCCTCAGCGTCGGGGTCGTCGTGCCCGACCTCGACGACTTCGAGGCCAAGGCGGCGGCCTACCGCTGCGACGTCACCTATGGCACGAACACCGAGCTCGGCTTCGACTACCTGCGCGACAACATGGCCTGGTCACGCGACCAGATGGTCCAGCGCGAGCACGTCTACGCCATCGTCGACGAGGTCGACTCGATCCTCATCGACGAGGCCCGGACGCCGCTCATCATCTCGGGGCCGTCCGACCAGTCGAACCAGCTCTACTACCAGTTCGCCTCGATCGCCCGGACCCTGCGCCCGGTCGAGGACTACGAGGTCGACCTGGAAAAGCACATCGTCGTCCCGACCGAGGCCGGCATCGCCAAGGTGGAGCGCCAGCTCGGGGTCGAGAACCTCTACGACGCCGTCTCGGTCAACCTCGTCCACCAGCTGCAGAAGGCGCTCGAGGCGAAGGAGCTCTACCACCGGGACAAGGAGTACCTCGTCACCGACGGCGAGGTGAAGATCGTCGACGAGTTCACCGGCCGCATCATGGAGGGGCGGCGCTGGAGCGACGGCCTCCACCAGGCCGTCGAGGCGAAGGAGCGGGTGCGGATCCAGGAGGAGAACCACACCTGGGCGACCGTCACCCTCCAGAACTACTTCAGGATGTACGAGAAGCTGGCCGGCATGACCGGCACGGCCGAGACCGAGGCAGCCGAGTTCGCCTCCACCTACGACCTGCACGTCGTGCCGATCCCGACACACCGTCCGATGATCCGGCGGGACGAGGGCGACCTCATCTACAAGACCGAGGAGGGCAAGTTCAACGCGGTCGTGGAGGACATCTGCGAGCGCTACGAACAGGGACAGCCCGTCCTCGTCGGCACCGCCTCGGTGGAGCGCTCCGAGCACCTCTCGAACCTGCTCGACAAAAAGGGCGTCTCCCACCACGTCCTGAACGCCAAGCAGCACGCCAAGGAGGCAGTCATCGTCGCCCAGGCCGGCAGGCTGCACGCCGTCACCGTGGCGACCAACATGGCCGGGCGCGGCGTCGACATCCTGCTCGGGGGGAACCCCGAGGGCCTCGCCCACGACGAGGCGGTCGCCCGGGGACTCGACCTCACCTCCGACGAGGGCGGGGCGGTCTACCGGGAGCTCCTCCAGAAGTTCACCGAGCAGTGCGCGGCGGAGGGTGACGAGGTGCGGGCGCTCGGCGGCCTCTACGTCCTCGGCAGCGAGCGCCACGAGAGCCGCCGGATCGACAACCAGCTGCGCGGCCGCTCCGGCCGCCAGGGCGACCCGGGGGAGAGCCGCTTCTTCCTCTCGCTCGAGGACGAGCTGATGCAGCTGTTCGCCACCGGGGCCGTGAGCTGGGTGATGGACCGTGCCCTGCCCGAGGACGTGCCGATCGAGACCCGCATGGTGACGAGGGCGATCGAGCGGGCCCAGAACACCGTCGAGGCGAAGAACGCCGAGATCCGAAAGGACCTCCTCAAGTACGACGAGGTCTACAACGAGCAGCGCAAGGCGGTCTACGCCCGCCGCCTTCAGGTCATCGACGGCGAGGACCTCCGCCAGCACACAGAGGACCTGCTCTCGGCCGCCCTGAGCCGCATCGTGGCCGACTCCTGCCCGGGCGACTTCGCCGAGGAGTGGGACGTGAGCCGCCTGCTCGTCGAGGCGCAGAAGTACTTCCCGACCAAGTTCACCGCCGAGGAGCTCGAGCAGGCCGTCACCACCGAGCAGCTCACCGAGTCGCTCCTCACGGAGGCATTCGAGTACTACGAGGAGCGCGAGCGGAGCTTCCCCGGCGCCGACGAGACGGCCCGCCAGCTCGAGCGGAACATCATGCTGCAGATCATCGACCAGCGCTGGCGGCAGCACCTGGTCGAGATGGACTACCTGCGCGAGGGCATCCACCTGCGCGGCCTCGCCCAGACCGACCCCCTCACCGCCTGGCAGCGCGAGGGCTACGAGATGTTCGAGCAGCTCTGGGACGCCATCGACGACGACTACCTGCAGTACGTCATGCACGTCGAGGTCGTCGCCGAGGAGCCGGCCGAGCCCTTCGAGGGCCTCGGCGGCCTCGAGCAGGCCGAGTACGTCGCCCAGAGCGACCCGCTCGCCCAGCCGGAGGTCGTCGAGGCGGCCGCCCCGGAGCGACGTGCCGGGCCCGCACCGGCGCCGCGGGGGGCCGACGCGCGCCCGGCCGCACAGGCGGGAGCCTCGCGGGCGGGTGCCCGGGCGGGCGGTGCGCGGGCGG
>JAJZZB010000261.1 GCA_021797795.1 Actinomycetes bacterium | reverse complement strand
CCGCATGTCATCGGGGAGCTATTTCCCCGGACCGGTGCGAGCGGTGGAGATACCGAAAGATCATGGGAAAGGGGTCCGGGTGCTCGGGGTGCCGACGGAGCGCGCATAGCGCCCGTCTTGTCAAGTCGAGCCCGCTTTCGGACTCGATCGTCGTCACCCACCCATTCCACCCGCTCACCGGCCAACGCCTGACGGTCATCTTCGAGAAGCGCCGCCCGGGGACCGAGCGGGTGCTCGTCTGCGAGGGCGGGCCAGCCGGACGGGTGACGCTGCCGTTGGCCTGGACCGACCGGGCGCCTGCTCGAGAGGTCCACCGGCTCGCCGTCGAGGGCCTCGCCGCTCTGGCGGTGCTGGCGGCTGCACTGGGGCATCCACCACTTGCGGGTCGGGATCGGCCATGATCTTGTGTAGCGATGACGAACAAGATAGCGATGGCAGAGAAGACGACCCGAGCGTTGCGGGCCCGCCGTCGGAGCCTCGCCCGTTCCCTGCCCGATGTGGAGGGTCTGATCTCGGGCGCGGTGGTCGAACAGGGACGGCGCTGCGGCAAGGAGGGATGCAGATGCACGAGAGGCGAGCTGCACGGGCCCTACACCTACGTGGTGTTGCCCCGCGACGGCGGTCGCACTCGCACGGTGTACGTCCCGGCGAGCGCGGCAGAGGCGGTTCGCTCTGGGGCCGCGTTGTCGGTCTCGGTGCGACGGGTGATCGAGGAGATCTCGGCGATCAATGTCGAGCTGCTCCGGCGCGGAGAGCTCGGCTGAATGTCCCTCGTCGCCGAAGCGGTCGCGGTGATCGCCAACATGGCCGTCTCGGCCTTGGCGGGCGGCGATGAGGGGCACCGAGAAGATCACGAGCGCCCATCTGGATCGGACCGGTCTCGTCTACATCCGCCAGTCGAGCCTTGCCCAGGTGCGCAACAACACCGAGTCGACCGCCCGCCAGTATGGGATGGCGGACGAGGCGGTCCGCCTCGGGTGGCCCCGGTCCAAGGTGGAGGTGATCGACGCCGACCTCGGGCTGTCGGGCCGTTCGGCGGACGGCCGACAGGGGTTCAAGGACCTGGTCTCCCGGGTCTGTCTCGGAGAGGTCGGTGCGATCTTCGGCCTCGAGGTGTCTCGCCTGGCGCGTTCGTCGGCGGACCTGTCCCGGTTGCTGGAACTGGCCCGGCTCACCGACACCTTGGTCGTCGACTCCGACGGCATCTACGACCTGGCGAACTTCAACGACCGCCTCCTCCTCGGCCTGAAGGGCACGATGTCCGAGGCGGAGCTGCACTTCCTCACCGGCCGGATGAACGGCGCCAAGCTCGCGGCTGCAGGTCGCGGCGAGCTGCGCTTCCCCCTCCCGGTCGGCCTCGTCTACGACGATGAGGGCAAGACGATCATCGACCCTGACGCAGAGGTCCAAGCCGCGGTCCGCGACGTGTTCTCCGCGTTCTGCTCCGCCGGCTCCGCTTACGGGGTCGTCGCCGCATTCAAGGGACGACGGTTCCCCCTGCGCGCGTATGGGGGGACTTGGGCCGGCGAGCTGCGCTTCGGACGGCTCACCCACGCCCGGGTGCTCGGCATCCTCTCGAACCCCGCCTACGCGGGCGCCTACGTCTACGGCCGCTACCACTCGACGCGCACCGTGAGCCCGGAGGGGAAGATCTCCACCAAGGTCGTCGAGCTGCCCCGGGAGGAGTGGCCGATCGTCATCTATGACCACCACGAGGGCTACCTCAGCTTCGACGACTACCTCGCGAACGCCGCGCGCCTCGCGGCCAACACGACCAACGCCGGGGCCCGCCCGCCAAGAGAGGGAGCCGCCCTGTGCCAGGGGATCATCACCTGCGGCTCGTGCGGGCGGCCGATGTCGACGCGCTACCACGCGAACGGGCATCCCGCCTACGAGTGCTCAGCGTCACGGGCCGACCAGATGGCGACGCCCACGTGCCGCTCGATCGCAGCGTCGAGCGTGGACGACGCGGTGGCCGAGGCGCTCCTTTCGGCGCTCAACCCCGACGAGGTAGCCCTCGCGCTCGCCGCGGCGGACGAGGTCGCAAACCGCCGCGCCAGGCGCTCCCGGGCCGGCGAGCTCGCGGTGGAACGCGCTCGCTACGAAGCCGATCGGGCCGAGCGGGCCTTCCTCGCCTGCGAGCCGGAGAATCGCCTCGTCGCTCGCAACCTCGAAGCGCGCTGGGAGGGCCGCCTCGCCGATCTCGCCGAGGCCGAGAAGGCGCTCGCCGCCGAGATGGCTGCGACTCCGGCA
Source organism: Actinomycetes bacterium (assembly GCA_021797795.1). Classification (GTDB taxonomy): domain Bacteria; phylum Actinomycetota; class Acidimicrobiia; order Acidimicrobiales; family Bog-793; genus JAKACF01. Next base: position 1,221 of record JAJZZB010000261.1, on the reverse strand, counting down.
CTGCCCGGACGCTCTGAGCTCGAGGCGCTCACCGGGGACGTGGCCGCGCTGTGGCACGCGCCCACCACCTCGGCCCGAGACCGCAAGCGCCTGCTTCGCACGCTCATCGCCGACGTCACGCTGCTCCCCGAGCCGGACCTCGGAAAGGCGCGCATCGGGATCGCCTGGCATACCGGTGCCACCGACGAGATCGTCGTCGCACGACGCATGCGCGTGACCGAGTACCGGCGCACCGACCTGGGGGCGATCGAGCTCACCCGCTCCCAGGCGCAGCGCTCGAACCGCGAGCTCGCCGCGCAGCTGAACGCGGCGGGTTACACGACCGGCGCCGGGAGAGCCTTCGACGTCGACGCGGTGGCGAACCTGCGCCATTACCACAAGATCCCGCCGGCGAACCTGCTTCGTGACGGCGAAGTGACCGCCTCGGAGCTCGCGCGGCGCCTCGGCGTGGGTCACGGTGCGGTGATCCACTGGATCACGCGGGGTTGGCTCACAGCCCGGCGCGGCCTGAACGACCAGTGGTGCATCCCGCTCGACGCCGAAGTGGAGAAGGCGTGCCGCGAGCGGGTCGCGTCCTCGGTCCACCTGCCCCGTCCCGACAGCACCGAAGGACGACGCGACGCCGAGCGCACCGTCGGAGAGGTCGCCGCCGCGCTCGAGGTGAGCACGCACGTCGTCTACTACTGGATCGAGCGCCGCCGGGTGCCGGCCCGGCGGGGGCCGGCGGGACGCTGGTTCATCGACTTCACGCCAGAGGTCGAGGCGAGCTGTCGTGAGCGGATCGCGGCATCGGTCCATCTGCCTTCTTCGGTCACCGCAGCGGAGCAGGACAGGTGAGCACTCGCGACCGGCCAGCTGATCCGCAGGGCGCCAAGAGCGCGCACGTCGGGCCGGGCGGAATGCGTGACGCTTTGTCCGAGCCGGAGCGGAGCGGCTTCGTCTGCGCCGCCTGCGGACGTTGCATCATCACCGTCGTCGAGGGGCTGTTCCGGTCAGCGCGTGCAGGCTCTCCGCAGCGCTTTTGCGATCACGCCTGTCGGCAGGCCGCATATCGTCGTCGTCGTGCCGAAGCCGCTGAGGACACGCCCTTGCAGCAGCAGGGAGGGCGGAACCGTCGGCTTGTTCCGACCCCGCGCCCGCCGCAACCCCAGCCGGCAATCCCCAAACCCGATGCACCACACGAGGAGGAGGCAGTATGAAGCCATCGTCCCGACCATCGCC
>JAJZZB010000260.1 GCA_021797795.1 Actinomycetes bacterium | reverse complement strand
GGCGAGTTCTCCCCGGTCATGATGGTCCAGGAGGTGGCGCGTAACCAAGGACGCCGTGCGCTTCGAGGTGCCGCTGTACAGGGTCGCCGAGGCCGCTTGGGTGCTCGCGGTGCCGCGGTCGACCTTCCACCCCTGGGCGCGCGGCTACGAACGCCTGCCTCCAGACGGGCGTCGGCATGGCTGCGGGCCAATGGTCTCGTCGACGCGCACACGAACTCGGGTCTGACCATCCCCTTTGTCGGAATCGCCGAGGACATGGTGCTCCCCGCCATCCGTCGAGCGAACGTGCCCCTTCAGCGGGTGCGCCCAGCCCTCGACGTCCTCCGCAACGAGCTCGGGATCGCGCACGCCCTCGCCTCCCGGCGACTCTTCACCGACGGCGCCGAGCTGCTCTTCGACGACGCCGACACCGGCGACGCTCAGGCGGTCGGGCCACGGCGGGGCACGGGTTCGCGACGTGCTCGACCGGTCCCAGGCCGGCGACGACGTTCGCTCGCCCGCGGACAAGTTCGGCGTGCCTGCCCGAGAGATCGAAGACGCGCTGCGTGCCGCATCCAGTCAGGCTGCTCGCCCTACGCCCCGTCGTCGGCTCCCCGCCGCTACCGACCGCGGGGCCCGCCCGGCCACTCCCCCGTCGCCAGCGAGCCCGTCAGCGCGACGGCCCAGCGGTTCCACTCCCGGACGAAGACCGCGCCTCGGGCCTCGGGCGGGGGCGTGATCCCGAGCGCGTCGAGCAGCGCCTCGATCTGGCGCAGCGCGCCGCGGGTCTCGACGGCCTCGACCTCGGCCGAGAGGGCGGCGGAGCGCTCGGCGAGGTGGAGCACCGTGCCGAGCACCATGAGCAGCGGGGCCCACTCGGGCGCACAGGTCGGCGGCGCGCCGACGAACGCGGCGAGCTTCTCCGGCTCGGCGAGCGCGAAGGTGTTGCGATTGGCCTCGGCCCGCAGGCGAAGCACGCCGGCCTGGACGAGGGCGTCGGCCGCCTCGGCGACGTTGCGCTTGCCGTAGTTCGTCGCGTCCGCCAGCGGCTGGGCGGTGACCCACGTCGAGCGGGCGTGGAAGAGGAGGTAGCGGAGCACCTCGGCCCGGGTGCCGAGACCGAAGATCGACCGCAGGCGGAGCAGTGCCATCGACGGCTCGGTGAGCGGGCGCAGCGTGGACCGCCCAGTGACCCGGTACGCCTCCCGCGCCGTTCCCGCACCGGGCCAGTCGACCCCGGCATGGGCATTGACCGTCGCCGCGAAACTCCCCCACCGTGCCTGGTCCTCCGCAGACTCGCGCCGCACGAGGTTCCGCAACCGCACGCGCGAGATGAGGCGCCAGTTGCGGATGCACCAGTCGGTCGCCTCGTCACGAAGCCGTGGCTCGCGGTCGCCAAGGTGGGCCGTGAACACGATCAGCGGCTCCGGATCGATTGCCCAGCCCTCGTGGGAGCGCCCCCACGCGGACACGCCGAGCTCGGTCCAGGCGCCCCAGCAGAGCCCGAGGACGTTGGCGGAGATCGTCCAGCGGGCGTCCGCCGTCGCGGTGGGCCTAGAACGCGGCATCGGGCTCCTCGACCCCGAGATGGGCCAGGCACTGAACGAGCGAGGTGCGCAAGGCCGGCGAGGGGTCGTGCGTCGTCGTCCAGCGCGCCGCCTCGAGCAGCTCCTCCCGGGAAGGCTCGAGCGCAACGAGATCGGCGACGTGCTTGTCCCTCGGGCCGCGGTCGATGGCTGCGTAGAGCTTGAAGCAGACCTGGTCGAAGCGCGACGTGAGGTGCACCTCGAGCGCCCCGAAGCGGCGCACGTCGACCCGCTCCTCCCACCCGGGCGGCAGCCCGAGGTCCATCAGCGACGCCGGACCGTCGTTCAGCCAACCGGACGCGATGCCGAGCGCGTCGGCCACCTCGGTGGCGGCGCGCGCGAGCGGGCCCGGGATGCCGTGCAGCCGGCGGTAGTGCCCCCCCTCCTTCAGCGCGACCACGTCGAGGTCGGCCGTCGGCCGCTCGACAAGGCCGAGGAGCAACAGGTTGCTCCCTCCGACGACAAGGATGGCGTAGGCGTGGCGCGCGCCTCGAGGACGGCCCCGAAGCTACGGAGCGCCTCCTCGAGCGAGGCGCGCTGGAAGGACATATGCGCATGTCATTCGCTCGATTCGAACAGACAACACGCTCGCCTCCGGAGCCTGCTCCGCCTCAGGTCGCGGGGAGACTCGTGACCTGGGACTTATGATCCCTTCGCTCGCGGATGGATCGTGTCGCCGCGCTCGAGCATCGCCACAAGCTTTGTGATCCGGCTCACGCGCGTCTCTGGGCGCCGCGCCGTGGTGACGCGGTAGAGCACGGCGTAGCGGTTGGCTCCGTCGAGGTCGTCGAAGGTCTCGCGTGCTCGCGGGTTCGCCGTCAGGGCGGCAGCGAGATCGTCGGGCAGCTCGATGGTGGCCGCCCCGTCGTAGGCGGCATGCCAGGTGCCGTCTGCCTTCGCTCGTTGCATCGCCACATGACCGGCGGGGCACATTCGGCCTTCGCCGACGAGCCGCTCAGCGAGCGCGGTGTTGCGCTTCGACCACGCGCTGCCGGGGCGTCGAGGCGTGAACCGCCGGCGGAAGGTCGCCTCGTCGCGCCGGGCGAGCTGCCCATCAACCCAACCGTGGCAGAGTGCTTCCTCAAGCGCCTGGTCATAGGTCAGCTCGGTCGGGCGAGTCGTCCCCTTTTTGGCCAACACCAACCAGACGCCACCGGAGTCAGAGGCGCGCTCCGACAGCCACTGCCGCCATGCGGCCAGGTCGGGGACCGTGAGCTCGGGGACGTCACTCATGATCAGCAAGCGCGGCTCTTGCCGTCGAACCGGATCCACCCACTCGCCAGACCGACCCCGAATAAGAACGTATCGATCCCAGAACCAGCGGCGTGCTCAACGAGATACTCCCATCAGTCCGCGATGAGGGTACTCAGGCAGCGCGGATGGCCGGCCAGGTCGATCATCACCCACCACCGCTCGGGGCTCGGCTGAACATCCCCCGTGGTGGTCCCACGGGCACTCGCCAATGCCTCAGCGACCTCGAGATCGGCGACCGCCAAGTCGAGGTGAAGCTGCTGGGGGTTCCCTCTTCGCCAGCTCGGATGGCTGGCACCCCGCGATCCGTTGAGCGGACGGCCAGATGCCCGTAGCGCGAAGCGTGGCGAAGTCCGCGAAGTCGTCCGCCAACTCGACACGGAGCAATCGCGCATCCAAGGTGCCAATCCAGGGAACTCGAGGCGAATGGGATGCCAGTACTCATGAGTGCAGACCCCCTTCTGTTCTTTGAAGTGGCCCGATTGCCGTGGGCGAGCTCATATTGGCTCACCGATTGACTGGACGCTTCCAAATCGCTCAACTATGCGTCACGGCATCAGGAACACCAACGAGGATCACTTCGCTCTTGTGGCGGGCGACCAGGGCTCCGCCCTTCGTCGCGGGCGACCACACGCCAATGCGCCCCGTTGCGGATGAAGTCCCCATCAAAGGGACGAAAGC
>JAJZZB010000259.1 GCA_021797795.1 Actinomycetes bacterium | reverse complement strand
GGTCGCCCACCACGAGCGGAGCTCGCCGCTCGTCGCCAGAAGGTCCTCGATCAGCTCGGCGAACTGCGGGTCGCCCGCGTGCTGGCCGGAAGCGGCCCGGAACTCTGCGAGGAGGGCTCGGCTCCGATCGCGCCAGTTGACGCAGATCTGTCGACGTTCTGGGTCGCAGAACGCCATCCACACGACGTTGCATCGCCCGGCTGGCAGGACCTCGGGGTGCCAGATGCGTTCGAAGGTCTCGTTCCAGGCGAGGAAGTCGAGCCGGGGTGCGAGGATGCACGACGGTGCCGGCAAGACCGTGTGCAGCAGGGCGTCGAACCCGCCCTCGGCGTCAAAGGGCTGGTCCACTTCGGGCACTGACAACCCGGCGAGGAAGCGCAGGTGGGCGTGGTCCTCCTGGCTGAGGCGCAGCCCTCGTGCGATCGCGTCGATGACGGTAGCGGTCGTCGTGATCGCGCGCCCCTGTTCGAGCCAGGTGTACCAGGTGAGGCCGGCGCCGGCGAGGTGGGCGACCTTTTCTCGGCGCAGGCCGGGCGTGTTCCGCCTGGTCGGCGGCCGCCGAAGGCCCACGTCTTCGGGCGGGAGGCTCTCTCGGCGGGCCGATCCAGACGCCGCCCGGAGGTCCGAGCCTGGGCGCGTTCCTGCGTGCCGAGAACCTCATCCGTCCTCGTGACCTGGATAACGTCTTGGGGCTGCTGGAACCTTCGAGGACGATCTGCTGGCGAAACGAGGATCCCACTGTTGTTATCACCGGTTCTGCAGCAGCCGTACCGTCGTGGGACTGCGGCCGGGACCGCTGCACGCCGTCCCAGCTCAGCGGCCAGGATGACGTTCTTGGCGCACACGAGGTGTGGCGACGGATTGACCGCCGGTCAGATCGCGCCCAGGTATACGGCGACCGGTACGGGAGTGAAGCCGAGACGTTCGTAGAGCGCTCTGGCCGGGGCGTGGAAGGGATCACCGCCGGTGCTGATCTGGAGGACTTCGACCCCGTCGGCGCGCATGTGGGTGATGGCGTGCTGGCAGAGGCGCTGGCCGATGTGGTGGCGTCGGTGGAGTGGCGACACGGCAAGGAGATAGATCTCGCCGTGTCGCCCTTTGGTGTCGACTCTCCAGGAGATGAGGCCGACGATCGTGCCCTCAGCGAGGGTGGCTACGGCTGCGTGGCGGCCCGCCTCGGGCGCATGGAGTGTTGGAAGCTCGTCGCGGTAGTCCTGTTCCCAGTGCCCGTGTTGGTGCTGGAAGACCTGTTCGCCGAGGTGGGGACGGGCGTAGCCTTCGAAGAAGGCTCTGAAGGTCTCGATGAGCAGGTCGGTGGTCGCGGGGTGGTCGTCGACCTCGAGTGGCCGGATGTGCATTGCAAATGCCTTTCTTCCGAGAGAACGGGTACAGCCCGGGCGTGGGACGCCCAGGCGTTGGCTCGCCGATGGCGAGCGCTCTCTCAGCGGGTGCGCGAGGCGGCGTAGCAATGCACGAGGATGATCGTCGCGTATCCATACGGGGGTTGGCAACTGGCCCGCTCGCCGTCACGACGGCGGGGGTATTGGCATGACCTAGGCTGTCGAGCGTGCGGGCTGCCCTGGGGCAGCGCTGCCCAACCGAGACGCCGGTTGGTCGTACGCGGCGTCACGGACGACGGTCGGCGATGCGTCGCAGGGTGTGGGCGTGGCCGGGGAGGTGCTGGTCTGCTCTTGCCGTGAGGAGCCCGGCCCAGGTGGTGGCACCTTGGTGGGTGAGCTGGCCGTGCCGGTCGTGGAGGAGGAGCTGCACGGTGGTGGTGCCGGCGGTCTCGGGGATCCGGCGGTGCCTGTCGATGAGCTCGTTGGCGTTGCGGCGGATGGCTTGGATGCGCTCTGGGTGGGAGAGGGAGGCGAGCACAGCCGCGATGGCGTCGGGGTCCATGGCGTGGCGGTTGTCGACGGTGAGGGTGCCGGCCCCTGCGAGCAGGTGGTCGGCAGCGGCGACAAGGACCGGGTCGCTCAGGATCAGGTGCGCGATGAGCCACTCGGCTTCGTCTCGTCGTGGTGGCGTGAGGTTGGCCAGGTCGAGGAGCGCTGCAGCCGCGAGGAGGTCGTCGTAGGCGGCGACGAGACGGTCCGCGTTCATCTGGCACCCGGCGAGCTGGTGGCTCCGCTGCTTCCGTGGTCCCGCGGCGGAATCTGTTGTCCGGGGGAATCCTCGGGACAGTCGTGGGCGGCAGGAGAACTTGGTCGACGCCGGAGTGCGCCGAGCAGCGCGACGGCAACGGCGGCTGCGCCGGCGGAGAACCATTCGACGGCGGGTAGGAGCCCGATGGTGGTGGCGAGGAACCCGACCCCCACGACGGGGATGCCGGTGCCGAGGTAGGTGACGACGTAGAAGCCCGAGAGCACCTCGGCGTGACGACCCGGTGGGGCGGCGGTGTTGACCTCGGTCATGGCTCCGAGGAAGGCGCTTCCTTGGCCGGTCCCGGCGACGACGCTGGCGGCGAGGAGGAGCCAGGCCGACCCGGCCACCCCCGCCCAGCACAGCAGGCCGACCCCGGCGACCAGTGCGGCCAGCCCGAGGCGTTCGAGGCCGCGAGGGTCGGTTCCGAAGCTGAGGCGTTGGGTGAGGGCGGAGGCGGCGAAGAGCACGGCCACGACGGCCCCTTCGAGGGCGAGGTTGGCCGAGTGGGTGAGCGCGGCGGTGTAGGAGGGGACGAGGGTGAGGAAGATGGCGGTGACGGCCCAGGTGACGAACGAGGCGGCGCCGGAGGTGGCGAACGTCGCCCCGATGCCTTTTGGGATGGAGGGGCGCCGGGGCCGGTAGGCGCTGCGGTTGGTGGGGTCGGGGTCGGGGAGGAGGGCGGTGGCTACGCCGGCGCAGAGGAGAAGGGTGATCTCGACCAGGTAGGCCAGCACGGTGGGGGCGGGCAGGTACTGGGCCACGACACCCCCGAGGAGCGGTCCTGATCCGACGCCGCCGACGGCGGCGAGCGCGGCGACCATCGCTGCCCGGCCGCGGTCGGCGTTCGGCTCGCGCTCGACGATGAGCGCGGTGACCGGACCGGAGGCGGCGCCGAGAGCGACGCCTTGGACCAGCCGAGCGGCATAGAGCCAACCGGTGCTCGCGGCGACGGCGAAGATCGCCGCACCGGCGATGCCGAGGGCGATGGCGGGAAGGAGGACCGCCCGGCGGCCGATGGCGTCTGAGAGCGGCCCGACCAACAGCAGGGAGGGTACGAGCGCGGCGACGTAGACGGCGAAGACGGCGGTGAGCGTCGCCGGCCCGAACCCGAACGCCGCTGCGTAGCGGCCGTAGAGGGGGGTCGGGATGTTGGTGCCGGCCAGCAGCACCAGGTAGGTGGCGGCGGCCAACCAGAACCCGGCAGCACTTCTCGTGGGCGGCCGGGTTCGGGCGGCGACGGTGGTGGACGGGGCGGGGGCGTGGGATCGGGGGCTGCGCACCGCCCCAGGCTGCGCCGCTGCCGGTAGGGCCGTCGATTACCTGGAAGGTAATGGAGGCTCGGCGGTCGGGC
>JAJZZB010000258.1 GCA_021797795.1 Actinomycetes bacterium | reverse complement strand
GTCTCGCCGACGCGCCGTGACACGATGGTTGCAACCGAGTCGAAAGGCGCCCCCGGCTCGAGCTCCTCGCCGAGCGCCTCGACCGTCCGAGCGAGGCTCCAGGGCCCCGCTCTCGTGACGCCGGTTGCGCCGACGAGCAGCGGGACGGACTCGAGCGCGACGAGCTTGTGCTCGGAGTCGAACACCCACGAGCCGGCGGGCGACGCGATGACGAGACGCGAGTCGACGCCGACGACGACGCCTGCGCCGCTGCGGGCGGCGACCACGATGGACACATGGGCAGTCTTCCATCCGGCCACTGCCGCCGACCGCCCTTCTGCTTCGGTGCGGTCGGTTCGGGTGTAGCTCGAGGGGGACTCCGAAAATCCGCCCGACCCCGGGACGCTGTAGGACCGCTCGACACCCGGGCTCCACCCGTAGGTCGACTCCAAGGAACGCTCAGGTCCTCTCATGCTCCTGGTGTCGGCCGGTCGCCCGGGCGGGGCTCTAAGGTCCCTACGCGGATGGACACCGAACTTCGTCTCTGTGGCGCAGCAGCAATCGGCGTCGGCGCTGATAGCCGTCCTTCACGGGGTCGATACGGGGTCCACGGGTTGCTGCCGAGATCGAATTTTCCAGCTCCGGTAGGAGTCTGCAGGAGATCGTCAATCGTCGCCGCGTCGACTTCCGGTCATCGCCGGTTGGTCAAACATCTGACCGTTGGCCGGGTCACGCTCGGCTACCGCCCGCGACGACGCTCGGCGCGGTTCGGCCGCGGCGCCTGGACCGGAGACAGGGATCGCGCGGGCACCGGACGCGTCGGAGCACTTCCGATCATGATCTGAAGTCCAGGTGACCCTGACAGCATCCACGCCTTGCCCCTGTTGTTCTCGATGAGCTTGTTGACAGCAACCTGGCTGAGACTGAGCTGCACTCCATGCCACGCGCTGAGAACCTTGTCCTGGAGGGCATCGTCGTCTTCGAGCAGCATGACGCGCACCTTCTTCTCGACGAGCTCGTCATAGCGGAGAGGCTTCCCATGACTGCGATGGGTCTTGTGACTGTTGAACCAGCCTGCGATCTCCTTCGCGCGGCTCTCAGCGTCCGACCTCGGCAGCTCCTTGAACATGTACGTTTGCATGGCGATGGCGACGGTCTCCTCGGCCGCTTCTTGGGCGGTTAGGCACTGGCTCAGCAAACCCGGCGAGTAGGAACGCAGGATCGGCAGCCACGCCGCCAGGGATTGCGGCGAGGCGGCGCACTCCTGCTTTCCTCGCTCGAACTGGTCCAGGATGGCCTGCGCTGGTGCTGACCGAGGTCCATCCGGCGTCGTCAGCGTGAACTGCGGGTCGATGGGCCCAAGCTGGGAATGGTGACCCATCAGGATGTCGTCGCAGCTCAGCGCCATCATGGTGGCGGCGGACATGGCCGAGATGGGGATGATCGCGCGGATCGGATCGAACCCGACGTCACGTAGGTAGCTCATGATTGCCTTCGCCGCGTCGGGGTCTCCGCCCGGGCTATGCAGGATGAGATCGAGCGGGCCGGGGGGAAGGCCGTGCACCGCCTCCATGAAGCCCATCAAGTCGCGCGTCGCGACCCCAACGACACTCGGGTCGGGTACTGGACGACCCTCCAGCCAACCCGACGCGTACACAATCACCGGGCGACCGGTGTACGACGACAATTCTGCCAGGTACTTTCGCCTTACCTGGTCATGGGGACTAGGAGCGAGGGGGTCGGGGGGTACTCCAGTCGCTTGCTGCGCCAGTATGAGCTTCTGCAGCTCCTGGGCGATTGCCCCCCAGGTGGGCATGCGTCTACCTAGCCGAGGTTGCCGTCGTGATGAGGGAACGCGGCAGGGTCGTGGTGTTAACGACCTCTGCTACCACTTCGCCGGACGCGGTAGCGTCCCGGTAAAGGGCTTCGAGCGGCTCGTAACCTCTGATCAGTGCGTCGAGGGAACGATCGGACTCTCCAATCAGACGATCGAACTCGCTCACAATTGCTTGCTTTTCATCGGTGGCCACACTGAAAGCGTAGTGCACGACCCACCCCGGCGCACGACCAGCGTCTGATCATGAGCACTCTCAGAACCACTGATTCGAACCGTCCGATTACACCGCCGCCGCGTCCCGCTTGAACTCCCCCGAAAACCAACGAGAAGCCGCACCCTTGCCCGCGACCAGAACCTCCTCCAGCAATGCTGGCCAGAGGTGCCCTGTCTACGGGCAGAGCTTTACCCTCAGCCCGAGAGGCGCCGGCGCAACCAGTGCCGCCCCGTGATGCCGGCCAAGAGGCCGATCGCGACGGCCGGCAGGTAGACCGGGGAGTGCAGGAGCGCGCGCACGACGCCGGAGAGCACCGGGACGCCGATCGCCGCGCCGAACGCGGCGACGAGGCCCTCTACGACGCCGCCGAGGAGCCCGCCGACGAGCGCGGCCGCCCCCACGCCCAGGGGCCCCCACACCTGCCCGGCGAACGACCCGACCGCGACGCCCGCGGCGATCGCCCCGACGGCCCGCCAGGTCGTGAGGCGCCCGAGGCGCCTCGTCCGGCGCACCGGGACGTCCCCGACGTCGTGGCGATCTGGGACCACCTCACCGTATCCGCCCAGCCCGAGATCCGCTGCTCCTGGAGATGTCGTGCGCGTTCGCATGCAGCGAGTGTGGGCGCGCGCTCAGGCGCTGCTGCTGAGGCCAGCAGGCTCGGGCCGGGGCTGAGGTCGCCCGAGCGCCCATCCCTGCCCGAGCGGGCATCCCGCTGCGAGGGCCGCCTCTCGGTCCGTCGAGTCCTCGATGCCTTCTGCGATCGGCATCGCTCCGAGCGACCGGGCGATCGACACGGCCGCATCGAGCACCGAGGGCGTCCGCCGGGCGAGCGCCACGACGCAGCGGTCGATTTTCACGAAGTCGGGTTCGATCCATCCGAGCGCGTCGATGTTCGCGTAGTGCGAGCCGAAGTCGTCGAGCGCGAGCCCGAAGCCCTCGGCCCGCAGCGCCGAGACCGCCTCGGAGATGAGGCCCCTTTCGATCGGCGCGTCCTCGGTCAACTCGAAGATCACCAAGCGCGTCTCGATCCCGAAGTCGGCGACGATCCGCTTCGCCCGTTCGGCGAACCGCGCGTCGGCGAGCTGGAGCGCAGAGACGTTGACGTGCAGCGCCACGTCCGTGGCGACGACCGCGGACAGCTCGGAGAGCATCGCACAGCCGCGGCCGAGCCCGAGGTCGCCCAGCGCGTCGAGGAGCCCCGCCCTCGCCAACTGCGCGACGAGCTCCGAGGGGCTGGTCGCATCGCGTGGGCGCACCAGCGCCTCGTAGGCCTGCACGTCGCCCGAGACGAGCGAGCGGATCGGCTGGAAGGAGAAGTCGACGTCCCCTCGCCGGAGCATGCGCGCGAGCGCGGCGGCCTCCATGGCGTGCTTCGGGGACCAGGACCGCCAACCGCCTCGAGCGTGGGGCATCGGCCCCCCGGTCCGCCCCGACCCCCGGTCCGCCTCTCGCCCTCGCCAGTGCGTCACCGAGATCGCCATGGCCCTCAT
>JAJZZB010000257.1 GCA_021797795.1 Actinomycetes bacterium | reverse complement strand
GACCACGGCGCCGATGCCGACGAGAGCCGGCCAGGCGCCGAAGCGAGCGCCGGGGGCTCGGACCTGGATGATCGGGGCGTAGGCCGTCGTGCCTGACGCCGAGGCGGGTGCGACCTTCGGTCGGGGCGGACGTGACCGCCGGGTTGGGGAGCCGAGGAGCACGGCGGTCGTCTCCCATGTGCCCGGGTTGATGTCTCGGATGCGCGTGGTGACCGAGAGGGGTCCGGCGCCGGGTGGGACGTCGAGGCTCTCCTCGACGCTGAAGCGGTCCCGAGGCCCCGGCTTTCGGTTGCAGTCGGCTCGACGGCCGCTGAAGCGAATGGTGGCGGTCCCAGAGACGTTGGCCGCTTGGGGATCGAACCAGTAGGTGAGCCCGAGCGCCTGCGCGCCGGTCTCTGCGAGGGTCTCCCAGTCGAACTGCTCGACTCGAAGGCCGGAGCTCGCTTCGCTCGATCGGATCCCCGCGGTGCGGCTGATGTGGAGCGCGTCGGTTCTCTTCCCTGCGTTCATCGGGTGGGCTCCTCGGCGGGGACCGGTGCTCGTGCCTCGGGGGCAGATCGCACCTCGAGGGGACGGTCGGCCTTCGAGAGGGCCCGTTCCACGAGCAGCCGGTCGGCATCGCTGAGCGGTGCCGCGTAGCGGCGGGCCCGGCGGAAGAAGAACAGCGCGAGCCCGCCGCCGGCGATGGCCGTTCCCACCAGCGGCAGCACCCAGACGAGGACGTCGTCTCCCGAGCTCGGTGGTCGGAGCAGGATCCGTGGCCCGTAGCGTGAGACGAGGAAGTCGAGGATCTGCTGCTCGCTCTGACCCTTCTCGACCGCCCGGCGTATGTAGTGGTCGACGGCGACCGCAGAGGGGATGGTGGAGTCGGCGACCGAGACGTCGGGGCAACTCGGGCACCGGACGATGCTGGCGATCTGCGCGGTGCGCTCGGCGACGGTCTCGGGTCCCGGGCGTGGGATCAACGAGAAGACGAGCCCACCGACGAGGACCGTCGCCGGGAGCGCCCACCGGAGCGTCTCGCGCGCTCGCCGTCGCCGGTGGGCGACCTGCTGATCGGGGTCGTGCGTTGGCCGTGGGGCGGACGGTGTCCCGGCAGCCGGCTGGGAGGGTGCCGGCTCGTCGGCCATGGCCTTAGGCCCGGTGCTCGCCACAGACACCGTCACAGGGGCGCGCCGGCGAGGCCAGGCGGCGAGCGGCGTCCCGAGCGCGACCACGCCGGCGCCGATCCACAGCCACGCGATGAGCGGTTGGACGATCACCCCGATGGTGGCGGGGCCGCCGGGGCGTTGGGGAGGGGAGACGAAGGTGAGGTAGACGTCGTCGACGAGGGTGCTCGAGATGGCCGGCGTGCTGACGCCCAGGGTGTCGGGGGCGTACTGACTGACCGCAGGGTGCAAGATGCGCGACGCCTGATCGACGCGCACGAGGGCCTCCATGGCCGTCCGGTTCGGCCGGGTGATGTCGGAGGTGCCGAGGTAGGTGATGATGTGCCCGTCGAAACGGGCTGAGTGGCCGACAGCGAGGGTGACCTGGCCTCGGTGGCCGAAGGAGAGGCTGGCGGCCATGGCGACGGCGATGGCAACGATGCCGAGGTGCACGACCATGCCGCCGTTGGTGCGTCCGAGGAGGCCCGAGCGCAGCGGTTGGCCCTGGCGTCGGGCGCTTCGTAACCCGAGTGCCAGCTGGCGCAGCGCCGAGGCCGCGGCGAAGCCGCCCAGGGCGAACACGACAAGGGGGATCGTGGCGCGGATGCCCGCCGCGAGGCAGACGGTGACGACAAGGGCAGCGGTCCAGGCCGGCCCGACGAGCCGTTTGCCGAGCACCTGGCTCGACGCCTTGCGCCAGGGCAACAGCGGCGCCAGACCCATCAAGAAGAGGAGGACGACGACGATGGGGAAGGTCATCGTGTCGAAGTACGGGCTCCCGACGGTGGCCTGTTGGCCGTTCACGGCTTCGAGGACGAGCGGGAAGACGGTGCCGAGGAGGACGACGAAGGCGAAGGCGGCGAAGGCGAGGTTGTTGACGAGGAAGGCCCCTTCGCGCGAGGCGGGGTGGTCGATACCGCCGAAGGACCGCAGCCGGCTGCCGCGCCAAGCGATGAGGACGACCCCGCCGAGCACGACGGCGACGAAGAGGCCAAGGAACAGCGGGCCGATCGAGGACACCGAGAAGGAGTGGACGGACTGGAGCACGCCCGATCGGGTGAGGAAGGTGCCGAAAATGGTAAGGGAGAAGGTGGAGAGAAGGAGGGAGAGGTTCCACACCCGCAGCAGCCCGCGGCGCTCTTGCACCACGACCGAGTGCAGGTAGGCGGTGGCGGTCAGCCAGGGCAGCAGCGAGGCGTTCTCGACGGGGTCCCACGCCCAGAACCCGCCCCAGCCGAGCACCTCGTAGGACCACCACATCCCGAGCACGATGCCGACCGAGAGGGACCCCCAGGCGAACAGCGTCCAACGGCGGGTGATCGTGAGCCAGTCCTCGTCGAGGCGTCCAGTGAGGAGGGCGGCGGCGGCGAACGCGAAGGGGACAGTGAAGCCGACGAAGCCGAGGTAAAGGAAGACCGGGTGGATGGCAACGAGGGCGTTGTCCTGGAGGAGCGGGTTCGGCCCGGCCCCGTTCGAGGGGATCGGGCCGGCGAACCGGTCGAAGGGATCGGCCGGCCCGAGCATGAGGGCGAAGAAGAAGGCGGCGACCGCCAGGCCGGCGAGGGTCGCCCAGGCGACGACCGGATCGGCGGCCTTGCGCCGGAACCGAAAGGACATGGCGGCGAGATAGCCGGCGAGGATCAGCCCCCACAACAGGATCGAGCCCTGGAGGGCGGACCACATGCCGGTCACGTCGTAGAGGAGCGGGGTCTGCCTGCTGTTGTTCTCCGCCACGTACGCGAGCGAGAAGTCGTGGGTCAAAAAGGCGTGGACCATGGCGGCGCTCGCCGTCACGGCGCCGACGAGGACGAGCACGGTGTAGGGCTGCCCGTGGCGGAGCGCCGCGGGCCGGCGACGGGCAAGCCCGGCGCCGAGCGTGACGATGCCGGCCACGGCCGCGGCGAAACCCAGGAGGACCCCGGCATGGCCGAGCGCGGCGTTCACCGCCGCCTCTCCCCCAGGCATGTGCCCGGCCACGGCGCCGAGCAGGACCCGGGCTTCGCCGCGCATCGACAACCCGTCGGGGCACGGTGGTGCCAGAGCGGTTCGACCATGGCTCAGCGGCCGCTCGGGGCTTGGCGGAAGCCGGGGCCCTGACGTTCGATCGGCCGGCTGCCGCCGGAGAGCTGGGTGAGCACCGAGTCGAGCGTCGTCGGCCCGACAGCGCCGACGAGGTGGGCCACCACGGTGCCAGAAGGTGAGATGACGAAGGTCTCGGGCACGCCGGTCACCCCGTAGTCGAGGGCGGTCGCGCCGCCGGGGTCCATGACGCTGGGGAAGGTGATCTTGTACTCGGTGTCGAAGGCTCTGGCGTCCGACGCGCTGTCGGCGTAGACGATGCCGACCAGGTGCAGGCCGGTTCCCGACCAGCGCTCGT
>JAJZZB010000256.1 GCA_021797795.1 Actinomycetes bacterium | reverse complement strand
GCATCATGCACGTCCTGGCGAACCTCTCCTACTACGTCGCGGATCCCCCGCAGGTGCTGGCCATCTGGCACGGTGGCCTCTCTTCGTGGGGGGGGCTCCTTCTCGCGGTGCCAACCGGCATCCTGGTCGTACGCCGCCGGTGCCCGCAGCTCGGCCTGGGCGCCGCGATGGACATGGTGGCGCCTGTGCTCGCCGCGGCCTGGGCATTGGGGCGCCTTCTCGGGCCCCAGCTCATGTACGCAGGCGGCGGCCATGCGACGCAGCAATGGTTCGGCATGTACTACGCCGGGCAGGCCGGAAAGCGCCTGCCGGTGCCCATCTTCCAGGCGCTCGAGGATTTCGCCATCTTCTGCGTCCTCGTCTACGTCGAGCACCGGCTCCGTCGCCTCGAGGCGAGCGGGAGTCCCGCGTCCGCCCGTGGGGTGCCCCCCGCCGGAGCAGTCGTCGGCGTCGGCATGGTGCTGTGGGGAATCGAACGAACGGTCGACGAGAGCCTCTGGCTTGCCTATCCGGGCCACCTCGGCGCCGTTCTCGTCGAATTCGCGGGCGTAGCACTGACGATCGGCGGTGTCGTCCTACTCGTCATGACGAAGCGTCGCTGGAATACGTGGCTCAACGTCCAGGGTGCCCCCCTCGACGTTGAGGCCGCCTCCGTCGGCGCGCCGCCCGGCATGCTGTCGGATGCGGCCTCGACGACGCCAGGGGCCTCGACGACGCCAGGGGCTTCGACGACGGCCGCCGAGGTGCTTCCCGGGCCGCCGGCGCACGGCCAACATGCCGGTCGGCACCGCGAGCATGAGCCCCTGGATGGCGCGTCGACGCTCCCGACCGAGGTGCCCTCGGACGTGCGGTAGGGCGACGTGCCGTCGTTCAGCTCACGGGTAGCGTGACGGCGAGCACGGCGAAGGCGCCGGAGCGGGTCGAGACGGTCAGCGACGCGACGGAGGTCGTAGAAGCAGATGGAGCGCGAAGAATGGGACCGCAGGTATGCAGGGGACGAGCTGCTCTGGCGTGCCGAGCCGAACATGTTCCTCGTCGAGCAGACGGCCGACCTCGAACCGGGGACTGCGCTCGACATCGCATGCGGTGAGGGACGCAATGCGGTCTGGCTCGCCGAACGGGGTTGGAAGGCGACCGGCGTGGACTTCTCCGCAGTCGCGCTCGCCAAGGCGCGCCACCTTGCAGCCGCGCGCGGCGTCGAGGTGGAGTGGATCGAAGCCGACGTCCGCACCTGGGTTCCCCCCGCCTCCTTCGACCTCGTGGTGCTGATGTACGTGCAGCTCCCCTCGGCAGAACGGCACTCCGTCTACCGAGCCTTCGCCGGTGCGGTCGCTCCCGCAGGCCACCTCCTCGTGGTCGGCCACGACACCGAGAACCTCGCCTCGGGGATCGGCGGACCGCAACACCCCGACGTCCTCTTCAGCGCAGCGGACGTCGTCGACGACATCGAGGGGTCTGGCCTGCTCGTCGAGCGCGCGCAGCAGGTGCGCCGCCCGGTCGCGACCGACGACGGCGAGGTCGACGCGCTCGACGCCTTGGTGCGCGCGCTCCGTCCGCCAGCGTGAGCCTGCCTGATCCCGGCCGACAGTCCCGAGTCCGCGAGTCCCCGAGCTCCCGGCTACCCAGCTCCCGGCTACCGAGCTCCCGGCTACCCAGCTCACGGCTCCCCGAGCTCCCGGCTCCATCTCGAGTGGGCCCCCGGCAAGTCCCCGGTGAGCGTCCAGTGAGCGCCCAGTGAGCTAGGAGGCGTTCAAGATCGAGTCACGCGGCATCGAGCCGGTGCCGGAGCCCGAACGGCCGATGACCCCGTTCGGGCTCTTCTGGCTCTGGTCCGGGGCGATCTGGAACGTCGAGTACCTCGTCTACGGCGCGCTCATCGTCTCCTTCGGCCTCTCCTTCCTCCAAGCCGTGGCGGCAATCCTGGCAGCCAACGTCTTCTACGCGCTGCTGGGGCTGGCGAGCCTCCAGGGGCCGGAGACCGGCACGACCGCGTTCATGGTCAGCCGAGCGCCCTTCGGCCAGAACGGGAACCGGCTGGTGGCGTTGTTCAACTGGGTCACCCAGGTCGGGTTCGAAGTCGAGGGCCTCGTGCTCGTCGTCCTCGTGCTCGAGGCGATGGCGTCACGCGGAGGGATCGTGCCCGGCACCGCGGTCAAGGCGGTGTTCATCGCCGGTGCCGCGCTGGTCCAGTTCGTGATGCCATTCCTCGGGCACCCCACCATCACCAAGGTCTTGCGCTACCTCTCTTTCCTGTTCATCGCGGTCTTCTGCGTGATGGCCGCCCTGGTCGCGCCTCACGTCGATCTCGCGACACTCCGCACGCACGCCTCATGGCCCGTGTGGACCACGGCGATCCTCCTCCTCGTCTCTGCAGGAGGGCTGGGCTGGACCGAGAACGGCAACGACTACTCGCGCTACCTCCCTCGCTCCACTCCCAAGGCCAAGACCTTCTGGGCGGTGACCTTGGGCACCGCGATCCCCTCCGTGCTCGTCGAGCTCCTCGGCGCCGCCGCCTACGTGGTGAGCCCGAAGGTCACCGCGGTCACCGGGGTGCCGTCGAGCTTCTCCAGTTGGTTCTTCTGGCCCTTCCTCGCACTCGCGTTGCTCCAGCTCTTCGCGATCAACACCCTCGACCTCTACTCCTCGGGCGTGACGCTGCAAGCGCTCGGCCTACCGGTAAAGCGATGGGGCGCCGTGGTCATCGACACGATCGTCTCGAGCGCCGTGACGGCGGCGGTCATCTTCAAGGGAGCCTTCTACAGCGACCTCTCGGGCTTCCTCAGCTACATCGTGGTCTGGCTTGCACCGTGGCTCGCGATCGTGATGACCGACTGGCTCCTGCGCCGCGGTCGCTACGACCCCGAGGCGCTCGCCACACGGCGCGGTGGGATCTACTGGCGCGATGGAGGGGTGAACTGGCGGGCGCTCGTTGCGCTCGTCCTCGGCATGACTGCCACGAGCTTGTGGATCAACGCCCAGTCGTTCGTCCCTTCGTACATGAGCCCGCTGTCCTCGGTGACCGGCGGGAGCGACATGAGCTGGGTCTTCGGCATCCTCGTCGGAGGCCTCACGTACTGGGCGCTCTGGGAGCGGCGGTTGGGCGCTCGGGCACCCTTCGAGGCGGGCGGACTTCGCTGAGTGGCGTGCACCTGGGCGCCTGCGCCACCCCGCAGCTCCGCCTTCGCCTCCGCGCCTGCGCCACCCCGAAAGATCAGTGTGCGGCGACAGCCCTGTGCTCTGCGAGCCGGTGCACCGCCGCGACGACCTCCCGGGCGACCACGTCCGAGCCCACGCGCACGAGCTGGTCGTCCTCCACCACGGCACGGCCTCCCACGAGGAGGAGCGCGAGCGGCGGGCGCGCGCCGAGCGTGAGTGCGGCCACCGGGTCGGCGATGCCCGCATGGGCGGCGGTGTCGAGGCGCCAGAGGGCGACGTCGGCGAGCTTCCCGGGTTCGAGCGAGCCGATCTCGTCCTCGCGTCCGAGACAGCGCGCGCCTGTCATGGTCGCCATCCTGAGCACGTCGCG
>JAJZZB010000052.1 GCA_021797795.1 Actinomycetes bacterium | reverse complement strand
CCGCCCTGTGCGAGGAGCTCACGGCCACCGAGGCCACTTATCCGGGAACCGGGCTCGTCCTTCGCTACAGCGTCAAAGACGCGTCCGGCGTCGCATGAACTTCGTCACCATGTCCGGTGTCCTGGAGTCACGCGCCGCGCGCTCCGAGCGCGCCCGGGAGATCGCCCGCCTGCTGGCGGCCGAGTACCCAGGGACCGCCCGGGAGCTCTGCGCCCTCCGCCACGACGGCCCCTTCCAGCTCCTCGTCGCCACCATCTTGTCGGCCCAGTGCACCGACGAGCGGGTGAACATGGTCACCCCGGCGCTGTTCGCCCGCTACCCCGACGCCGCCGCCCTCGCCGAGGCGGACCCGGGCGAGGTGGAGGAGCTCGTCAAGTCGACCGGCTTCTTCCGCTCGAAGACCTCCCACCTCCTCGGGGCCTCCGCCGCCCTCGCCGAGCACCGGGCCGGCGGCTTCCCGACCGAGATGGCGGACCTCACCGCCCTGCCCGGCGTCGGCCGCAAGACCGCCAACGTCGTCCGCTCGGTCGCCCTCGGCCTGCCGGGGCTCCCGGTCGACACCCACGTGGCCCGCCTCTCCCGCCGGCTCGGGCTCACCCGCGAGACCGACCCGGTGAAGATCGAGTCGGACCTGTGCGCCCTTTTGCCCGAGGAGGACTGGGGCGCCCTCAGCCTCCGCCTCATCCTTCACGGCCGCCTCGTCTGCGTCGCCCGGCGCCCCCGCTGCGAGGAGTGCCTGCTGGCGGGGCTCTGCCCCTCGGCCGGGACCAGCGGCGACAAGAGGACGAGCAGGGCCGGCGGCTCGACCCGGTAGGCCGGTACCCCCCAGGGCACCGGGCCGCGCTGACAGCAGGATGTGCGCGCGGTATCGTTCGTGTCGGAACCGGTTCCCGCCACCTGGTTCCGTCAGCGGAGTTCGGGATCCGCCGCCCGACCCGCTCCCGACGGCGCCCTCCGGGGCGCCGTCGGCGCGTCCGGGCCCCTACCGGCTGCGCTCGACCATCCTCGAGAGGCGCCGTTGTGCGCTCGCGAGGCCGCGCTCGACGGTGAACAGCTCGCTCGCGACGTCCTCCTCCCGCGCCTGGCGGGCTGTCTCCGCCATGGCGCCGAGGCGCCCGATGAGTTGCTCGAGGGTGGAGGAGATCGAGGACAGCTCGGCGAGGTCGCTTGCCATGCCGACATCTTGACCCGACAGCGCCCCGGCGCCTTCCACCGGCCGCTCGGCGGCCGGCGAGGGCGAGCGGGCCGGACAGTTAGGCTGCGGCGGTGCTGCACCGTCTCGACCTGCGCGGCGCCCCGTCGGACCTGCACCGGCTGCTCCCGCGCCCCGATCTCGCCGGCGAAGGGCCCCTCTCGGAGGTCCGGGCGATCCTCGAGGACGTCCGCCTCCGCGGCGACGCGGCCCTCCGGGAGCACACGAGGCGCCTCGACCATGCCGAGCTCGACGAGCTCGCCGTCCCGCTCGCCGAGGCCGAGGCGGCCCTCGAGCGTCTCGACGCCGGCCTGCGGGAGGCCCTCGTGGTCGCCCGCGACCGGATCGAGGCCTTCCACCGCCACCGCCTGGGCCCGCAGCCGCCCCACGAGGCCGACGGGGTGCGCGTCGAGACCCTCGAGATCCCGATGGAGCGGGCGGGCGTCTACGCCCCCGGCGGCCGGGCCAAGTACCCCTCGAGCGTCCTCATGACGGCCGTCCCGGCGCGGGTGGCCGGCGTCGGCGCCGTGGCGCTCTGCGTCCCGCCCGGACGCGACGGCCGCCTTCCCGACGAGCTGCTGGCGGCCGCCGCCCTCGCCGGCGTGGACGAGATCTACCGCGTCGGCGGGCCCCAGGCGATCGCCGCCATGGCCTACGGCACCGAGTCGGTGCCCGCCGTCGACGTCATCGTCGGCCCCGGCAGCCGCTACGTCTCGCTCGCCAAGCAGGAGGTGCGCAGCGTCGTGGCCGTCCCGGCCGCCTTCGCCGGCCCCTCGGAGGTCGTCGTCGTGGCAGACGGGACGGCACCGGCGGCGGCGGCGGCGATCGACCTCGTCGTCCAGGCCGAGCACGGCCCCGACGGGCTCAGCTGGCTCGTCACCTGGTCGCCGGGGGCGCTCGAGGAGATCGACGAGCTCGTCGCCCGCTACACGGCCGAGTCGCCCCGCCGGGCCGAGATCGAGTCGACCCTCCACGAGGGCGGCTACGCCGTCCTCGTGGAGGGCCCGGCACAGGCGATGGCGGTCTCGAACGAGATCGCCCCCGAGCACCTCGAGCTCGTCTGCGCCGAGCCGGAGAAGCTCGTCGGCCTCGTCCGCCACGCCGGCGCCGTCTTCGTCGGCCCCTATGCCCCCGCCTCCCTCGGCGACTACGTCGCCGGGCCGAGCCACGTGCTCCCCACCTTCGGCTCGGCCCGCTTCTCGAGTGCCCTCGGGGTGGAGGACTTCCTCCGGCGGGTGCACGTCATCGGGGCCAGCCGGGAGGGCCTCGCCCGCCTCGCTCGGCACGTCGCCGCCATCGCCAACGCCGAGGGGCTCGCCGCCCACGCCCGCTCGGTGATCCTGCGAGAGGAGCTCTCCTGAGCCCGGCACGACGCGCCGCTCCGCCTCCACGCCGAGACGTCGCCCTCGCCTCGGGCTACCACTCGCCCCAGGTGGAGGTCGAGGTCCGCCTCAACACCAACGAGAGCCCCGAGCCGCCGCCGCCCGAGCTGGCCGTCGAGCTCGCCTCCACCGCCTCCGGCCTCTCGCTCAACCGCTACCCCGACCGCCGAGCCGCCACCCTCACCGCGGCCGTCGCCGCCCACCACGGAGTCGCTCCCGAGCAGGTCTTCTGCGCCAACGGCTCGAACGAGGTCCTCCAGTGCCTCCTGCTCGCCTACGGCGGGGCGGGCCGCCGGGCCCTCGTCTTCGAGCCGACCTACGCCCTGCACGCCCACATCGCCCGGCTGACGGGCACAGAGGTGCTGGCCGGCGCCCGCACGGCCGCCTTCGAGGTCGAGCGGGCGGCCGCTGTCGAGCTGATCGCCGCCGCCGGGCCGGAGGTCGTCCTCCTCTGCTCGCCGAACAACCCGACGGGCAACGCCGAGAGCCTGGACACGATCGCGTCGATCGCGGCGGCGACCGACGGGCTCGTCGTCGTCGACGAGGCGTACGCCCAGTTCGCCCCCTCGAGCGCCCTCGAACTGCTGGCGGAGACCCCGAACCTCGCCGTCGTGAGGACCTTCTCCAAGACCTGGGCGCTCGCCGGGCTGCGCCTCGGCTACCTGCTGGCCGACCCCGAGGTCGCCGCCGCCTGTGCCAAGGTGGCCCTCCCCTACCACCTCGACGCCTTCAAGCAGGAGGCGGGGGTGCTGGCGCTCCGGCACGAGGCCGAGATGGACGCCCGGGTCCGCCGCCTCGTCGAGGCCCGCCACCGCCTCGTCGAGGGCCTGTCGCGCCTTCGGGTGGACCTGTGGCCCTCGGCCGCCAACTTCGTCCTCTTCCGGCCCCGGCACATGCGGGCCGCCGAGGTCTGGGGCGGACTCGTCGAGCGCTCGGTGCTCGTCCGGGACGTCTCCTCCTTCCCCGGGCTCGAGGACTGCCTGAGGGTGACGGTCGGCACGGCCGAGGAGAACCGGCGCTTCCTCGCCGCCCTCGGCGAGGTGCTCGAAGACGGCCCTCGTTAGGCTCGCCGAGGTGAGGACGACGTCTCGGCGCGGGGGCGCTCCGGCACTGCCGGTCGGCGAGGAGAAGCGCCGGGCCGTGACGGCGATGTTCGACGCCATCGCGCCGCGCTACGACGCCGTCAACACCGTCATGACCTTCGGCCTCGACGGCTGGTGGCGGCGCCGGGCCCTCGACCTGCTCGAGCTCGCCCCCGGCGACGTCGTGCTCGACGTCGGCTGCGGGACCGGCGACTTCGTCCGCGCCCTGGGTCGCCGCGGCGCCAGCGCCATCGGCCTCGACCTCTCGGCCGGCATGCTCTCGTGCGCCCGCTCCGACGGCCAGCTCCTCGTCCGGGCGGACGCCGCCAGCCTCCCGGTGAGAGCCGCCTCGCTCGACGCGGTCGTGAGCGGCTTCGCCCTCCGGAACTTCGCCGACCTGCCGGGCGTCCTCGCCGAGCTCGGGCGGGTGGTGCGCCCGGGCGGCCGGATCGCCCTGCTCGAGGTCGACGAGCCCTCCAACCGCCTCGTGCGGCAGGGCTACGAGCTGTGGTTCCGCCGCGCCGTGCCGCGCATCGGCCGCCTGCTCTCGGACGCCGACGCCTACCGCTACCTGCCCCGGTCGGTCGCCTACCTCCCCGGCGCCGAGGAGCTCCTCGGCATGCTGGCGACCGCAGGCTTCGCCGGCCCCAGGCGCCACCGCCTCCTCGCCGGCGGCGTGCAGGTGCTGACGGGGACACGGCGGTGAGCCCGGCGCTCTTGCAGGCCGCCGTCCGCCCGCTCGGCGAGGCGGACTTCGCCGCCCTCAGGGCCCACGCCCGGGCGACGGGCTCGGTCTTCGAGCGTGACGGCTGCAGCCTGTACGGGCTCGGCCGCGCCCTCGTCCTCCCCCTCTCCCAGGGCCTCGGTGACCCGGCCGAGCTCGCCGGGGTCACCGAGGCCCTCGCCTCTCTCGGCTCGCCGGCGGCTCCCGAGGGGGGGCTCCCCGTCGCCGTCGGGGCCCTGCCCTTCCGGCCGGAGGTCCCCGCCGAGCTCGTGGTCCCCTCGCTCGCCCTCACCGAGGGCGGGGACGGCCCCCTCGCGGTCCTCGTCGCCGAGCCGGGCGGCCACGACCGGGTCCTCGCCGCCGCCGTGGCGGCCGCCGAGAGGACCCGGCGGGCCGGGCCGTCCCTGCTGCCCGACGCCTTCCGCCTCGCCTCCTCCCGCCCGCACGCCGACTTCCTCGAGCGCGTCGCCCTGGCGCTCAACGAGGTGCGCTCGGGACGCCTCGACAAGGTCGTCCTCGCCCGTGAGGTGGTGGTCGAGGCCAACCGCCCCTTCGTCGCCGCCGACCTGCTCGAGCGGCTGCGCTCGCTGCATCCCTCGTGCACGACCTTCCACATCGACGGCTTCGTCGGCGCCACGCCCGAGCTCCTCGTGCGCCGGCGCTCCGACGAGCTCGCCTCCGACCCGCTGGCGGGCACCGCCCCCCGCAGCGGGGACCCCGATGCCGACCGGAGAGGCGGGGACGCGCTGCTCGCCTCGGGCAAGGAGCGCGCCGAGCACCGGGCGGTCGTCGAGGCGATCGCGGCGGGATTCGACCCGATCACAGCCGAGCTCGATGTGCCCGAGCCGGAGATCGTCGGCCTGCGCAACGTGTCCCACCTGCGCACCCGCATCCGCGGCCGCCTCGCCCGGCGGCCCGACGGCAGCCTCCCGAGCGCCCTCGAGGTGCTGGCCGCCATCCACCCGACACCGGCCGTCGCCGGCGCCCCCGTCGAGCTCGCCCTCGACTACCTCCACAAGTGCGAGGAGCTCGACCGGGGCCGGTACGCCGGCGCCGTCGGCTTCGTCCGGGCCGACGGGGACGGCGAGTTCCACCTCGGCATCCGCTCGGCCTCGCTCGAGGGCGCGACGGCGCGCCTGATGGCAGGCGTCGGGATCGTGGCCGACTCCGATCCCGCCCACGAGCTGCGGGAGACCCAGCTCAAGCTGCAGGCCGTCCTGGCGGCGGCCGTCCGCCCCTAGCCGCCCCGGGAGCTGCCGACGAGCCGGCCGAGGGCGGCGTAGCGCCGGACGACCTCTGCCACGAGGTCCGGCTGCTCGAAGGGGAGGCGGTGTCCCGCCCTCTCCCGCAGCACGAGCTCTGCGCCGGGGATGGCGCCGGCGAGGTCGGCGGCGGCGCTCGGGCGGACGATGTGGTCGGCCGCCCCCTGCAGCACGGCCACGGGCAGGCGGAGAGTCGGCAGCCGTCGCTCGATGCCGGGCGTCTCCTCGATGAGGGCCCGCTGCTCGACGAGGAACGAGCGCCGGTCGCGTCCGTCCATCGTGCGGTCGCCCTCGGCCATGACGGCCCGGACCGCCGGCAGGCGCGCCGCCCGCTCGACCGCCCGCTCGACCGACGAGAGCCGGGAGAGGCGCCCGGCGGTGCGGGCCGCCCGGCTGAGCGCCGCCCTGCCCGCCCTCAGCACGCCGTCGCCGACGAGCGGCACGGCGAGCAGGCGGTCGAGGCTCGTGAGCGCCGAGCGGACGCCGACCGAGCCGACGAGCACGAGCACCCGCACGAGGCCCGGACGGCTGAGGGCGAGCTCGAGGGCGATCCCCCCACCGAGCGAGTGGCCGACCACGATGACGCCCCGCTCGGCGGTGACGTCCTTGGCCGCCAGCATCCGCTCGAGGGCGGACGCGTTGCCGGCGAGGGTCGTGGCCGGCCGGGGATGGGCGCCCCAGCCGGGCCGGTCGGGGGCGAGGACCCGGAACGAGCCCGAGAGGAGCTCGGCCACCCCGGCCCAGTCGGCGCCGCTCCCCGGCTGGCCGTGGACGAGCAGCAGGGGCGGACCGCTCCCGGTGTCGATCGGCACGGCCTGGAGCCGGCGGGGGCGGCCGGCGGCCTCACGGGCGGCGGAGACCACCCCGCCTCCCCCCGCCGAGACGGCGCGCCATCCGCTTCAGACCGAGGAGCGACACGAGGGCGAAGGCCTCGGCCACCGTGTAGGTCGACATCTTCGAGGTCCCGAGGGTGCGGTCGACGAAGCGGATCGGCACCTCGATGAGGCGTGCCCCGGCCTCGAGGCTCAGGTAGGTCATCTCGACCTGGAAGCCGTAGCTGTCGGCCCGCACCGAGCCGAGGTCGATCTTTTCCAGGATGGAGGCGGAGTAGGCCCGGTAGCCGGCGGTCGAGTCCTTCACCCCGAAGCCGAGCATCACGGCGGCGAACACGTTGCCGCCCCGGGAGATGAGGCGGCGGGAGAGGCTCCAGTCCGGGATCGAGCCGCCGGGCACGTAGCGCGAGCCGATGACGACGTCGTATCCGGCCTCGACCGGCCCGACGATGGAGGAGAGGGCGGCCGGGTCGTGGGAGAAGTCGGAGTCCATCTCCACGAGCACCTCGTAGCCGCGCTCGAGGCCCCAGGCGAAGCCGTCCCTGTAGGCGGTGCCGAGCCCCGACTTGCCCGGCCGGCGCAGCACCTCGACGCCCCCGAGGCGCTCGCCGGTCTTCTCGGCGATCTCGGCGGTCTCGTCCGGGCTGTTGTCGTCGACCACGAGCACCGACGCCTCGGGAAGGTGCTGGCGCACCCCTTCCAAGATGGCGGAGATGTTCTCGGCCTCGTTGTAGGTCGGCAGCACCACCAGGACGCGCATCCGGACCAGCCTACTCAGGCCGTGGTCGCCCTCCCCCTGCAGGTCACCCCGGGCGCGGGCGGGGCGGGCGCCTCCTTCGCCGGCGGGCGGGCCGGGGCGCCGGGGCGGCGCCGTTCGAAGTGCCGCTGCCGGGCGCCGGCGTGCTCCCGCCGGCTTCGGGGGAGGCCTGGGGGCGACGCGCCACGAGGGCCCCGGTGTCGATGGCGGCCGTCCCCTCGCTGGGGGGCGGCCGGCCCGTCTCGTCGCTCAGCAGCACCGCCCCGCTGCGGTGCTGCCAGAGGTCGCGGGCGATCACCTGGACGCCGGAGCCGGCCGGGACGGCGATGAGGGCGCCCACGAAGCCGCCGAAGACCGAGCCGATGATGTTGCCGAGAGAGGCGCCGATCAGCACCGAGATGAGGACCCAGAGCGAGTTGAGCTTGACGGTGCGGCTCATCACGATCGGGTAGAGGACGTGGTTCTCGATCTGCTGGTAGACGATGAAGACGATGAGGGTGACCACTCCGGCAGTGGTCGAGTGCAAGAGGGCGATCACGACGGTCGGGACGCCCGCCAGCAGGCCCCCGACGAGCGGCAGGAAGTCGACCACGGCCACCCAGACGCCGAGCACGAGCGGGTAGGGCACGCCCGTCGCGAGCAGCGTGACCGTGATCACGACGCCGGCCACGAGCGAGGTGGCGAAGTCTCCCGCCATGTACCCGACGACCGAGCGCTCGACGTCGCTCACGATGTCGCGCACCCGCTGGGAGCGCTCGGGCTGCATCCAGCTCAGCACGGCCCGGTAGATGCCGGGTGCGTGGATGAGGAGGAAGAAGGTGAGGAAGACGATCGTGACGACGCCGACGACGCCGGACAGGACGCCCTTGCCGATGCTGAGGGCGGGCTTGCCGAACTTGGAGATGAGGGCCTGGGCCCCCCCGTTCTTCGCCGTCACGTACTGGGTGAGGTGCAGCCTGGCGAGCAGATGGCCGATCGCCCCCCGGCCGTGCTGGGCCTCGCGGATGTAGACGGGCAGCTCCTTTGCCAGGTGCTCGGCGCCGGTCACCACCGGTTGCAGCAGGACGAACAGCAGCACGGCCAGAAGGCCGAAGCCCCCCACGAAGACGATCCCGGTGGCGAGGCCCCTCCTCATCTTGCGCCGCTCGAGGAAGCTCACGAGGGGGTGGAGCAGCAGGGTCATGAACAGGGCGATGACGATGAGCAGGAGGATCGCCCTCAGCCGCCAGGCGAGGAGGCCGAGCAGCAGGGTCACGACGACGACGACGTCGACGATGAGCGCCCCCCGCAGCACGCGGCGCTGGAACTCCCGGCGCGCCGAGCGCTCGGAGTCCGCACCGAGGCGCGGCACCCTGCCGCCCGACGACGGGCGCGTCCCGCTGGGCTCGCTCATCCCTCCAGTCAAGCCGACCCGGCGCCACAAGGTGGTCGGATGCCTCGCCGCGGCTCCGACCCCGCTCCGGGACCGGGCGGCCGGCTTGTGGTATCAACGGCGCGTGGCCGACGACCGATCGACGCACCCGCCCGTGCGCAACCTACCCCCCGGGATGGCCGAGCAGCTCTCGGGACCCTCGTACACCGGACCGGCCACCTTCGCCCAGTGCCCGCTGCTCACCGAGCCCGAGCAGCTCGACGCCTGGCAGCCGGACGTCGCCATCGTCGGCGCTCCCTGGGACGACTCGACGACGAACCGCCCCGGGGCGCGCTTTGGACCCCGCGCCCTGCGGGCGCTCGCCTACGGACCGGGCACCTACCATCTCGACCTCGGCGTCGAGATCTTCGACGAGCTCGAGGTCGTCGACTACGGGGACGCTCTCTGCCCGCACGGCATGGTGGAGCCGAGCCACGCCAACATCCGCCGCCGGGTCGGCGAGGTCGCCTCGCGCGGGATCGTCCCGGTCGTCCTCGGCGGGGACCACTCGATCACCTGGCCGGCCGCCACGGCCGTCGCCGAGGCGAGGGGGTGGGGGCGCGTCGGCGTCGTCCACTTCGACGCCCACGCCGACACGGCCGACTCGGTCGAGGGCAACCTCGCGAGCCACGGGACGCCGATGCGCCGCCTGATCGAGTCGGGCGCCGTCGAGGGCCGCAACTTCGTCCAGGTCGGCCTGCGCGGCTACTGGCCGCCGAAGGAGACCTTCGAGTGGATGGCGGACCAGCAGATGCGCTGGCACAAGATGGAGGAGGTCTGGGAGCGGGGTCTTCCGGCGGTGATGGAGGACGCCGTCGCCGAGGCGCTCGAGGACGCCGACGGCGTCTACCTCTCGCTCGACATCGACGTCCTCGACCCGGGCTTCGCCCCCGGCACCGGGACGCCCGAGCCCGGCGGCCTCTCTCCGGTCGACCTGCTGCGCGCCGTCCGCAAGCTCGCCATCGAGACCCCGCTCGTCGCCATGGACGTCGTCGAGGTCGCTCCCGCCTACGACTGGGCCGAGCTCACGATCAACAACGCCCACCGGGCAGTCCTCGAGATGCTCGCCGGCCTGGCCGTCCGCCGTGGCGCCGAGCGGGGCGTCGTCCGGCCGAGCGAGCGCTGAGCGCCGCCGGTGGCGGGCGCAGGGGGGCTGTGCGAGGGACGGGTCGTCGTCGTCACCGGCGCCGGACGGGGCCTCGGCAGGTCGCATGCCCTCGCCCTGTCGGCGGCGGGCGCCCGCCTGGTCGTGAACGACCTCGGTGTCGAGCCCGACGGGACGCGTCCCGACCCTGAGATCGCCTGGCGGGTCGCCGAGGTGATCCGCCAGGCGGGCGGCGAGGCGATCGAGAGCAGCGAGGACGTCGCCTGCTGGGAGGGTGCCGGGCAGCTGGTCGAGACGGCGCTCTCGTCGTTCGGCCGGCTCGACGCCATCGTGAACAACGCCGGCGTCTCGAGGGGCGGGCTCCTCGTGAACCTCGCCGAGGCGGACCTCGACGAGGTGGTGCGGGTCCACCTGAAGGGCCACGCCGCCATGGCGGCCCAGGCGGCGGCCCACTGGCGGCGCCTGGCAGCCGACGATGGGCCGTCCGACTGGCGGATCGTCAACACCACCTCGCCGATGGCGCTGCTCGCCTCGCCGCCGCACGGCCGCAGCGGGCACGCCGCCTACGTGGCCGCCAAGGCCGCCGTCGCCGCTCTCACCCTCACCGAGGCCGACGAGCTCTCGCGCTACGGGGTGATGGTGAACGCCATCGCGCCGGTCGCGCGCACGCGCCTCACCGAGGCACTCGGCTACGAGGACCTGGCTCAGCCGGTGACCCCCGGCGCCTTCGACGCCATGGACCCCGACAACGTCTCCCCCCTCGTCTGCTGGCTCTGTTCGGTTCGCTCGCGGGGCGTCAACGGCCGCGTCTTCGAGGTCGAGGGCGGCCGCCTCGGGCTGCTCGAGGGCTGGAGGCGGGTGGCGAGCCACGAGGGTGGCGGGCGCCTCGTCGCCGGCGAGCTCGACGGGATCGTGGAGCGGCTCCTCTCCGAGGCCGGCTGAGGGGCCGCCCGGCGACGGGCGGTCTCACCGATCGCGGCTGAAGGCCCGCCGCCCGGCTCGTCGGGCGTCGAGCGAGCAAGGCGTGGGCGCGCCGACACCGTCGGCGCTGCCGCCAGAGGGGCGTCGCTCCCGGCCCAGGAGACCGAACGGGAGCTGGAGGTGGTGGGGCCCGGGCGCGGACCCGACGGGCGGGCTATGTCTGGTCGAGGGGGGTGGAAGCGTCGTCCAGCGCGCCCCCGACCCGGCGCCCGAGCGCCACGCTCGTCTCGAGCAGGAGGGCGTGCACGAAGGCCTGTGGGAGGTTGCCCCGCAGCTGGCGCTGGGTGACGTCGTACTCCTCGGCGAGAAGCCCGGGGGACCCGCAGGCGGCCCGGTTGCGCTCGAACAGCCGCGCCGCCCGCACCACGTCGCCCTGCTGGAGGGCGGCGAGACTCATCATGAACCCGCAGAGGAGGAAGGCGCCCTCGGCCTTGGACAGCGGACGGCCGTCCTGGCGGTAGCGGTAGACGTAGCCGTCCGTCATGAGCTCCTCGGCGACGGCCTCGTAGGTGGCGACGGTGCGGGAGTCGTCCGCCGGGAGCGCTCCCCTCACAGGCGGGAGCAGCAGGGCGGCGTCGACCCGCTCGTCTGCCGGGGCGCGGCGCCAGTGGCCCTTCGCGGCGAGACAGCGACGCGACACCTCCGCCAGGATCGTGTCGGCGAGCCGGTCGCACTCCCCGGCCCGCCCGGCGGTGAGCAGCAGGCCCGGGCGGGCGACCGCTCGCAGACCGGCCACGCAGGCGAGGCGGGAGTGGGTCCACCAGTCGGGCTCGATCTCCCAGATGCCGGCGTCGGGGGCGTCATATCTCGAGGCGACGGCTGCCACCGCCACCTCGAGCGCCCGCCGGCCGTCGTCGGTCATCTGCCCGGTCCGGGCGGCGGCCGCCAGGAGCTGGAGGCTCTCGCCGAGGGCGTCCAGCTGGAACTGGCCGTTCACCCAGTTGCCCATCTTGTCCGCCCCGCCCGGGTAGCCGATGGTGCCCCGCAGCCGGCGCTCGTCGGGCACCGGGCCGCCGTCGACGGTGTAGGCGGGGGCGAGCCGCTCGCCGTGCTCGAGCAGCCGGGCCGAGACGAAGCAGACGGCCTCCTCGACGAGCGGGTGGGGCCCGACGGAGGCCGCCGCCATCCCGGCGTAGCACTGGTCGCGGATCCACGCGTAGCGGTAGTCGTAGTTCCGGCCGGCCTCGGCCCGCTCGGGCAGCGACATGGTGGCGGCCGCCACCATCCCCCCGCCCGGGCTCGTCATGCCCTGCAGGACCGCCAGGGCGAGGCCGGCGTCGCGGGGGGCGGCCGAGGCGGAGACGTCGGCAGCCGTCGCCTCCCAGCATGCCGCCGTCTCGGACCACAGCCGCTCGGCGTCGGGCAGCTCCCGGGGGAGGGCGACGTCGGCCACCTCCAGCACGAGGTCGCGGTGCTCGCCCCGGCGGAGCTCGAAGCGGCCGGCGAGGCCGCCGTCCTCGGCCTCGACCGCCTCGGGAAGCCCCTGCCAGCGCAGCCGCAGCGGCCCCGTCCGGCCGGTGACCACGCCCTCGCCGATCGAGACCTGGCGGAGCCGGGAGCGGCCGAAGCCGGCCCGGGGGTCGAGCGCGACCTCGATCGTGACGGGCGTGTCGCGGGCGATCACCCGCCGCAGCACGACCGCCCGGTGCGCCTCGCCGGGGAAGGCCAGCGCCTCGCGGCACTCGACGATCCCGCCCTGGGTCACCCAGCGGCTCCGGAAGATGAGCGAGCGCTCCTCGTAGTACCCGCCCCAGACGAACCAGTCGTCGGCCGGGTGCACCGAGTAGTGGCCCCGGGCCCCGATGAGGGCGGAGAAGACGGCGTCGTCGTGCCAGCTCGGGGCGCACATCCAGGCGAGGTCCCCCCGGGGCCCGATGAGGGCGCCCCGGCGCCCGTCGGCGACGAAGGCGTACTCCCGCAGGACGTGGGGGACGGGGAGGCCGGAGTGCCCCCCGCTCACGACGCCGCCCTCGCCCGGGCCGCCTCGAGGAGCGGCGAGCTGCCGGCCACGAAGCGCAGGGCGCCGGCGAACAGCGTCCCTGCCGGCCGGACGAGGGTGAGCCGGGCCGGGGAGGGGCGGTAGAGGCCGAGCGCCCGCCGGGCGAACTCGGGCAGCAGGTCGACCCCGGCCTCGGCCATCACCCTGTGCGAGGCGCGCTCGAGGAGCGAGGCACCCGGGCGCGGGCTCATGATGAAGGCGACCGTTCGACGGGCGAGCGGGCTGCCGGCGAGCTCCGGGCGCATCCTGCGGAGGTAGCGCCGCACGCCCTCGGTCGTGACCGGGACCTCGGCGGCGCCGAGGCGCCGGGCCACGAGGGCCATCTCCTCGAGGTAGCGGTCCTTGTCGGCCCTCACGAGCAGGTGCCCCGAGTAGCGCTGGTGGGCCCGGAGGAAGCTCGCGACCTCCGTCACGTGCACGTAGGCGAGCAGGTCGGGGTCGCTCGCCCTGTAGGGGAGGCCGTCGGGGCCCGTCCCGGTCACCTTGTCGTGGATGGAGCGCACCTTGCGGACGAAGGCCCAGGCGAGGGCGTCGCCCCCGTAGGTGGTGGCGGCGATGAACTCGGCGGTCCGCTGGAGGCGGCCGAAGGGGTCCGAGCGGTAGCCCGAGTGGTCCTCGACTCCCTGCATGACACCGGGATGCAGGGTCTGCAGGTAGAGCGCCGACAGCCCGCCGACGAGCATCGAGGGGAGGTCGGCGTGGACGAGCCAGGTGACCGACCCGGGCCCGAACCAGCCGGGGTCGCCGGCCGGCTCGAGGTAGCGGGCCGTGCGGGTGCGGACGAGGAGCTCAGCCATGGCCGGCTGCCGGGACGAAGGCCTCCGGCTCGAACTCGTCGTGGTGGGTGCGGGAGAGCTCCAGTGCGGCCGGGACGCCGAGGACCTCCTCGAACAGCCCCCGCTTGCGGTGGAACATCCAGCTCTCGAGCTCGGCCTCCCCCCGGGCAGGCGCCCTGATGACCGCCGTGTCGTCGCGGAGCTCGACGGTGATCGGGCCGACGATCTCCGCGTGGCTCACGTCGAGCCCGTCGGCGATCCGCAGCAGGGTGAGCAGGCGCAGCACCCTCGAGCGGTCCGTCTCCCCGAGCGCCTCGAAGGGGGCGAAGCTCTCCCGCGGGCGGCCGCGGGTGTGGTAACGGGCGAGGCAGGCGAGGATGCGGACCTCGTCGGGCGAGAAGCCCCGCAGCCCGCCGTGCTCGATCATGTAGGCGCTGTGGCGGGCGTGCCCGTCCCGGCTGACGTGCTCGCCGACGTCGTGCAGCAGGGCGGCCAGCTCGAGCAGCTCGCGGTCGACCTCGTCGCCGTGGTGGAGGGGGGCGGTGCCGTCGTAGAGCTCGACGGCCATGCGGGAGACGGCCCGGGCGTGGCGCTCCCGCCAGCTCGAGCGGCGGCAGAGCGAGAGCACCGAGGCCCGCCGTATCGCCCGGGGGTCGCCCGACAGATCGGCCCGGTCGTGCTTGCGCAGCACCCTCAGCACCATCCCCTCCCTGAGCGCCCACTCCGAGACGGTCAGGGTGTCGAGGCCGAGCAGGTCGAGCAGCGACCCGGCCACGACGGCGCCGGCCGGCAGCAGCTCGGCCCGGCGGTTGTCGACGCCCGGAAGCCGCGCCCGGTCCTCCAGGCTGAGGGAGAACACGAGCTCGAACAGGCCTTCGAGCTCGGAACGCGAGACGCTCAGCTGGTTGACCGATGCCGGGATGCTCCCGTCGCGCAGAGCGGCGGCCGCCCGGACGAGGGCGCACATCGTGCCCGAGGAGCCGACGAGCTGGCGGGGATGGCGGGCGGCGAGGTCGGGGACGACGCTCGCGAGCTCGCGCTCGACGCGCCGGCGCAGGCGGGCGCGGTCCTTGTCGGTCGGCGGGTCCGAGCGGACGAGCTCGACGGTGAGGCGGGCCACGCCGAGGTGCAGGCTCGTGGCGTACTGCAGGCCGTAGCGGTCGCCGAGGGCGAGCTCGAGCGAGCCGCCGCCGAGATCGGCGCAGACGACCGGCGCCGGCTCCATGAGGACGCTCGCCCGGACCGCCTCGAAGACGAGCTGGGCCTCGCGGATGCCGTTCACCACCTGGACCGCCACGCCCGTCTCGGCCTCGATCCTGTCGGCCACCTCCGGGCCGTTCTCCGCCTCGCGCAGGGCGGCGGTGCCGTAGGCGACGAGCTCGTCGACCTCGTTCGCCTCGGCGATGGCCCGGAACCTGCCCACCACCTCGACCGCCTGGACAATGGCCTCCTCGGTGAGGCGACCCGAGGCGGCCACGACGTCGCCGAGGCGGAGCATCTCCTTCTCGCGCACGAGCGGCGTGAAGCTGCCGTCGGGCCGGGCCTCGACGACGAGGAGGTGGAAGGAGTTGCTGCCGAGGTCGAGCGCGCCGATCCTCACCGGCGGGGCCCCCCGCGTCGACGACGTTGCGCGGCGACCACTACCCCTCGAAGGCCCACCGCTTGCGCGCCCGCTCGAGGGCGAGCTCCTGCAGGCGCTCCTGGGCGCTCACTCCCCGCTCGTGTGCGAGCCGGCTCCAGGAGCCGTCCGGCCCGAGCTCCCAGCTGTTGGTGTCATCGGCCAGGTTGAGCGCCAGGGTCTCGTCGAGGCGGGCGGTCAGCTCCGGGTCGCGCACCGGCGCGAGCGCCTCCACCCGGCGGTGCAGGTTTCGCTCCATGAGGTCGGCCGAGCCGATGAAGTGGCGGGCGCCCCGCGCCGAGGCCGGGTCGCCGAAGCGGTAGATGCGGGAGTGCTCGAGGAAGCGGCCGACGAGGGAGCGGACCGTCACCGTCTCGGACAGCCCGGGGACTCCCGGGCGCAGGCAGCACAGGCCCCGGACGATGAGCTCGATGCGCGCCCCGGCCCGGCTGGCGGCATACAGCCCGTCGATGACCTCGGGGTCGGTGAGCCCGTTCACCTTGATCGTGACGTGGCCCTCACCGCCGAGGCGCGACTCGGCCTCGAGCTCGCGCAGCACGAAGTCCCGCACCTCGTGGGGCGAGGTGATGAGCCGGCGGTAGCCGGACTGGTGCCCGTAGCCGGTGAGGAAGTTGAACAGCTCGGTGAGGTCGCCCGCCAGCTCCGGGTCGGCCGACAGCAGGCCGAAGTCCTCGTAGACCCGGGCCGTCCCGGAGTTGTAGTTGCCCGTGCCGACGTGGCAGTAGCCCTTCAGGCTGTCGTCCTCCCGCCGGATGACGAGGGCGGTCTTGGAGTGCGTCTTCAGCCCGACGAGGCCATACACCACGTGCACCCCGGCCTGCTCGAGCTGGCGGGCCCAGGCGATGTTCGCCTGCTCGTCGAAGCGTGCCTTCAGCTCGACGAGGGCGGCCACCTGCTTGCCCTGCTCGGCCGCCCGGATGAGGGCGTCGACGATGTCGGTGTCGTTCGAGGTGCGGTACAGGGTCTGCTTGATGGCGAGCACCTTCGGGTCGTCGGCGGCCTGGTTGATGAAGGCCTCGACCGAGCTCGCGAAGGAGTCGTAGGGGTGATGGACGAGCACGTCGCGCTCGCGCAGCACGGCGAAGACGTCGACCGCCTCCTCCCCGACGGCCGCCAGGCGGGCAGGCGAGACGGGCAGCCACGGCGGGTCGTGCAGGTCGGCCCGGTCGATACCGTGCAGCTGCCACAGCTGGCTCAGATCCAGCGGCGCCCGGCTCTCGTAGACGTCCTCGGGCGAGAGCTCGAGCTCGTCGCACAGGAGCTGGCGGACGTCGTCGGGCGTGCCGGCTCCCACCTCGAGGCGGACGGCGCGCCCGAAGCGCCGCCTGCGGAGCTCGACCTCGACGGCTGCGAGGAGGTCGTCCGCCTCGCCCTCCTCGAAGGCGAGATCGGCGTTGCGCGTGACCCGGAAGTTGTAGTGCCCCCCGATCCTCATCTGGGGGAACAGCCGGCCGAGGTTGCCGGCGATGACGTCCTCGAGCGGGACGAAGCGGGTGGCACCGCCCACCCGGACGAAGCGGGGCAGCAGCGTCGGCACCTTGACCCGGGCGAAGCGGTGCTCTCCCGACAGGTCGTCGGCGACGAGGATGGCGAGGTTGAGCGAGAGGTTCGAGATGTAGGGGAAGGGGTGGCCCGGGTCGACCGCCAGCGGGGTGAGGACCGGGAAGATCTCCCGCTCGAACAGCTCGAGCAGCGAGCGGCGCTCGTCCTCCCCGAGGCCGGCCCAGCTCACGATCTCGATGCCGGCCTCGGCCAGGCGCGGGACGAGGACCTCGTTCACGATGTGGTCCTGGCGGGCGGCCACCTCGAGCGAACGGACCCGTATCCGCCCGAGCTGCTCGTCGGCGGTCAGGCCGTCCGAGGAGCGGGAGCGGAGGCCGGCCGCCAGCTGCTCTTTCAGGCCGGCGACGCGCACCTGGAAGAACTCGTCGGTGCCGCTCGCGCAGATGGCGACGAACTTCGCCCGCTCGAGCAGCGGGACGGAGTCGTCCTCGGCGAGGTCGAGGAGGCGCTCGGAGAAGTTGCACCAGGAGAGCTCCCGGTTGAGGAAGCGCTCGACGCTCTCGGGCGCGATGGCGGGCCCCCGGCCGCGCTCTGGCTCGGGGGGGCGCGCCGTGGCGATGACGTCGGCCTCCACGGACGAGACGCTACCGTGATCCCGTGGCAGCGATCACGACCACTGCCTCTCGCACGCACCCCCGCCGGCGCAGCGAGCTCGGCCTCATCCTCGTCGGCATCCTCGTCGTGCTCTTCGCCG
This sequence comes from Actinomycetes bacterium, assembly GCA_021797795.1. Lineage (GTDB taxonomy): Bacteria > Actinomycetota > Acidimicrobiia > Acidimicrobiales > Bog-793 > JAKACF01. Next base: position 2,215 of record JAJZZB010000052.1, on the reverse strand, counting down.
AGGTGCTCGCCTACCTCGGGACCTACAACACCTTCCCGCCCAATCTCGGGCTGATCGCGCTGGCGCTGGTCGCCTTCGGCGTCGCCGGCAACCTCGTCAACCGCTGGCTCGTCCCCGAGGCCGACCCGATCATCCTCCCGGTCGTGCTCCTGCTGAACGGGCTCAGCTTCGTGATGATGCAGCGCCTCGCTCCCTTCGAGCCGTCCTCCCCGCACCTCGCCGGCCTGCAGTCGCTCTGGTCGGTGGTCGGCTTCATCGGCTACGTCGCCACCCTCCTCGTCTTCCGGCGCTCCCGGGACATCGAGCGCTACCGCTACCTCCTCGCCGCCTGCGCCTTCATCCTGCTCATCCTCCCCCTCGTGCCGGGCCTCAAGGACTACGCCGCCGACCAGAACGGCGCCTACCTCTGGGTGAAGCTCGGGCCGATCTCCTTCCAGCCCGTCGAGTTCGCCAAGCTGCTGCTCGTCATCTTCTTCGCCTCGTACTTCGTCGAGAAGCGGGAGCTCTTGTCGATGGCGACCTCGCGGGTCGGCAACCGCCTCGTGCCGGACCTGCGCGGCTTCGGGCCGATCGCCGTCGCCTGGCTTGCATCGGTCTGCGTCATCATCATGGAGCGGGACGTCGGCTTCTCGCTCATCTTGTTCGTCCTGTTCGTCGCCATGCTGTGGGTGACGACCGGGCGGTGGACCTACGTGCTGCTCGGCCTCGTCGCCTTCGTGGCCGGGACCTTCATCGCAGCGCACATCCTGAGCCAGGTGAACGTCCGCCTCGAGGTCTGGCTCGACCCCTGGAAGTACCTGAGCGGGCCGGGGCCGACGCCCGGGTACCAGCCGGCCATCGCCGAGGTGATGATGGGCCAGGGCGGGATCTTCGGCCGGGCGCTCGGCCTCGGCGGCGCCGCCTCGATCCCGGTCGCCCAGAGCGACTTCGTCTTCGCCGCCGTCGCCAACGAGCTCGGGCTGGTGGGCGCCTCGGCCATCGTCGTGGCCTACATGCTGATCACCGGGTCGGGGGTCCGCATCGCGGCGCGGGCCCGCACCGAGTTCGGCAAGCTCGCCGCCCTCGGCTTCACCCTCGTCCTCGTCTTCCAGGCCTTCATCATCATGGCCGGCGTCTCGAGGCTGCTCCCCCTCACCGGGGTGACGCTCCCCTTCGTCTCCTACGGCGGCTCGTCCCTCGTCGCCAACTACGTCCTCATCGCCCTCCTGCTCAGGATCTCGAACGAGGGCGCCCATCCCGTCCAGACCGAGCTCCCCCAGCTGATCGAGCCGGTCGGCGCCGCGCCCTGACGGCGGCGTCAGTTGCCCGAGGCCGCCGCTCCGCCCGCCCGCTCGAGGACCTCGGGGGCGACCATGATCGGGACGGGGATGGGCCGCCTGAGGGCGAGGGCGATGCCGTCCGAAGGCCTGCAGTCGACGCTTCGCAGCCCGCTGCGTCCCGACAGCTGGAGCTCGGCGACGAAGTTGGCCCCCTCGACGGCGGTGATGTGGACGGCGTCCAGGGTGAGGTCGAAGGCGTCGAGCAGGCGGGAGACCATCTCGTGTGTGAGGGGGCGGGGGGTCGCCACACGCCTGGCGGCGTAGGCGATGGCCACGCCCTCGGCCCCGCCGACAGGGATCCGCAGCTCCCGGTAGGGCCAGTCGGCCTCCTGCAGGACGACGACGGGATGGGTCGAGGGGAGCACGAGGGAGATGTCGACGAAGAGCATCTGCGACATGGCGGGCGGCGGGGCGGTGGTGGTCTGCTCGGTCACCTCGCCGGCCTCGTTCACCTCGCCGGCATCGGCCTCCTCGGGCGGTAGCCCGACCGGCTCGCCGCCGGCCTCGGCCCCCCCGTCCGGGGTCGACTCGGGCTCGGTCAGCGCGTCGTGTCGGGTCACCGTCGTGGCAGCCTACGCATCTCGACGTTCAGCACGAGGCCAATCGTCGCGAAGAAGGCAAAGGTCGCCGAACCGCCGTAGCTGATGAAGGGGAGCGGGATGCCCGTGATCGGCATGATGCCGATGTTCATCCCGACGTTCTCGAAGACCGAGAAGGACAAGAAGGCGAGGGCACCGACACAGACGAGGCGGCCGAAGGAGTCCTTCGCCGTCTGGGCGGCCCGCAGCATCCGGAGTGCGATGAGGCCGTACAGGCCGATCATCACGGCCGAGCCGATGAAGCCGAGCTGCTCGCCGACGGCGGAGAAGATGAAGTCGGTGTACTGGTTCGGGATG
>JAJZZB010000051.1 GCA_021797795.1 Actinomycetes bacterium | reverse complement strand
ACGGGGACGGGAACGTGACGGGCGGCGGGCTCCCGGTCGACGGCGAGGGCACCGAGGTGGCCGCCGGAGACGAGGAGGACTTCGAGGCGGTCTTCGAGCGGGAGACCTCCGAGGGACCCCAGGAGCTCCTCGACAGGACCGAGACGAGCGTCGACGAGCTGGCGATCGAGCAGGGCGCGATCCTGCGCCTGCCCGAGGGGCTCGTCCTCGACCCCGGCGACGTCGACGTCGAGTTCGGCGAAGACGAGACCATGATCATCAACATGGGGCCGCAGCACCCCTCCACCCACGGGGTGCTGCGGATCATGATGGAGCTCGAGGGAGAGACGGTGCTGCGTTCCAAGCCGGTCATCGGCTACCTGCACACCGGCATGGAGAAGACCGGCGAGGAGCTCTTCTACGTCCAGGGCTCGACCAACGTCACCCGGATGGACTACCTCTCGCCCCTCCACAACGAGCTCGTCTACTCGCTCGCGGTGGAGGAGCTGCTCGGCGTGGAGGTGCCGCCGCGGGCGACCTGGATCCGGATGCTCATGTGCGAGCTCAACCGGATCTCCTCCCACATCATGTGGACGGCGACGAACGGGATGGACCTCGCCTCGACCTCGATGATGATCTACGGCTTCCGGGAGCGGGAGATGGTCCTCGCCTTCTTCGAGAAGGTGACGGGTCTCAGGATGAACCACAACTACATCCGGCCCGGCGGCGTGGCGGCCGACCTGCCCGACGGATGGGAGGACGACGTCCAGGCCCTCCTCGACACGATCCCCGGCCGCGTGGACGAGTACGACGAGCTTCTCACCGGCCAGCCGATCTTCCGCGAGCGGACCGAGGGCGTCGGCGTCATCTCCCCCGAGCTCGCCGTCGCGATGTCGGCGACCGGGCCGATCCTGCGAGCATCGGGCGTCGCCTGGGACCTGCGCCGCTCGATGCCGTACATGTTCTACGACGAGCTCGACTTCGACGTCATCGTCGGCACGGTCGGCGACACCTTCGACCGCTACGCCGTCCGACTGAGCGAGATCCGCGAGTCGTGCAAGCTCGTGGCACAGATCCTCGAGCGGATGCCGAAGGGCGACTACCGGGTGCAGGACAAGAAGGTCACGCCGCCGCCGCGGGCCCGCATCGACGAGTCGATGGAGGCGCTCATCCACCACTTCAAGATCTTCACCCGTGGCTTCGAGGTCCCGCCGGGCGAGGTCTACACCGCAGTCGAGTCGCCGCGGGGCGAGCTCGGCTGCTACCTCGTCTCCAACGGTACGAACAAGCCCCATCGCATGCACATCCGCGGGCCGAGCTTCGTCAACCTGCAGTCCCTGCCGGCGATGCTGCGCGGCGGGCTCATCGCAGACGCCGTCGCGATCATCTCCTCGGTCGACCCTGTCATGGGGGAGGTGGACCGCTGATGGCCCGGCTCAGCGCGGAGAACCGTCGAAAGGCCGAGGCCATCGTGGCCGTCTATCCCGAGCGGCGATCGGCCCTCATCCCGCTCTGTCACCTCGCCCAGGGCCAGGACGGCTACCTGACCGAGGAGGCCATGGAGGACGTCGCCGAGCTCTGCGGGGTGTCCCCGGCCGAGGTCCGCGGGACGGCCTCGTTCTACGACATGCTCCACACCGAGCCGGTCGGCAGGTACGTCATCGCGGTCTGCACCAACATCGCCTGCATGCTGGCGGGTGCCTACGAGGTGCTCGGGCACGCCGAGGAGCGGCTCGGGATCCACTCCGGCCAGACGACGCCCGACGGGCTGTTCACCGTCGAGGAGGCCGAGTGCCTGGCCGGCTGCGACAAGGCCGTCTGCGTCCAGGTGAACCACCGCTTCTTCGGACCGGTCGACGAGGAGGGCTTCGACCGCCTCGTCGAGGACCTGGCCGAGGGCCGCCTCGAGGGCACCGTCCCGCCCCACGGCGTCCTCTGCCGCGTCGAGCGGTCGGTCGGGCTGCCCGCCGAGGAGCCCGCCGCCGGCCCGGCGGGCGGTGCCCCGGCCCGGCGAGGAGGAGACAGCTGATGCTGACCGACCGAGCGCCGATCGTCTCGGCCCGCCTCGGCCACGAGGACTCCCACACCCTCGAGCGCTACCTCGCGACGGGCGGCTACGAGGGGCTCCGCAAGGCCCTCTCGATGACTCCCGAGCAGGTCCACGAGGAGGTCAACGCCGCCAGCCTGCTCGGACGGGGCGGGGCGGGCTTCCCGGCGGGCCGGAAGTGGTCGATGCTGCGGAAGGCGTCGACGACCTACCTCGTGGTGAACGGCGACGAGTCCGAGCCGGCCACGTTCAAGGACCACCTCCTCATCGAGCGGGACCCCCACCAGATCGTGGAGGGGACGATCATCACCGCCTATGCCATCGGCGCCGCCCAGGCCTTCATCTTCTGCAGGGGCGAGTTCGCCCTCGGTCTCGAACGGCTGACGCAGGCGGTGAACGACGCCTACGCCCACGGCGCACTCGGCCCTTCGATCCTCGGCTCGGACTTCTCGCTCGACCTCGTGGTCCATCCCGGCGCCGGCGCCTACATCTGCGGCGAGGAGACGGCGCTCCTCGAGTCCCTCGAGGGAAAGCGCGGGTTCCCCCGCATCAAGCCGCCCTACTTCCCGGCCGCCATCGGGCTCTACGGCGAGCCGACCGTCGTCAACAACGTCGAGACGATGTCCAACATCCCCTGGATCGTCCGCAACGGCGGAGCCGCCTTCGCCGCGCTCGGCCAGGGCAGCTCGACCGGCACCCGGTTGTTCGCCCTCTCCGGCCACGTCGAGCGGCCGGGGTGGTACGAGACCGAGATGTCGAAGACGACCTTCCGCGACCTCATCTACGACCCGAAGCTCGGGGGCGGGGTTCGCCGCGGTCGGGCGCTGAAGGCCTTCATCCCGGGCGGCGTCTCGGCGCCGTGGTTCTTCCCCGAGCACCTCGACATGGGGCTCGACCAGGATGCGGTCGGCAAGGCCGGCTCGATGCTCGGCTCCGGCTCGGTCGTCGTCATGGACGAGACGACCTGCGCCGTGCGCGCCGCCTGGCGCATCTCCCGCTTCTTTCACCGAGAGTCCTGCGGCCAGTGCACGCCGTGCCGGGAAGGTGCCGGCTGGATCGACAAGATCCTCAGGCGGATCGAGGACGGGCTCGGGCGGGAGGAGGACCTCGACCTCCTCCTCGACGCCTGCGACAACATCGCCCCCGGGCTCACCTGGCCGCCCCGCCAGACGACGATCTGCGTCCTCGGGCCGTCCATCCCTTCGTCCATCGTCTCGGGCATCCACCAGTTCCGCGACGAGTTCCTCCTGCACGTGAAAGAGGGCGGGTGCCCGATGCCGCCCGACGAGGTCCGCCATGTCTGAGACCACGGGCACCGGAGAGCTCACCGTCACGATCAACGGCAAGCAGGTGGTCGCCGAGCCGGGCGAGCTCATCATCGACGTCGCCGAGCGCTCCGGCGTCTACATCCCGCGCTTTTGCTACCACCCCCGCATGAAGCCGGTCGGGATGTGCCGGATGTGCCTCGTCGAGGTCTCGAGCCCGCGCGGACCGAGCCTGCAGCCCGCCTGCTTCGTCCCGGTGGCCGACGGACAGGAGGTGAACACCGACGTCGACGGGGCCCGCAAGGCGCAGGAGGGCGTGCTCGAGTTCCTCCTCCTCAACCACCCGCTCGACTGCCCGGTGTGCGACAAGGGCGGCGAGTGCCCCCTGCAGGACCAGGCGATGAGCCACGGCCCGGGAGAGTCCCGTTTCATCGAGGAGAAGCGGCACTGGGCCAAGCCCATCGTCCTCGGTCCCCTCACCCTGCTCGACCGGGAGCGCTGCATCCAGTGCGCCCGCTGCACCCGCTTCGCCGAGGAGATCGCCGGGGAGCCCCTCATCGACTTCTTCAGCCGGGGCGACGCCATCGAGGTGGCGACCTTCCCCGATCGGCCCTTCAGCTCCTACTTCTCGGGCAACACGGTCCAGATCTGCCCCGTCGGGGCGCTCACCTCGGCGCCGTACCGCTTCAAGTCGCGCCCGTGGGACCTCGAGCAGGTCGAGACCACCTGCACCTTCTGCGGCGTCGGCTGCCGCATCGTCGCCCAGTCCTCTGCCGGCAAGGCGGTCCGCTTCCTCGGGGTGGACTCCGACCCGGTCAACCACTCCTGGCTCTGCGACCGCGGGCGGTACGGCTTCGAGGCGATCCACGCCACCGACCGCCTCCGCGAGCCGATGCTGCGCCGCGACGGCGAGCTCTCGCCGGCGTCGTGGAACGAGGCGCTGCGCGAGGTCGGTGCCGGCCTGCGCCAGGGCCTCTCCTCCCAGGGCCCCACCTCCATCGGGATCATCGGCGGTGCCCGCCTCCCGAACGAGGACCAGTACGCCTGGTCCAAGCTCGCCCGGGCCGTCATCGGTACCGACAACGTCGACGCCCAGCTCGGCGACGGGCTGCCGGCCGAGTTCGTGGCCTCGCTCCCCCAGGCGACGATCGACGACGCCTGTGCGGCCAAGGCGGTCATCCTGCTCGCCGGCGACCTCCACGAGGAGCTTCCGGTGCTCCACCTGCGGCTGCGCGCGGCGGCCGCCCATCACGGCCTGCTGCTCGTCGACTGCTCGCCGGTGCCGACCGCCCTCTCCGAGGTGGCAGTCGCTCTCGCACCGGCCCGACCGGGCGAGGCGGCCGCGCTCATGGCTGCCCTCGTGGCGAGTGACGACGAGGTCCCCGAGGTGCCGGGCGTGAGCGCGGCGGCGGTCTCGGCCGCCCGGACGGTCCTGTCCGGGCTGACGGGTGAGGAGATCGTCGTCGTGGTCGGTCGCACCTCGGTCGCCGAGCGCCCCGACTCGCTGGCGGCCGCTGCCGCCGCCCTGGCGAAGGGCCTCCCCGGCGTCCGCTTCCTCCCCGCCCTGCGGCGGGCCAACGTCCGGGGCGCCATCGACATGGGACTCGCCCCCGGCATGCTGCCGGGCCGGGTCAGCCTCGACGGCGCCCGGGAGTGGTTCGAGTCGCAGTGGGGGAGCCTGCCGTCCGGCCGCGGCCTCGACACCCGGGCGATGCTGGAGGCGGCCTCTGCCGGGACGCTTCGGGCTCTCGTCCTGCTCGGGGCGGACCCGCTCGCCGACTTCCCCGACCGCGAGCTCGCCACCCGGGCGCTCGAGCGGATCCCCTTCCTCGTCGCCCTCGACACCCTGCCGTCGGCGTCGGCCCAGCTGGCCGACGTCGTGCTGCCCGCCGCCGGCTTCGGCGAGCGGGGCGGGACCACCACGAACCTCGAGGGAAGGGTGACCCGCCTCGCCCAGAAGGTGGTGCCGCCTGGTGTGGCCCGGCCCGACTGGGTGATCGCCGTCGAGATCGCCGAGCGGCTCGGCGTCGACCTCGGCTTCGACCACCTCGAGGGCATCTGGGAGGAGATCGAGCAGGTCGCCCCGGCGCACCGCGGCGCCACGGTCTCGGCCGTCTACGGCCAGCCCGGCGACGGCGTGGTAGTGCCGGTGGCCGCCGTCGGGCTGCCGAGGCTCGCGCCGGCCCGCCTCGACCCGATGGCGACGCCCGGCATCGACTCGGTCATCACCCAGGGCGCCCCCATGTTCGCCGGGGCGGCCGCCGTCGGCTCGGGCGGGGTGGAGGAGTCCGAGGTGATCGAGGAGGGGGGCGCCGCTCCCGCCGAGCTGCCGACCGAGAGCGTGACGCCGAGCGGCCCTCCGCGGCCCTCGCCGCTCGCCTTCGACGCCGACAGCTGGCCGGTGCCGGCCCCGCCGGTGCCGGACGCCTACTCCTTCCGGCTCGTGACCCGGCGCTCGCTCTATGACCACGGGACGCTCGTGCAGGCCTCCCCGTCGCTCGCCCCGCTGGCGCCCTCCCAGGAGCTGCGCGTCCGGCCACGCGAGCTCGACAAGCTCGGCGTGGCGGACGGCGACCGGGTGAGAGTCCGATCGGCCCGCGGAGAGCTCGTGCTTCCGGTCGCCGCCGACGAGGCGGTCCCGGCGGGCGTCGCCCTCATCGGGCTCAACCTCGCCCCGGTCGACCAGCCGGGTGCGACCGCCCTGCTCGACAGCGACGAGGCGGCCCAGCCGGTCCGGATCGAGACGGTGGAGGGCTGATGCAGGATCCCCTGTTCATCCACGGAGTCGGCCTCGGCGTCGTCATCATCGCGATCGTCAAGGTGCTCGTCGTCTTCGCCGTCCTGCTCGTCGCCGTGATGCTGATGATCTGGCTCGAGCGCAAGGTCATCTCGGACATGCAGAACCGGATCGGGCCGAACCGCGCCGGCCCCTTCGGGCTGCTGCAGTCGCTGGCAGACGGGATCAAGCTCTTCTTCAAAGAGGACCTCATGCCCGACCGGGCGGACCGGATCGTGTTCAAGCTGGCCCCCTACCTCACCTTGGTCCCGGCCTTCCTCGTCTTCACGGTCGTGCCGCTCGGGGGCGTCGTGACGATCGCCCACCACCGCGTCGAACTGCAGGTCGCCGACCCGCCGATCGGGATCCTGTTCCTCCTCGCCTTCTCGTCGATCTCGGTCTACGGCGCCATGCTCGCCGGCTGGTCGTCCGGCTCGAAGTACCCGCTCCTCGGCTCGGTCCGCGCCAGCGCACAGATGATCAGCTACGAGGCGGCCATGGGCCTGTCGGTCGTGGCCGTCGTGCTGCAGACCCACACCCTGTCGACGAGGGGCATCGTGCTCGCCCAGGCCCCCCACTTCTGGGACTGGGGCGTCTTCCGGACGGGCATCGTCCCCTTCCTCATCTTCTGGGTGGCTGCCACGGCGGAGCTCAACCGGCCGCCGTTCGACCTCGTCGAGGGGGAGCAGGAGCTCGTCGGCGGCTTCAACACCGAGTACTCCTCGATCCGCTTCGCCCTGTTCTACCTGGCCGAGTTCATGAACATGATCACGATGTCGGCGGTCATGGTGACGCTGTTCTTCGGCGGACCGGACGGGCCGGGCTTCCCCTTCCTCCGCTGGCTCTGGCCGATCCTGTGGTTCGCGGGCAAGACCTTCGTCTTCCTGTACGTCTACGTCTGGATCCGCGCCGCTCTCCCGAGGCTCCGCTACGACCATCTGATGGACCTCGGCTGGAAGCGCCTCATCCCGATCTCGCTCGGCTGGCTGCTCGTCATCGCCGGGGTCATCATCAGCCCGGCCTGGGGCTTCGGCATCCTCGGCGGCTGCGTGGTCGCCGCTGTGGTGCTCTACCAGGCCCTCAAGGTCGCCCGGCGCCGGCGCGAGATCGAGGCCGGGGCCGCCGGTCTCGGCCGGGCTGCCAGGGTGGCGGCAGAGGTCCAGCTCCGCCAGCTGGCCGGCCCGCACGAGGGGGGCGCGTCGTGACCCTGCCCAGCTTCTTCGGTGGCTTCAAGGTCACCCTGCGTCAGGTCCTCGAGCCGAGGGTCACGCACCAGTACCCGAGGGAGAAGCGGCCGAAGCCGCCGCGCATCCACGGCCGCCACGTCCTCAACCGCTACGAGGACGGCATGGAGAAGTGCATCGGCTGCGAGCTGTGCGCCGCCGTCTGCCCGGCCGACTGCATCTACGTGCGGGGCAAGGACAACCCGCGCGACGAGCCGGTCTCGCCGGGCGAGCGCTACGGCTACGTCTACGAGATCAACTACCTGCGCTGCATCCACTGCGACATGTGCGTCGAGGCCTGCCCGACCGAGGCCATCACCGAGTCCAAGATGTTCGAGTTCTCCTTCACCAACAGGGCCGATGCGATCTACACGCGCTCCGAGCTCCTCGTCGACGACGAGGACGGCATGCCCCAGCAGCTCCCGTGGGAGGACTGGCGCGACGGTGAGGACGAGCACACCTCGGGCTGGATGCGGGCCACGGCGCCGTCCGGATCGGCTGCCTACGAGGGCGAGGTCCAGTGGTCGGGCGAGCTCGGCTACGGCGTGAGGGCGCCCGAGGGCGGCCAGAGCGACAAGCGCGACGACAAGGCGACCGGCAACATCTCCATCAGGACGGTCGAGCGGGCGAAGATCCCCCGCAAGGCGGGAGGCAAGGTCCGTTGACGCCGCACCTCCTGGCGGCGACGCTGCCCGACGGCCTCACCTTCGCCATCGCGGGCGTGATCGCGCTCGTCGGCTCGCTCGGCGTGGTGCTCTCGCGCAACCCGGTGCACTCCGCCCTCATGCTCATCATGTCGCTGTTCGGCGTGGCGGTCCTCTTCGTCGAACAGGACGCGCAGTTCCTCGCCGCCGTGCAGGTGATCGTCTACGCCGGCGCCATCGTGGTGCTCTTCCTGTTCGTCATCATGCTGCTCGGGGTCGACCGGAGCGAGGCGATCGCCACCGAGCCGATGCCGGCCCAGCGCCTCATGGCGGTCGGCCTCGGCATCCTGGCCCTCGTCGAGATCGCCCTGCTCTCGCGGGAGCGGTGGCCGCTCGGCGCCCACTCGGTCGCCGGCAAGGCGCGGGGAACCGGCCACTCCAACGTCTATGTCCTCGGACGCTCACTGTTCACGACCTACCTGCTGCCCTTCGAGGTCACCTCCGCCCTGCTCGTCATCGCCGTCATCGGCGCCATCGTGCTGGCCCGGCGGCCCCGGACGAGCGCCGGGCCGACCGAGGGGGAGGCTGCGGCCGCCGAGGCGGGAGGCGGCCCCCTCGTCGACGCCGGCGAGCTCGTCGGCTCCGGCGCCCCGTCGGCGGAGCGCCGGGTCGAGGCGGAGGAGGCGCTCGCCCGAGCCGGCGATCGGATCGGCGAGCCGGTGGGCGAACAGGAGGGCCTGACCGTCGTGAGGAGGCCCGAGCAGTGAGCGTCCCAGCCGACTTCTACCTGACGCTGTCCGCCGTCATGTTCACGATCGGGGCGGTCGGCCTGCTCGTCCGCAGGAACGTCCTCGTCATGTTCATGTGCGTCGAGCTGATGCTGAACGCCGCCAACCTCGCCTTCATCACCTTCGCCCGCGAGCTGAACGACGTCGGCGGCCAGATCGCCGTCTTCTTCGTGCTCGTCGTGGCGGCCGCCGAGGTCGTGGTCGGTCTCGGCATCATCGTTGCCATCTTCCGCCGGAGAGTCGGCGCCACCGCCGACGACGTCCACGTCCTGAAGGGCTGAGCGTCGTGCTGCATGCTGCCTTTTTGATCCCGCTGTTCCCCCTCGTCGGCTTCGCCGTCCTCGTGGTCGGCGGGCGCCGGCTCGGCAACCCGCTCGCCGGCTGGCTGGCGACCGCCATGGTGGGGCTCAGCTTCGTCACGACCGTGGTCGTCTTCGCCGGGCTCTTCGAGCGTGCTCCGGGCCGCCGCTCGTTCACCCAGACCTGGTGGAACTGGTTCTCGGTCGACCGCCTTCACGTGAGCGCAGGCGTGCTCGTCGACCCGCTCTCGATGACGATGGCGCTGTTCGTGACTGGCGTGAGCACGCTCATCCACCTGTACTCGATCGGCTACATGGAGCACGACGAGCAGTTCCCGAAGTTCTTCCTCTACTTGAACCTCTTCGTCTCCTCGATGCTGCTCCTCGTGCTCGGCGGCAACTTCGTGATGACCTTCCTCGGCTGGGAGGGCGTCGGCGTCTGCTCGTACTTCCTCATCGCCTTCTGGTTCGACCGCCCGAGCGCGGCGAGTGCCGGCAAGAAGGCCATGATCTTCAACCGCATCGGCGACGCCGGGTTCCTGCTCGCGATGTTCCTCATCTACGAGCGGACGGGCTCGCTCCAGTACCAGACGGTGTTCGCCCGCCTCGGCCACGTCGGCGGCGACTCGCTTGTCGCCATCGCCCTCCTGCTGTTCCTCGGAGCGACCGGGAAGTCCGCCCAGCTTCCGCTCTACCCCTGGCTGGCGGACGCCATGGAGGGCCCGACGCCGGTGTCCGCCCTCATCCACGCCGCCACCATGGTGACCGCCGGCGTCTACCTCATGTGCCGGATCAGCCCGATCCTCCACCTCGCCCCCGACGCCGGACACGTCATCGCCATCATCGGAGGGGCGACCGCCTTCGTCGGTGCCACCATCGCCTGCGCCCAGACCGACATCAAGAAGATCCTCGCCTACTCGACCATCTCCCAGCTCGGGTACATGTTCATGGCAGCGGGCGTCGGGGCCTACGTGGCCGCCATCTTCCTCATGCTGACGCACGCCTTCTACAAGGCGCTGCTCTTCCTCGGGGCCGGCTCGGTCATCCACGCCATGAACGACGAGCAGAACACCAAGGTCATGGGTGGACTGCGGGCGCTCATGCCGATCACCGGGGGGACCTTCCTCGTCGCCTGGCTCGCCATCGGAGGGGTGCCGCCCTTCGCCGGCTTTTGGTCCAAGGGCGACGTGCTGCTGAACGCCTGGGGCTACAGCCCGGCGCTGTACGTCCTCGGCGCCCTGACGGCGGTCCTCACGGCCTACTACCTCGGGCGCTGCTACATGCTCGTCTTCTCGGGCAAGGCACGCTGGGTCGAGGCGCGGGCGACCGGCGACGGGACGAGCCGGGGACACGCCGAGCCGGCGCTCGAGGCGGACACCTCGAACCCGAACGTCCCCCACGAGCGCATCGCCGCGCCGGCCGGCCCCGCGTCACACGGGCGGCTGCACCCCCACGACCCGGGCTGGGTGATGACGGTGCCGCTCGTCGTGCTCGCCTTCTGCTCGGTCTTCGGGGGCCTCATCAACCTGCCGTTCCACCCGTCGTTCGTCTTCCTCGAGCGCTGGCTGAACCCTGTGGTCGGCCGCGCCCTGTTCAACCCGCACCTCGGCGCAGGCTCGGAGATCATCTTCGCCGTCATCGACGCCGTGCTCGCCCTGTTCGGCGTCGCCCTCGCCTACAGCCTGTGGCGGACGGCCGTCTACCGCCGGGAGGTGGAGCCGACCTTCCTCGAGCGGGCCTGGTTCATCGACTGGAGCTACGACCGCCTGCTTGCCCGCAACTCGACCCGCATGGCCGCCTTCACATCGGCCGTCGTCGAGAGCCGTGTGATCGACGGGGCGGTCAACGGCTTCGCCGTCCTCTGGCGGAGAAGCGGGACCGTGCTGCGAAGGGTGCAGACCGGATACGTCCGCAACTACGCCCTCGGCATCATGGCCGGGCTCGTCGTCCTGCTGGCGTGGGTCGCCTCGAGGACCTTCTCATGAACACCGGCTTCCCCTACCTCACCGTCCTCGTCCTCCTGCCGGCAGGCGCCGCCCTGTTGACGGCGGTGCTGCCCTCCAGATCGAGGGCCCTCATGCGCGCCGTCGGCTGGGCCGGCTCGCTCGCCACCCTCGGTGTCGCCGTGGCGGCCACGGTCGCCTTCAGCAGCGGCGACGGCAACTTCCAGATGGTGACCGTCCACCCGTGGATCTCCGCCCTCGGCATCTCCTGGGCGCTCGGGGTCGACGGCATCTCGCTCTTCCTCGTGCTCATGACCGCCGTGCTGTTCCCGGTGGCGATGGGGGGCTCGGGCCGCCACGGTGGCGACAAATCCTTCGTCGCCTGGATGCTGCTGCTCGAGGCCGGCTGCCTCGGGAGCTTCCTCTCGCTCGACCTGCTCGTGTTCTTCCTCTTCTTCGAGCTCACCCTCGTCCCCGTGTACTTCCTCATCACCGGGTGGGGCTACGAGCGCCGGGGGTACGCCGCCACCAAGTTCTTCCTCTACACCCTCGGGGCGTCGGCCTTCCTGCTCGTTGGGATCCTGTCGCTCGTCGGCCTGCACGCCCAGCAGACCGGCGTCACGACCTTCGACGTCCGCCAGCTCGCCTCGACGCACCTCACGGGCACCGAGGGGGTCCTGCTCTTCCTCGCCTTCACGGCGGCCTTCGCAGTCAAGGCACCGATCTTCCCCTTCCACACCTGGTCGCCGGACGCCTACCGGGAGTCACCGGCGGCCGGCGCGGTCGTGCTCGCCGGCGTGATGGCCAAGCTCGGGACCTACGGGATCATCCGGTTCGACCTCGAGCTGTTTCCGCGCGCCGTCGTGACCCTGGCGCCGGTCCTGCTCACCCTCGGGGTCATCGGGATCATCTACGGCGGGATCGTGGCGGCGGTGCAGCGGGACCTGAAGCGGCTCGTCGCCTACTCCTCGCTCGCCCACCTCGGCTTCATCGTTGTCGGCGCCTTCGCCCTCACCGGTCCGGCGCTGTCGGGAGCGGTCCTGCAGATGGTGAACCACGGCATCTACACCGCCGCCCTCTTCCTCCTCATCGCCATGATCTACCGCCGCCTCGGCTCGTTCTCGACGAAGGACCTCACCGGCCTCCAGCGCAAGGCTCCCGTCCTCGCCGGGATCTTCACCCTGACGATGCTCGCCTCGATCGGGGTCCCGGGCCTGAACGGCTTCGTCGGGGAGTTCCTCATCCTGTCCGGCACCTTCCTCACCCACCGATGGTGGGCCGTCGCGGCGACAGCGGGAGTCATCGTGGCGGCGATCTACCTGCTCTGGGCCTACCAGCAGGTCTTCCACGGCACGCCGACGGAGAAGGAGGAGTCCTTCACCGAGATCACCTGGCGCGAGGGCCTCTACATGGCGCCGCTCGTCGGCATCATCGTCTTCCTCGGGGTCTTCCCCGGGCCGGTCCTGAACAGGATCACGCCGTCGGTCGACCGGCTCGTCACCCACGTCGAGCACGTCGCCCACGCGAACATCCCGGCTCCAGGCCAGCCCGTCGTGGCCGCCAGCCACTCGGCGAACGGGGGCAACAAGTGAGCGGAGAAATGATCCTCGCCAGCGCCACGGGATTCGCCGTTCCCCATATCGACTACACCGCCATCCTGCCGGAGCTGATCCTCATCGGCGGCTCCCTCGTCCTGCTCGCGGCGGGAGCGCTCAACGTCCGGCACCTGCCGACGAGGGTCTACTCGCTGCTGTCGGGGGCGACCGGGGTGGCGGCGCTCATCGCCGGCATCGTCTTGTGGCAGAAGGTGCACGGCGGCGGCCACCCGCTCACGGCCGTCGCCCACTCGCTCGTGATCGACGGGTTCTCCACCGCCTTTGTCATCCTCTCGGCCTGCATCATCATCGTCTCGTCTGCCATCGCGGACGGATACCTGCGCCGGGAGGGCATCGCCGGGCCCGAGTTCCACGCCCTCGCCCTGCTCGGCGCCTCGGGTGCCATGCTGATGGCGGCTGCCAACGACTTCATCGTGATCTTCCTCGGCCTCGAGATCATGTCGATCCCGCTCTACGTCCTGGCCGCCCTCGACCAGCGCCGTGCGGAGTCGGGGGAGGCCGGGATGAAGTACTTCGTCCTCGGCGCGTTCTCCTCGGCGATCTTCGTCTACGGGATCGCCCTCACCTACGGCGCCACCGGGTCGACGAACCTCGCCCAGATCGCCGGCTACCTCGCCACCAACGTGAGCACGAGCAACGGCCTCCTCCTGGCGGGGGCGGGCCTCTTGCTCGTCGGCTTCCTGTTCAAGGTGGCGGCCGTCCCGTTCCACATGTGGACGCCCGACGTCTACCAGGGCGCCCCCACCCCGGCGACCGGCTTCATGGCCGCCATCGCCAAGGTAGGCGGTTTCGCAGCCCTGCTCCGGGTGTTCTTCTCGAGCTTCCACTCCCTCGAGGCGAGCTGGCAGCCGATCCTGTGGGTGGTCGCCGTCCTCACGCTCGTCACCGGCGCCGTCCTCGGCCTCGTCCAGCGGGACGTGAAGCGCATGCTCGCCTACTCGTCCATCAACCACGCCGGCTTCATCCTGCTCGGCCTGCAGGCGGCCTCACGCGAGGGGATGTCGGCGAGCCTGTACTACGTCTTCGTCTACGCCTTCCTCGTTCTCGGCAGCTTCGCCGTTATCACGGTCGTCGGCGGGCGGGGCGACACGAGCCATGCCATCGAGTCCTACCGGGGCCTCGCACGGCGCCAGCCACTGCTCGGCTTCGGCTTCGCCGTCCTGCTCCTCGCCCAGGCGGGAGCGCCCTTCACGACAGGCTTCCTCGGGAAGCTCTACGTCGTCGAGGCCGCGGTCCGGTCGCACTCCTACGCGTTGGCGGTCATCGCCATGCTGACCGGTGCCGTGGCGGCAGCCTTCTACCTGCGGGTGGTCTTCGTCATGTACAGCCTTCCGGCGGGCGAGGCAGCACCCGCCATGGCGCTGGCGGACGGCGGGGCGCTTGCGACCGGGACCGAGCCCGCCGCCGCCGTGGCGGCCCCGGCGGGTGAGTCCCGAGGCGGTGTGCTCGTGGCGGCCCCGCCCGAGGCGCCCGCCGGCGCGGCCACCGGAGCGGGCGGGGGCCTCCGCCTGCGGGCGGCGTCGCTCGGCATCGCGCCCTCGACCCTGGCGGGCATCGCCGTCACCGTGCTGTTCACCCTCGCCCTCGGCATCTGGCCGGCTCCGCTGTTCTCCTTCGTCCACGCTGCCGGCCTGCTCTTCTGAGCCGGGGGCCGGCAGCCGCACGGAGAGCTGAGGGCGCCTCGAGCGACCTCTCCGCACCTGGCACAGGGCAGACCCGCAGACATCCCACAGGCTCTCGGTCCGAGCACCGAGGCGGTCCTCGGCCCGCGCGGGCCTGCCGCCGGCTGATCGAATCGTTGCAGGGGGCGGCGGTCTTCCCGTGAGCCGTCTGTGCCTGTGTGCCTCGGATCGGTCGTGCTCGTCCGGGCAGCTGGCGCCGTGGCGGGCCGGGCCGCCTCTCCGAGGCATCGGCCTGCGGACGGTCACCCACGGCGGGTCTGTCGTCGGGTGGCCGCGGCGATCCGCCGCCGCAGGGGGCGACGGCCTCCCCGGCCGCCACCCTCGGCTCCGGCTCGCCTACGCGGGCGCCCTCGTCGCCAGTCGGCTCGCGAGCCAGGCCTCGATCCGGTCCAGGGCGGCTGCGGCCATCGCCGTCGGATGGGATGTGAAGCCGTGGAGCGACTCCGGGAACACCCGGAGGTCGACCTCGTTGCCGGCTGCCGACAGGCGGGCGGCCATGGCGAGGTTGTCCTCCAGCAGCACGTCCAGCGCGCCGACGACGAGCAGGGTCGGCGGCAGGCCGCGCAGGTCGCCGTAGAGGGGGGAGACGTCCGGATCGGTCCGGTCCGGCACGTGCCCGGCGTAGGCCGTGATGAACCACTCGTCGGCGTACCGCCGCCCGCCAGGAGACCGCCCGCTCAGGTCGTAGGCGCCGAACTGCAGGACGGCCCCGGCCACCGGGACCTCGCCTGGCCGGTCGCCCAGCCGGAGCAGCGTCGTCGTGGCGAGCGTGGCTCCGGCCGACGTCCCACCGATCAGCACCGGCCCGGCACCGTGCACCGCCGGACCCTCCCCGGCGAGCCAGAGGGCGCCGTCTCGCAGTCGTCGGGCGCCGCCGGCCAGGGGTGCTCGGGGGCCAGCCTGTAGTCGACGCTCACCACGGTCGCCCCGAGGGCATCGGCGAGGCGGGCGTTGCGGGCGTCGCTCCGGGCGGCCGAGTCCATGTAGAAGCCTCCGCCGTGGATGTCGAGGTAGGCGGCCCGGGAGCCGCCGGAGCTCGGGCCCGTCACCCTCACGGGGACCTGGCGGGCGCCTGCACGGGCGACGAGCTCGATGGCACGCCCGCCCGCCGGCGCGGCGGGCAGGCGTGCGCGAGCCCGCCGCAGCTCCTCGTAGCTGGCCGGCCCGCGTTGGCCCCCGGCGGCCTGCTTGGCGGCGTTGAACGCCCGGCTCTCGCCGACATGGGCCCCCAAACCCTCGTCGATGAGATTCCCAAGGCCGATGTTCATGGTCGTTCCTCCAGCGTCGAGCCGAGCCGGCGCCCGCCGGCGGATGCCTGCTCCCCGTCGGTGAACGGGCATCTCCTCCCCGAGGGAGCTGCCCGTCGGGACCGGGACGATGCGCGTCGCCGGCCGGGGCTAGCTGCGCCTCGCAGCCTCGCGCCCGCTCGTCTCGCCGTCGGCCGACGGGACGAGGAATCGGCCGATGATCGGCAGCTCCCAGAAGCTCTCGGCGCGGGCGATGGCGAGGGCAGCCGCCAGCGACTGCTCGGCGGAGTCCCAGGCGACGTAGCGGCCGAGCCAGTGCGGGTCGAACTTGGCGTTGAAGCGCCAGAGCGACTCGATCTGCATCGTGTCGGACATGCGCTTCAGGACGAAGCGCTCCAGCTTGGTCGACAGGCGGTCGCCCGCCTCCCCGGCGAGCACCGCCCGCATCATGGCGAAGTTGAGTCCGAGCCCGGCGTAGCCCTGCTCGCGCAGGTGCTCGATGGTGCGGACGAGGATGAAGTCGAGCAGGCCGTTCGGGTGGTCGCCGGGCTCGCGGCGCATGAGGTCGAGCGAGTAGCCGTTGATCCCCGGCGCCGGCACGAACTGGCAGAAGGCGACCGGCGGGGCACCCTCGCCCGGTCCGTGGGCGACGGCGAGGAGGAGCCCGGTGTCGGCCGGGTCGAAGATCCGCCCGAGGGTCATGGAGAAGCCCCGCTCGACGCCGCCCCTGCGGCTCTTCGCCGTCACCTCGCCGACGGCTGCGGCGAGGGCGGGGTCGATCCGCGCCGGATCGTGGAAGGAGATCGTGTAGCCGTACTTGGCGATCCGATTGACCGCCTGCCGGAGGCCCTTCTTCGCCCCTCCCTCGAGCGACAGCGTCCGGACGTCGACCACGCCCTCGTCGCCGATGTAGAGGTTCCGCATCCCCGAGGCCTGATAGACGGGGAGCCACTCCTGGCCGGCGGCGAGGACGGCGACCGACCAGCCGTGCTCGTCGGCGAACTTGCGGAAGGAGGCCCACAGCGACCTCCGCTCCTCGACGGGGCAGATCGGGTCGGGGGAGACGAGGGCGACGCCGTTGTGGACGGCGTAGGCGATGAGGCCGTCCCGTTCGAAGAAGTGCTCCTTGTCGCTGCGGAGCGCGAAGTAGTCGAGCGTGCCGGCTCCCCGGCGGGCGACCACCTCGCGGGCGCGCTCGAGCTCGGGCTGGCTCTCGGCCGGCTCCCCGCGGCGCCGGCCGGGCGCCAACCTCCGCCGGGCGACCGGCCGGAAGACGAGCAACAGGGCGGTGGCCGCCAGCCCGAGGCCGATGGCGAGCTCGGCGGGGTTGAGGAAGGTCTGCGCCGCCACCGGCAGCCGGATCGTGTCGATCCCCACCAGCCGTTCGAGGGCGGCGAGGAAGGCTGTCGACAAGGGCAGGGGATGGTGGTCGCGATCGAACTGGATGCCGAACTCGACGACGGCCGTCACGAGGAGGGAGATCCCGATGGCGCCCCCGACGACCGTGGAGAGGGCGGTGCGCACGGCGGCGGGCTCGTAGCGCGCCCGGAAGGAGTCCCTCGCCCAGAGGAGCGCCGCCAGGACGGCGAGGGAGGCGAGCGTCGAGGGGATCTGACCCTGCCGGACGACGTGCAGGATCGCGCTCGTGGCGAGGAGGGCCGTCGCCACGACGAAGGCGAGCCGCTGACCGCGGCGAAGCCCGCGGGCGACGAGGACGAGCACCATGCCGGCGAGGGCGACGAGGGCCCCGGCGGCTGCGCTCACCCCGAGCGGGACGTAGCCGAGGTAGGGATGGAGCTTGCCCCGGACCTGAGGGGGCACGAGCGCCGAGACGATGTCGAGGACGCCGATGGCGGCCACGAGGGCGGCGACGAGCCGGCGGACGAGGCGCCGCCGCCGGGTCGGGTCCTCGACCGGGGGCCACGACCGCCCCGGGTAGGAGCCGACGACGCCGAGCTCGAGCGGCGCCCGGGTCGGGCCGGCGGCGAGCCGCTCGAGCAGGCTGCCGGCCGGCTGTTGGACGCGGGAGACGGTGAGGCGGGCATGGATGTCGGCCCCGCCCTCGATCGTGACGAAGGAGACCTGTCTGCTCGGGACGAACACCGGGGGCAGGCCGAGCAGGCCCCGGCGCTCCTCGAAGACCGCCGAGCAGGCGCCGGTGTTGGCGAAAAAGCCGCGCCCGACGCTGCCGATCTCGGCCCGCAGGCTGTGCCCGGTGACGAGGCCGCCACCTCCGGCCGCCACGAAGGAGCGGGCGGCCTCCCGGGCGGCGTCGTTGGCGCGCTCGCCGGGCGGCCCGAGCAGCGCCTGGCCAGCCCCGCGCCAGAGCCGGTGGTTGACGACGGCGAGCAGGACCCCGGCCGCCACGAGCTCGAGCACGACGGTGACCACGACGTCGATCAGGACCCGGCTCACCCCCCGCAGGTGAATCGGGGCGCCGAAGAGCCAGAAGCTCGGCAGGCGACCGAGGAGGACGGCGGCGAAGGGGAGCAGGAGCCACCACGCCCACCGGCCGAGCCGGCGGTAGAGCAGGCGGGAGGCGACGAAGCGTGGCAGGGCGGAGGTGTCCTGCAGGCGGTCGATGCCTTCCAGCCAGCCGCTGTGGGACGACCGCAGCGCCGGGAAGAGGTCGGTGACTGCGTGGTGGCCGAGGGGGGTGTCACGCGGGTCGCAGGGGTCCTTGAACTCGCTGCGCGGGTCGTGGCGCCAGCCGGGATCGACCCGGACGGTCTTCGGGCCGGCGGCCGTCGCCACGCTGATCTCGGCGCCGAGCGCCACCTCGCAGCCGAGGGCGGCGAGGGGCGCCCCCGAGGCGGCGTCGAAGCAGATGGCCCGGTCGCGCAAGCCGGGGAGGAAGACGACCCTACGGCAGACCTCCGCCCGGCCGGCGAGGAAGCGCTCGATGCCGATGCGGAGGCTCGGGTGGGCAGCCAGCGCCCGCTCGACGGCGATGGGTGGCGCCGGCGCCTCCCCCCCGGCAGCCGGCCGTGGCGTCAGCTCGAAGCAGTTGCCGGCGAGGACGAGGACGCCGGGACCCTCGACGGCCGCCAGCTCACGCCCGAGCGCCTCGGCAGCTGCCCGGGAGGACGCCGTCGGCACGTCGCCGAGGAAGAGGTCGCTTGCGACGAGGGCTCGGCCTCCGACGGGCAGGTCCGCCAGGGCGAGCGCCTCGGGCCCGCCCTGTCGTGGTGGTTCCATGTCGCTCGCTATCTTGACAGCCGCCCTCGGTAGCATGCGCCACATGTCCGACGACGAGCACAGCGCGACGACAGACCGGGGTGCCACGATCGAGGACTTCCTCGCCGAGGAGCGGACCTTTCCGCCCCCGCAGTCCGTCGTGTCGGGGGCCCTCGTCAAGGACCGCTCGCTCTACGACGAGGCCGACGCCGACTTCGCGGCATTCTGGGCCGACAGGGCGCGTGAGCTCACCTGGTTCGAGCCCTTCGAGTCGGTGCTCGAGTGGGACCTGCCCTTCGCGAGGTGGTTCGGCGACGGCCGGCTCAACGTCTCCTACAACTGCCTCGACCGCCACGTCGAGGCGGGGCTAGGCGACCGGGTCGCCTACCACTTCGAGGGCGAGCCGGGCGACAGCCGGACGATCACGTACGCCGAGCTGCTCGAGGAGGTCTCCCGCTGCGCCAACGCCCTGCGCAGCCTCGGGGTCGAACGGGGTGACCGGGTGGCGATCTACATGCCGATGGTCCCCGAGCTGCCCGTCGCCATGCTCGCCTGCGCCCGCATCGGCGCCGCCCACTCGGTCGTCTTCGGTGGCTTCTCTGCCGAGGCGCTGCGCGACCGCATCGAGGACGCCGAGGCGAAGGTCCTCGTCACGGCCGACGGCGGCTGGCGCCGCGGCCAGCCGGTCCCCCTCAAGGCGAACGCCGATGCCGCCCTGTCGGACGGCGCCCGATCGATCGAGCACGTCCTCGTCGTCCGCCGGCTCGGCGATGCCGCCCCGGACACCTCCATGACCGAGGGCCGGGACCTGTGGTGGCACGACATCGTCCCCGGCCAGCCCGCCCACTGCCCGCCCGAGGCGATGGGCGCCGAGGACCTCCTCTACCTGCTCTACACCTCCGGCACGACCGCCAAGCCGAAGGGCATCATGCACACGACGGGCGGCTACCTC
>JAJZZB010000050.1 GCA_021797795.1 Actinomycetes bacterium | reverse complement strand
GAGCCAAGCGGACTGCCATCGAGGCGGAGCTCGACCATGAGAATCTCGCCGAGTGGAGAGACCGGCTCTCGGAGATCTGCGACCTGTACGCGACCCTGGCGCCCGATCTTCGCTCTCGGGTCGATACATGCCTCGGCTGGCTCGACGTCGCCGCGCTCATCGATCGATGGCGGATCATCGTTCCTGCCATCTTCAGCGGGATGGAGGCGTTGCTGGTGCCGGAGTCCGTCGGTCTGAAGGCGGAGGTCGTGACAGTGCGCAGCGTTGCTGTGCATGTCGCGCTCGGCCGCGGGTTCTTCGATCCAGGCGAAGTCATGACCGCCTATTCCCTTCGTAATGACCTCATCCACGGGGCAACGACGTCTGAGATCTTCGAGAAGGACGCAACGGACTTCGCCGAGTTCCGGCGGCTCTGGGCATTTCGCGTGCTGTGCGACTACCTGGAGCTGGCGAAGACGATCGAGGCGGAGAAGGTTGTTGAGGTCGTGCGACACCTCGACGAGGGAGCGTGCGTGGACGTCTGCACGTGGTTGGAGGAACACGGAGGCGCAGCCATCGTCGAGCAGTACCGGGCGGTGGTACGCAACCGGCAGGAATGAGCGAGGTAGTGGTGCAGACGAGTCAGCTCGGCAGCCCGAATCAGAAGGTCGTCAGATGCTGGATTCTCGCTACTGATTTGCTACTGAACGGGAGCCAACAGCCGAGACGCGAGACGACAGGCTGGATTCCGCGCCAGACCTGAGCTGCACGGATGGACCCGGGACGACGGGCTGGACGGACGGCATGCGACTACGGATCAGAAGGTTGGGGGTTCGAGTCCCTCCGAGCGCGCTGGTTGAAAAACTGCTGGTCAGAACCCTATGGCCGGCCTCGTGGCGCCCGCCACCCGTAGGGGCGAAACTTGTGAAACTTGTGAGCGGTCGCCTGCAAGCGCCGGAAAGCGCACTGCTGCCGGGAGCCTGATGGTCGGACTTGCGTGGGAGCCCTGCAGGCACCCGCGATTGTGCTGCGAGCACGTGCCTCGGAGTCTTCGACGACGCGGCTCCTCGGGCGAGTCCGTGGATGTCATCATCGATCGAGTAGCCGGGTCCGGGGTACACCACAAGACCGTGACGACAGCCGTCGGCAGTCCAGGCACGGGCAAGCGCGCTCCCAGCAGATCCGCGAGTTCCGCGGCTGCACCGGCGGCCTCGTGGCGCTTCGGGAGTGGCCGGTCGAAGACAGCGTGACGCTCGTCGTCACAGAGGCGACCGGCGTGTACTGGCAACCGATGTGGTATGGGAAGGCCATCTTCGCTGTCGCCCACTCCATCGTCGTCGTCGACTATCGGGTCGCGGCGCTGCCTCTTCTCCTCGTCGGCAGGCTGGTCCTGCTTCTGCGCCCCCACGGCCCTTCGCCCTGAGCCGCCACGACGAATGACCGACAGATGGTTCTCGACTGAGAGGAATGACCATGCGCTACCTGACGCTCAACAACGGAGTGGAGATGCCCGCCCTCGGCTTCGGGGTCTTCCAGGTGACCGATCTCGCCGAGTGCGAGCGCGCGGTCGCTGGTGCGCTCGATGCCGGCTACCGCCTTATCGACACCGCCGCCTCGTACGGCAACGAAGAGGCGGTGGGTCGGGCTCTCGCGAGTGGCGGGGTCGACCGCAAGGACCTGTTCATCACGACGAAGCTCTGGCTGGCGGACGTAGGCTACGAGCGAACGAAGGGCGCTTTTGCCCGTTCGCTCGACCGGCTTGGCCTCGAGTATCTCGATCTGTACCTCATCCATCAGCCCTACGGCGACTACTACGGAGCCTGGCGGGCGATGGAGGAGCTGTATCGAGAGGAGCGCGTCCGGGCGATCGGCGTGAGCAACTTCTACCCGGATCGTCTCGTCGACCTCATCTGCAACAACGAGATCGTGCCGGCCGTCAACCAGATCGAAACTCACGTCTTCTTCCAGCGCTCCACGGACCAGGCGGTGATGCAATCCAACCAGGTGCAGATGGAATCCTGGGGGCCATTCGCCGAAGGGCAGAGGGGCTTCTTCTCCAACCCCGTCCTCGTGGCGATCGCGGAGGCCCATGACAAGTCTGTGGCGCAGATCGCCCTGCGTTGGCTGGTGCAGCGCAAGATCATCGCCATCCCCAAGTCGGTGCGTACTGACCGGATGGCGGAGAACATCGATGTGTTCGCCTTCGAGCTGACTGACGCCGAGATGGCACAGATCGCGACGCTCGACTCCGGCTCCAGCCTGTTCTTCGATCATCGCGATCCGGAGCAGGTTCGTCGTCTCAACTCGTTGCAGCGATCCACCTAACGCCTAGACCTTCTTGATGCTCCAGTCTCTGGATCTTCTTGTGACAAGTTTCAGGCTGCGGTGCCGAGTCGAGCGTGATCGACGTAGTCACGGACAAGGCGGTCGACGGTGCGGAGGGCGCGGCGGAGCTCGATGGGAGCAGGCGGCTGGTCGGCGTCGAGCAGGGGGGCGAGGAGTCGTTCCCGGAGCTTGGTGTAGAAGATGGCGACCCGGATGCCCTCGGGGGTGGTGACGTAGGCGTTGGTGCCGTCCAGGCGGGTGATCAGGCCGTGGAGGCGGAGCCGGCGCAGGTCGTAGCTCATATCTGCGAGGTGCTGTAGTCGGTGCCGAGGAGCCCGGCCACCAGCCCGCGAAGGCTCTTGTTGGTGAAGCCGGTGACGGCTGTTAGCGGCATGACTTCCTGGTGATGGCTGGCGGTTGAACGGCGGCGCTCTTTGAGGACGGCGTCGTCGGCAAGGTGGTCCCGGACGTGCACGTCGCTCCGGGCATTGGTAGCAAGGCGACGTGTCGATCACCTGGGCATGCCGTCTGCCGGTCGCACGCTACGCCGCGATGGGTCGACGAGCTCCCGCTCCGCGCCCTGGCTGTGGGAGCTGCGGATCGGCGATGGCCTTCGACGGCTCGTACCCCCGCCAGGTCCGCGAGCGCGGCGTGGTCCACCGGATCTACGTCCGACGGGTCCGATGCGGGCGTTGTGGCACCGGAGAGGCGTTGCTGCCGGACTTCACCCTGCGCCGGCGTCTCGACTCGGCGGCGGCCGTCGGAGCGGCCGTGCTCGCCCGTCACGGGCGCTGTACGGGCAGTGAGGTGAAGGCCCTCTACGCCGGCGTCCCCGCCCGCACGGTTCGTTCCTGGCACCAGCGGTTCTCCGAGCGCGCAGACGACCTCACGGTCCGCTTCGAGGCCCTACGGGCCCAGTGGGGTGCGGGTGGCATCCCCCGCTACGAGCCGACACGGGTGGCGGTCACCATCACGTCGATCGGCTCGCTGTGGCAGGCGGCCCGCCGGCGGCCGAACAGCGACGTGCCCCCGCCGTGGCGGCTCGCCAACCTCGTCGTCGGCGGCCAGCTCCTCGGGACCCGCGTGGACCTGCCGTGGCCGGTCGTCTCGGACCGGATCGGTCGCGCACAAGGCCCCTGAACTGGTCGGTTCGCTCAGTTCGCCCGGAGCTGGAAGAACCCCGAGACCCAGGGGCCCGGACCGCTGACAGCGCGAAGGTCACGTCGGTGACCCGCCCGCGCCGCAACGCACCCGGACCGCATGGTCCTCGACCAGGGCCTACGAGACGGTCTCCATGGAGCGCTGCCGATCGGTCCACAGCCAATCCTGCCGGTCCGTCATCAAAGAGCGCGGCCGGCAACAACGGCATGGACGCCGAGGCACAAGGAGCCGGCCAGGGCCATGGCGCGTTGATCCCCGAAGCGGAGGGCTCCGGTTCGTTGGCCCTCCCGGTTGTAGGGCTGGTGGATGCGCTCGAAGAGCGCAGAGCCGATGGCACAGCCCTGGCCGGCACGTTCGATCATAAGCAGACGGTCGCTGACCTGGCGGGCCTTGGCCACGAGTTCGTCGAGGTGCTCGATGCGACCCAGGACGTCGAGGTCCTTGGGCTTGTTCACGACGGTTTCGATACGAAGGGGCGCCTCCCTTCCTTCAAGTACTGCTTGACGCTGGAATGCTGTAGGAGAAGTTCGCCAGACTGCTTGCTGGCTCGCCTCCACTGCGATGTAGCTTCACAGTGGTGCAGATGTCAACTGAAGGCGACGGAGCAGTGATCGGGTTCGACAGCTGCGCACTGACCGACGTGGATCCCGGTCGGGTCGCAGCCGCGAAAAGGGCGCTCATCAGCACCGACGACGCCGGCGACCTCGCGGCCTGCTTCCGCCTGCTCGGCGACCCGAAGCGGGTCCGGATCCTCTATGCCCTTCTGGAGGCTGGAGAGCTGTGTGTCTGCGACATCGCGGCAGCCGTGGACATCTCCGAGACAACGGTGTCCCAAGCGATGCGTCTGCTCCGAACGGCCGGCATCGTCCGGAACCGGAGAGTCGGGCGGATGGTCTACTACCGTCTCGACGACGCTCATGTCCGCTTGCTCCTCGACGTCTCGAAGGAGCACGTCGTCCGCGAAGGTGCGCGACGGTGAACGGTGCCGGCGAGGAGCTCTGCGGCGGACGCCGGTGGCCGGGCTCCGGCCGGACCGCCGGCCGCCGGGACGCGTGGGGGAAAGTCGGACATGCCTGATCGCCATGAGGCGTCCCGGGCGCCGGACCATTACACCGGCTCACAGGGCGAAAAAGGAGTCGCACGCCGTGCCGGCACCGAGGCGGCAGGTGGCCATGGCCAGGGCATCGGGACCGACACCGACGTCCGGTACCTCATCACGGCGCTCGGGCTCATCGCGCTGTTCATGGTGGGCGAGCTCATCGCCGCCATCTTCAGCCGCTCCCTCGCCCTCTTCGCCGACGCGGGTCACATGCTCACCGACGTCGGAGCGCTGGCGGCGAGCATCTGGGCCGCCAGGCTGGCGGCCCGGCCGGCAACGGGCATCTGGACCTTCGGGCTGAAGCGTGCGGAGATCCTCTCGGCTACCGGCAACGGCGTCGTTCTCGTGGTCGTGGCCGTCGTGATCACCATCGAGGCCGTCCAGCGCCTCATCTCGCCTCCGACCGTCGACGGCACGGTCGTCCTCGTCGTGGCTCTCGCCGGGGCGCTCGTCAATCTGGCCGCCACCATGGCGCTCGCCCGGGCGAACCGACGCAGCCTGAACGTCCAGGGAGCCTTCGCCCACGTCGTCACCGACCTCTACGCCTTTCTCGGCACGGCCGTCGCCGGCCTTGTCATCATCCTCACCGGCTGGCAGCGGGCAGACGCCGTCGCCTCCCTCGTGGTGGCTGCGCTCATGCTGTACGCCGCCCGCTCACTGCTCGCCCAGAGCGGACGCATCCTCCTCGAGGCGACCCCGGAGGAAATCTCCCTCGACGAGGTTCGCTCGCATCTCACCGGCGTCGAGCACGTCCTCGACGTCCACGACCTCCATGCATGGACGGTCACCTCCGGCCAACCCACCCTCAGCGCGCACGTGGTGGTCGAGGACCACTGTTTCGCGTCGGGCCACGCGCCCCAGATCCTCGATGCCCTCCAGAGCTGTCTCGGCCACCACTTCGACGTCGAGCACGCCACCTTCCAACTCGAGCCCGAGGGGCACGCCGCCCATGAGCAGGGTCGCCACCGGTGACAGGAGCGCCCCGGCGCTGGTCGTCCGGATTCCGACCTCGGTGCGGTGGCGCGGCCGAGGGACGACCGCTCGAGGACCCGGACACGGACAGGACACACCTCGCCTGGGCGGTATCGCGCCGGGTGGACTACGCCGAGATGGAGAACCCGGGACCCCTCGTCCCCTGGCCGTGGGACGTACCGAACCATTCGACCTGCAGTTCACCAACCGGCAGACGGGACGGAGCGCCGACGGCACCCTCCTGAGCATGGGGTCCAGCAAACCCCGCTTGCCGGGCGCCTCGCTCGAGATGTCCGGCGTCGGGGTGGTGGCTCGGGCCAATTGGGGTTCTTCGCCGTCACTTCACGAGCCGGCGGCCGGGCGGCCCGGATCGTGAGGCTGTCCTTGGCCGGCCACGGTCCCGCATCGGGCACGCCCACGAGCTCACCGACGAGGTGCCCGAGGTGCGGTCCCTGTCGAGGGAAGTCTGGCGGGGTGGACGGAGAGGAGCGTCGTCTGCCCAATGCTCCCCTCCGAATCGATCCGAGGGCTCTCGGTGGTGGGGTCCGAAGGAGCATCCAAGCCGCCGCCAAGGGTCAGCCGGGAAGAGATGCGCTCGGGCGACCTGGCCCGATCGCCCGAGGACGCATCCGTTGCCGCACGTTCTCGACCGGCTGAGCGCCGCTCTTCGACCCGTATGCCTGCGAAGTCGCTGCCGCCGGCGGAAACGAGGGACGTTCGGCCCTACCACGGATCCCGCTGCGCAGCGAGAGTGACGCTGAAGCCGCCAAGGGTCAGCCGGGAGACCGAGAGGAGAGGACGATCTCGATGATGTGGTACTGGGGAGAAGGAGTTCACTGGTGGGGTTGGCTTCTCGGTACCGTCGCCATGGTCGCCTTCTGGGCCCTCCTGGTCTGGGCGATCTGGTACGTCGTGGCAGCCGTGCGCCGACCCGAGAACCACTCGCCCGAGTCACATGGGCCGGGCGACCCGAAGCGGATCCTCGACGAGCGCCTCGCCCGCGGCGAGATCGATGCCGAGGAGTACCGCCGGCTGCGCTCGGTCATGCGAGAGGGCGACACTCACGTCACCGGCGAGGAGCACGCGGCCTGAGGCGCTCAGATCAGCCGCCCAGATCCTGTCCCGGGCGCAGGCGGCTCTCGGTGGCCGAGGATGCGACAGGTGGCCGGAACGTGCCGGCGCGAGCGCCCCGGTGCCCCCGTCCTCCCGCATGTCCCTTCGCACGGAGCGTTACAGGTTTGCAACGAATCGGTTACACGAATCGAGCCAGATGGCTAGAAGTCCCTGTTCAAGGTCGCTTTTCTCCTTGATCTACCGGCAAAGAGCGGTCGGCCAGGAATCTCGTTTGTCTCGACGGCACGCCGGACGGGAGATACAGTCTCGGCCCCGTGGGAGCTGGTATGTCGACATTCGCACGTCGAGTGCCACCCACGGTCCTCGCCGTCGTGGTGACGATCGTGGGTGTCCTCGCGGCCCCGGGGTCAGTACGTGGCGCCTCGGCCACGAGCATCAGCACCGCCCGCGTCAACATCAAGACCCTCGAGCAGCGAATCGTCAGTGACGGGCTCCACATCCAGCGGATGGTCGTGGCCTACGACAAGGCGCAGGCGCACGAGGCGCAACTGACAGCGAGCCTGACACGTACGAGGAAGCAGCTCGCCGCCGAGGAGGCGCGTCGTGCGAAGGCGCGGGCCAAGCTTCGCTCCGCGGCGATCAATGCCTACGTCAACGGCGGGGACCCGGCATCCATCCTGGCGCTGCTCAATTCCTCGAGCTCCGCTTCCGCCCAGATGGCCGTCTACGCCAATGTCGTGGCCGGCAACCTGTCCGCCGCCATAGCCGCATTCCTCCGTGCCGGCCAACGCATCCAGAGCTCCGAGGCGGCGCTCAAGTCGGAGCAGACCGCCGCAGAGGCGACACTGCGAGAGGTCGCCAAGGAGAAAGCGGCTGCCGACACCGCCATGAGCCAGGACGAGGCGCTGCTCACATCGGCCCGCGGCAATCTGAAGCGACTCCTCGAGGAGGCCGCCGCCCGGGCCGCTGCCGCCGCCCGGGCCCGCGAGCGTGCCCTTGCCCGCAAGGCAGCTGCCGCTGCCGCCGCAGCCGCAGCTGCAGCGGCACAGCCGGTCGTCCCCACGACCCAGCCGCCGTCCTCGTCGAGTCCGGGCAACGCCGCTCCGCCACCCTCGTCTCCGCCTCCGTCGTCGCCACCCTCCAGCTCGTCCGGCTACGTGAACCCTCTCGCCTCGGTGAACGCCCTCTCCCCTGAGCGCATCGACCAGGGAGTGGACTACAGCGGCTTCGGACCAATCGTCGCCATCGGCCGAGGTGTGGTGCTGAGCACGTACAACAGTGGCTGGCCGGGTGGGACGTACATCACCTACAAGCTCTCCACCGGACCGGCGGCCGGGGATGTCGTCTACGCCGCCGAGGACATCCAGCCCTCGGTCAGCGTCGGCCAGACCGTCTCGGCAGGCACCGTGCTCGGGACGATGTACGAAGGCCCCGATGGGATCGAGACCGGTTGGGCCTCAGGCGGGACCGGGGCCACGATGGCGATGGATGCCGGCCAGTTCAGCGGCTCGAACTCGACTGCCTTCGGGGCGAACTTCTCCCAGTTGCTCGCCTCGCTCGGCGCCCCGCCGGGAGTGCTGCAGAACAACCCGCCTACGGGCAGCCTGCCGAACGGCTGGCCGACCTGGTAAGGGTGCCCCTGAGGGCTCTGGCCCACCGGGCGGCGACAGCCGGAACCGACGGCTAGGCGACCTCTTTCTCCCGCTCGGGGGCGCCCTCTGCCACCCTGCGGTCCCGGCGCGACGCCCGCCAGCGGTCGAACAGCGGGGGGGACGCCCAGGCGGGCTCGTCGGACTCCTGCCACCGGTCGATGTCGGGGACGTGAAGCCCGCGTCTCCCGGTGAGGTGCAGCGTGAGACCGCCGAGGAAGCCCACGGCCGCGATGGCGAGGCAGATCCACAACGAGCTGTCGATGCCCGTAGAGGCGCTTGCGCCGAGCACACTCGCGAGGAAGATGAGGATCGGGGCGACGAGGAAGGCCGTGACGCCTCTCATCAGCTCGATCATCGCGAACACGCGCTGAAGCTGCGGAGCCCGCATCGAGAAGCCCGCCAGGAAGAGCGCCGGCGAGACCGACGCTGCCACGCCGAGGCCGAGCAGACCGGCGGCGGCGGCGGTCACCGGGCCGGTGCGCGGCAGAGTCGTGAGGAGCAGCGCCGCCGAGACGACGATCGTGGCGAGTCCGACGAGCGCCAGGACGGGCGTGAACCTCGTTCGAAAGAGTGCTCCGAAGAGTCCGGCCACGAGCACGGCGGCGAAGAACTCCGGGAGGAAGTAGAGGGCCGTCTCGGTCGGCGTGCTCGAGGTCTTGAGGGACTCGAGGAGGAGCTCCATGATCCCGAAGGCCGAGGCGCTCGCGGTGAGGGCGATGAAGATGCCCATGACAGGGAGCGTCGTGGCAGCCGCACGTACCGGCATGAGCGGGTTGCGCATGCGGTACTCGACGACGACGAGGAGCACGATCATGGCGAAGCCGGCGATGAGGGGCACGAGCGAGACCGGGCCGGCGCTCATGGTCGCCTGCAGGCGGCCGGCGCCGAAGAAGGCGGCGGCGCATCCGATGACAGCCAGGGCGACGGCCAGGAGATCCCAGGGCGCCTCGAGATCCTGAGCCGGGTCGTCCTCGAAGGTGAGCAGCGAGAACAGCAGTGCGAGCACGGACACGCCGGCGACGCCCCAGAACAGGGGGCGCCAGCTGGTGCCACCGAGCTGCGCCGCGCCGAGGGTCGGGCCCAGGGCGACGGCGCCGAAGATGCAGAGATTCATGATGAGGCCTGTGACCGGCATCTTCTTGGCCGGCCAGCGCGTGATGAGCGGCGGCACCGCCGCGATCAGCATGAGGCTGGTGCAGAGGCCCTGCACGATGAACGCTGCGATGAAGACGCCGCCGTCGGGCGCCCAGGCCGCCAGGACGGAGGCGACCACGAAGAGGGCCTCGTAGAACACGAGCATCCTTCGCGCCCGCAGGTGGACGGCGAACTGGACGGCGAGGACGGTGCCGACCGCGTATGCGCCGGTCGAGAGGGCGACCGTGACCTCGAGCGTCTGGGTCGTGAGACCGGTGCTCTTCGAGATCAGGCCGAGCAGGGGGAAGACCGCTGCCGTGAGCGCCAGATAGGGGATGAGCGAGAAGACGACGAGCGCGACCGCACCGGGATAGCTCTTGGAAAGCGGTCCGCTGGGCAGATTCACCAGCACTCGCTACCCGTTCGTTGTCCGAGCAAACAAGCAGGTGGAGAGGGCGACTCTGCCAGAAGACCTCAGCACGACCAGATCCCGGCGACCGCCACGATCAGTCGACCCACGAGCGGCGGCCCCGTTTCCTGCCGCCGTCCGTCGGCGCAGGGCGCCGAGGACGGCGGTGGCACAGGAGAACCCGACCGCTCTCGGTGCACCCGATACGGCCCGCGACCCGGTGCCGGCCGGGGGCTCTGTCCGGCAAGGCACGCGGGTCGCAGCGACAGGCCAGGCCGTCACTGGCGAGTCAGCCCATCACCCCGAGCGCGGGCAGCGACGTCGGTCCTCGGCTATGACGGAGTCGGAGGCTGGCATGAGCAGCAGCGGGGCGTCGAGGACCTTGCTGCCGTGGTACTGCACGAACGCCCGCCCCTCGGGGACCCAACTCCTCTCATCACCTACAGGAGGACCCCGTGCCGCTCCCCCACCGTGCGGGCGGGGCGGGCGGGCGTGCCGCTCTGCCGGGCGCGCTGCCCGGTCGAGCCCGATACAGGCCGGGAACCCTCCGCAGACGAAGCCCCCGCTCGAGCGGTTGCCGCCTCGGGCGCCCATCGGAGCCCGGCGACCGGAGCATCGGGCCGGGTCGCCCGGTCCGCCCGAAGGACGGTCTTTCCGACGGCGGCAGAAGTGGGCCAAAGATCCCTGACGCCGGCCCACCAAGCCCTTCGAGAGGCCGAGTCGAACGGTGCCGGGCGCCCGAGGCCCGACCGGTACGCACGACCCTCGTCGGCATTCGCCCGGAGGCGAGGCCTCCGCCCCGGCCCGCGTGCCCTGGATCCACCTCCTCGTGAACGCGCCCTTCGGCTTCGCTCCGGGCTTGACCAGGGGACGCCCGGGCTCATGTCGCGAGCATCCCAGCGCCGCGGCAGATCGGTGCGGTCTCATCCCTCGTCGTCACGGTCACGGTCTGGCGATGTCGGACGGCACCCTGCTGCTGATCGGCCCGGTGGGTCACAGGTCTCCTATGTCGACGTGGGTTCGTCGATCGCCTTCGCTCGTTCGCCCTCGTGCTGGTCGTGGCGGCCTTCAGAGTCCTTGAAGGAGACGGCGACCGTGTTCACCCCGGCGATCCTCCACAGCCGCCGGATCACCCGGGCGGCCCCCGTCCAGGCGGCGCTGGCGGTGCTCACCACCCAGATGGACGCCCTTTCGCCGCCTGCCCGGAACGACCCTCGACATGAAACCGATGCGGTGGGCCGGCATCTCGCCGGTGGTCCTCTCGGGCCGCGGAAGGCGGGCAAGGCGATCGCCGGCCGGAGCCACCGCGCCTTCGTCGCCTTGAGGAGAGGCGCTGGCGACCGTGCCCTCGCCCGTCCGCCCGAGCACGGTCCCCGGCAGGCCCGCTGAGCGAGGCGTACGATGGCCCGAGACGGGAGAGGGGGTCGCGGTGGGCAGGAAGTCTCTGGCGCGAAGGTCGGACCGCCTCGCCGTCGGCCTGACCGTCGTCCTGCTCGCCCTCGCCAACGCCACGCCGGCGGCGGCGGCGCGCCGACCGCACTCGAACGGGAGCGGCACCCCGATCGGCAACGACGTCTCCTACCCTCAGTGCGCAAGCAAGCTCCCGGCCAGCCCGGCCTTCGGAATCGTCGGGGTCAACGGCGGCCTGGCGAACGACCTCAACGCCTGCCTCGGACCGTCGGCGAGCTACCCCTCCTACAGCCAGAGCGAGCTCTACTGGTCGGTTTCGTCGTCGGTGGGAGGAAGCGCCCAGCCCCCGGCCTCCCTCTACGTGAACACCGCCGATCCGGGCAACGAGTACGGCGGCTCCGCCATCGCCGACTGGCCGACCTCCTCCTCGACCAGCGATCCGTACGATGCCTGCACCACGACGACGATCTCGACGACGAACGGCAGCCAGACCGTGGGCGCCGACTCGAACGCATGCGCCTGGCAGTACGGCTACAACAAGGCTGCTCAGGACGCGCTGTGGTTGACACAGGCCGCCCGAGCGATCGACGCCCAGTCTCCCCCCGCCGAGGTCGCCTCCTCGCCCGCCGCCTATCCGTGGTGGCTCGACGTCGAGTCGTCCAACACCTGGCAAGCCGGCTCCGCCGGGGAGTCGATGAACGTGGCGGACCTGCAGGGGATGGTCGCAGGACTCGCCGACAACGGCGTGACGATCGTCGGCGTCTATTCGACCGCAGCCCAGTGGGACCAGGTCACGGGGGGCACGACGCCCGCCTCGGCATCGCTCTACGGCCTCCCCGACTGGATCCCCGGGGCCAGGTCGCTCTCCCAGGCCGAGGCGAACTGCACCCTGTCCTCCTTCACCGGAGGCGTCGTCGCCCTCACGCAGTGGACCGGGCGCCTCGACTACGACTACTCCTGCTGAACTGCGCCGTCTAGGGAGAGCGCCCCTCGAGGCTTCTCCCCAGCTCGTCCAACTGGGCGGCGCGGATGGCGGCCGTCTGGCCCTGGACGAGGAGGAACATCGCCTCCCTGCCGAGTCGCTGGGCGTCGGAGTCACGGACCATGCTGCGACCCCCGAGACTCGCGATCAGAGCCGCCGCCGCCTCGAGGGTGAAGCGGGTCACCCGAGCTCGCACGGCTGCCACGTCGCTCGTCGGAGCCCCGCGGAGGGCAGACCGCAGGTCGTCGAGCTCTCGGCCGATCTCCTCGGATCCGAGGAGAGCAGCGCAGCGCCGGGCGACTCCGAGGCCGAGGAAGCCGTTGGTGCGCAGACCTTCGGCGTCCCGTCTCCGCCACTCGGCCAGGGGCTCGACGCGGGTGAGACGGCTCCCGGGGACGAAGTGGCGAGCGAAGCTCAGTGCCACCGTCGCCGAGGCGTTCACGGCGGCGAGCTCCAGTCGGGTGGCGGTGAGGGTGGCGCTCTCCACCGCGTCGACGAGGAGCCAGATGACGTCGGGTCCGAGCCGTCCGGCGACGTGGACAGCGTCGATCATTCCCCACCCGGTCACGAGCGGGGCCCGACCGTCCACCCGGTACCCGCCCTTCACCGGGCTCACCGTCAGCGCCGGAGGGTCCGGGCGGCGAAGGTGGCTGAAGGCGATACCCGCACGGCGCGAGCCCTCGGCGAGCGGACGCGCCCATTCCTCGTGGACCGGGCCGCCTGCGCCGGCCACCACGGCCGCGGTCGAGAGGTGCTGCGCCCAGACGAAGGTGGTCGTCAGGCAGCCGCTCGCCAGCTGTTCCATGACGAGCTGACCGGCATCCCGCCCGAGCCCGAGCCCGCCGTAGCGTGCCGGGACGTAGAGGCCGTACAGGCCCTCGGCCGCCAGCACGTCGAGCAGCTCGGAGGCCGGTCGCTCGCCGTTGTCCACGGCAAGGCTCGCCGGGAACAGGACCTCGTCCGCCAGGCGGTTGGCGGCGGCGACCACCGCCTCGGGCGAGCGTGCCGCCAGGCCCGGCCGCCCGTCAGGTGAGTCGCTCATGAACGGGGACGGTAGCCAGAGCGGTCCCACCTCTCGCCACTGAGCCAGGGGATCCCCCGGCTGGCGTTCAGAGCCGGGTGAGTCTCCAGCCGAGCGACGGCTTGGAGATGGCCCTTGTCGTGACGACCGGCACCCTCGCCGACTGCGAGCCGAGCGTGGCGGTGAGCTCGCCCACGGTCGCCCCGGCGGCCAGGGGGGCGACGATGCGCCGGGTCTGGTGGAAGGCCAGGTGGTAGGTCGCCCCCGGCCAGGCATTGAGGCTCGCTCCCGCCGCGGTCTCGATCGCCACCTCGTGGCCGTAGGAGTCGGTGATGTGACCGACGACGAGATGGGGGGCGATGACCTGCTCCTTGCGCAGCACTCCCGGGGCAGAGGTCACGAGCTGGCGCGCCGCGGCGAAGGCGGTCGCGAGCGGGGTGGCGCTGTTCTGGCCGAAGACGGCGCCCATGACGGTGACGGGGCCGATGGCACTCGTCTGGCGGGCCGCGAAGACGAAGGAGGCACCGCCCTGGGGCACCCATCCGGTCTTCACGCCGATGATGCCGTCGGTGCCGAGGTTGCTGTTGACGTTGTACTGCACGCCGGCCACGGGCAGCGTCACCTGGGCCTTGCCGACGATGTGGGCGAAGACGGCGTTGGCCATGCACAGCTCGGCGAGCTGCAGCTGGTCACCCACCGTCGAGGCGCTGCCCGGGTTGACCCCGCTCGGCTCCGCGTAGCGAGTGTGGTCGAGCCCGAGGTGCTTGGCCTCTGCGTTCATCTTGGCGACGAAGGCCGACTGGCTGCCGGCGTCCCAGTCCGCCAGCAGGGTGGCGAAGTTGTCCGCCGAGGGGACCAGGAGAGCCTCGAGCGCCTGGTACTCGGTGAGGTGCTCCCCCGCCACCACCCGGACGACGGAGTCGCCCTGGGCCTTCTCCGACTGGTACAGGCTGACCTCGGCCGGCGTGACGGTGATCGTCGGTCCCTGGTTTCCGATCTGGAGCGGATGGTCCTTCAGCACCACGAGCGCGGTCATCATCTTCGTGACGCTGGCGATCGGGTAGCGGGCGGACCCGTTGTGGACGCCGAGCGTGCCGATGCCCTTGATCGCGACAACGGCAGAACCCTGCGCCGGCCAGGAGAAGTGGGGGTCACCCCCCGCCACTCGGCGCTGCGAGGCGAGGCTGGCCCGCAGAGTCGGCGAGGGCACGGCGCGGAAGAACTGGAAGGAAGCCAGCCCGGCGACGATCACGAGCAGGGCGACCAGGACGACCGCCACACCCCGCAACGAGGCACGATCGGACCGCAGGCGGTGGGCGTGGTGGAGAGATTGTCGGCGCGGCATCGGTGTGAGGAGGTTATGGACTGTGACGCCGCCTGTCATGGCAGGCGGCGTCAATGGACGGCGGAACCCTAACGGTCGGACCGCCGCGAGACAAGCCGCCGGTCGCTGATCGGGCCGCGGCGAGCCGGGCCGGCCTGTGGCAGCGGGCGGTGCTCTCGACCAGCTGCCCCCGGGACGACCCCGCCTCGACACCCGTGGCGTTCTCCCGTCCGGGACGGCGCTCTCGGGTAAGTGTCCAGCGGTACTTGGTCACCGGAGACGAGGGGCGGCCGAGGCTCAGCGAGGACACGTTGGGGCGCCCTCGTCGGGTTCGAGCACGTCCCACTCGACCCGTCCGCTCACGGCGGCCCGGAGCGCCTCGAACGGCGCCCGGCCAAGGCCACGCCGGCGACAGGCGAGCTTGACACCGAGGCACCCGGCCTTCTGGACCGGCCGCTCACAGACTCCGCCTCGGTACGCGGTGCGGCGAAAGCGAGACTGCCCATCGCCGGCCGCTGCGACGCCTGCGGGCCGACCCTTGACCGCGACGTCAACCCAGCACGCAACCTTGCAGCACGTCGCCGGGAGGTGGTCTTGAGGCCGGACGCGCCGCCGGAGGGGCACGCCGGCCGGCCCGTCCGGACACCCCGACGGCACGCGAAGACGGCGGCGGGCAACCGGACAAGACCGTCACCGCCGGGCCGCCGACGGCGGCCTGACCCTGCTCTGTTCCGGCAGGGATCAAACAGCTGTTCGTCGGCGTGGCTCTCAGTCTCGCCCGGTGCGAGCCCGGGCCCGGCCGGCCCCGTCCACCCCGACGAGCGGACGCCGGAACCAAGGGCGCGAGCGAGCGCCGTCGGCCATCATGGCTGATGGCCCTCCTCAGGGCAGCGGACCGCTTCGCAGCCCGGGGACGCCGGCCCGGCCCGAGCTCACGGCATCAGGAGCGATCGAGCAGCAGCCCGAGCCCGATGCCGAGCATCCAGACGTCCTTGCTGACCGCCAGGCCGGCCTGGGTCGGCCAGATGCTCCCGGGGCGTCTCATGGACGGAGTCTTCAGGTAGAGACCCATCAGACCCCCGGCGAACGCCGTCAGCACAGCGCCCGCCAGGCGGCTCGGGACGACCGGGGCGACGAGCAGGCTGCCCGTCGCGATCTCGCCGACGGCGAGCGCCTCCAAGAACTTCTCCGGAGGGAGCGAGGCGAGCTGGGGGTACGCACCCGACGCCAGCCCGTGGAGCCGTTCTGCCTGCTCGGAGTCGCCCTTCCACTTCTCGAGGCCGGAGTGCAGGATGAAGGCTCCGGTCGCGACTCGCTGAGGCAGGTGACGCAGCGGCAGACGAGGGCGCATCGACGTTCTCCTTCTCATAGCGTGCGTCCGCCGGCAATCCGGGCGTCCGCTGCCTGTTCCTTCCCGGTCTATTCCTTCCCGGTCTCGCCGACCACTACTCCGACGGCTTCTCGCCACCTCGTCCCCGCGGCGTGAAGGCGCGTCGGCCGAGCGGCGCCGCCGATGCCGGTCGGGGCACGACCGGAACGCTGACCAGCCTCTGAACCCCGCCGCCGATGGCCCTCACGCGACAGGATCGATCCCCTGGCGTCACCGCCGCCGAGGAAGACCCGTCGCCTCCCACCGGAGAGCCCGCATCCTCGGGAGACCGTGTCTCAGCAGTTGGGTCGAGGCCCACGGCGACAACCGGCCGGCCCACCGGGCGGGAGTCGAGCCCGCCCCGCAGATGAAGGGGCGGGCGCACCTCGACCGGGGGAACCGGTCGGCCGAACGGCTCATCCCGGTCGGGGCGAGAGGAGAACCTCGGCCAGACTCGGTTCCGCTGAGTCGAGGACCGGCGGCCAGCCCGCCGCCAGCGGGCTCCTGGTCCCACTCAGCGGGTTAGCGTCGCCATGTGCGCGCCCTGTTCGACGTGGCGAGAGAGGGGATCGTGCTGCGGGTCCACGTCCAGCCTGCTGCGGGCCGCGACGCGGTCGTCGGGACGCACGGCGACGCCCTCAAGGTGAAGGTGGCGCCGGCGCCGGAGTCCGGCCGGGCCAACGAGGCGGTGCTCTCGCTGCTCGGAAAGGTCTTCGGGGTCCCCGTCTCGGGCCTCGAGATCACCTCCGGGCGGACGGGGCACAACAAGCGGGTGCGCTTCTCCGGGATCGACGAGGCGCGCTTCGCCGCACGCCTCCAGGCGGTGGTCGCCGAGGGCTCGCGCCCGCCGCCGGGGCGGAGCGGACGGGCCGACCGGCGCCCGAGGTAGGGCCCTCTCAGCCGCCGGCCATCGCCCCAAGGACGACGAAGGGCTCCCTGCCGCGCCGGACGGCATCGGGCAGCTCGGCGTCGGGGTCGTCGTGGGAGAGGTCCTCGCCGCAGGCGAAGAAGCGGACGAAGGCCCGCCTCCGCTCGGTCGTCCGGTCGCGGATCGTGCCGGCGAGATCCGGGTGGAGCGACTCGAGGGCGTCGAGCACGCTGCGCTGGGTGCAGGCGCCCCGGACCTCGAGGACCACCTCGCCCTCGATGCGCGCCACGACCCGGAGATGCCCGGGGAGGACGACCCGGACGCGGGTCGCCTCGGCCTTCGTGCCGGCGCTCACGGCAAGGTCTGGACCTCGACCGAGAGGACCGAGGGCAGGTCGCGGACGATCGGCGTCCAGGAGTCGCCCTCGTCGGCCGAGCCGTAGACCTGCCCGCCGGTCGTGCCGAAGTAGATCCCGCAGGGGTCGAGCGAGTCGACGTCCATCGCGTCGCGCAGCACGTCCACGTAGCAGTCCCGCTCCGGCAGCCCCTTGCCGAGCGGCTCCCACTCCTCGCCGCCGGTCCT
This sequence comes from Actinomycetes bacterium, assembly GCA_021797795.1. Taxonomy (GTDB): domain Bacteria; phylum Actinomycetota; class Acidimicrobiia; order Acidimicrobiales; family Bog-793; genus JAKACF01. The sequence goes on along the minus strand of JAJZZB010000050.1, from coordinate 2,347 downwards.
GCTCCGGAAGACCTGCAGGCGGCCGTCGAGGGGGTAGTGCTGCTCGTCGCTCGTGATCGGGACGACGTAGACGGTCTCGGGCTCGTGGGCGTGGACGTCGATGGCGAAGCCGAAGTCGGTCGGCAGGTCGCCGCTCACCTCCCGCCAGCTCTCCCCGCCGTCGTCGGAGCGCATGACGTCCCAGTGCTTCTGCATGAAGATCGTGTCGGGCCGAGACGGGTGCATGGCGAGGTGGTGGACGCAGTGGCCGACGGGCGCCTCCGGCTCGGGGATCTGGCCGGAGTGCAGTCCCTTGTTCGCCGGCCGCCACGTCGCTCCGGCGTCGTCGCTGCGGAAGACGCCCGCTGCCGAGATGGCGACGAGGATCCGGCCGGCCTCCTCCGGGTCGAGCAGGATCGAGTGCAGGCACATCCCTCCGGCTCCCGGCTGCCAGGCCGCCGAGTGCTGCTCGCGCAGCCCGTCGAGCTCCTGCCAGCTCGCCCCTCCGTCCCCGGAGCGGAAGAGGGCCGCGTCCTCGGCGCCGGCGTACACCACGTCGGGGTCGAACCGGGAGGGCTCGAGGTGCCAGATCCGCTTGAACTCGAAGGGCTTTGGGGTTCCGTCGAACCACTGGTGGCTTCCCGGGTCACCCACGTAGGAGAAGTCGTTGGAGACCTGCCGCCAGCTGGCGCCACCGTCGTCGGAGCGCTGGACGAGCTGCCCGAACCAGCCCGTCGACTGGGAGGCGAACAGCCGGTCGGGATCGGCGGGCGACCCGGCGACGTGGTAGATCTCCCAGCCGCCGAAGTGCGGCCCCGAGACCGACCAGTCTCTCCGGGAGCCGTCGGAGGTCAGGATGAAGGCCCCCTTCCTCGTCCCGACGAGCACCCTGATGCCACTCACGGCGATCCCCCTTTCTCTCGGCTGAGGCGCAAACGTAGGCCTCATCCGCGCCGAAGGCTTCTCCAATCTTGCGTTTCCGGCGAGGCGAGACGCGGCAGCGCCACGAGCACCGGCGTCCACCACTGCGCCTGGACGTCGAGGAGGACGTCCCGACGGTGCCGGCGCGACGATGCGGTCACCTCCACCGGTTCCCGTGCGCCGCCGACGACCCACAGGGCAGGCAGCAGCTGCTGGACGACGTCGGCGCGCGAGGAAAAGGCCGAGGCGAGGAGGAAGTAGCGGCCGGGCGGGACGCCGCTCAGGAAGAACTCGCCCGGCTCGGCGAGGAGGGCGCCGCTCACCGGGAATCCCGTCGCCGCCCGCCGTGGGAACAGCCCCAGGTAGACGACCGGCGACGTCCCGACGACCGGGACGGCTGAACTTGCGATCACCACCCGGCCAGAGACCGTGCCGCCCCCCTCGAGGCGTCCCGGGACGGTGAGCGGCTCAGCGGGAGCGTCGGCGAGCACATCCGGCAGCCGGCGGAAGGCGGCGGGACTGGACCCGACGGCAGAGCCGAACCGGGAGGTGAAGCTCCCGAGGGAGGAGAAGCCAGCCGCGAAGCAGACATCGACGACCTTCTCGTCGGTCTCGATGAGGAGTCGCTTGGCGAGCTGGAAACGGTGGGCGGCAAGGAAGCGCCCGGGCGGGATGCCGACCCGCGCCTCGAAGGCGCGGGCGAGGTGGAAGGGGCTGTAGCCGACGTGATCTGCCACGTCGGCCAGCTTGAGGCGCTCGCCGACGCGGGTCGAGAGGAAGCGTGCGGCCTCGACGACGGCAGTCTCCACGTCTCGCCTCCCCGCGCCGGGCGCCTCGGCGCGCCCGCACGCTAGTCCACCGGGTGGGCATCGCCGGCGCCGTCGTGTCGGAGCCGGGCGGACCGGGTACGCGCGAGCCGGGCTCGCTTTCGGGAGAGTTGCGATGGAACGTTCCGGTGCGACCGTGCCGGCGGTCGACGATCGGCAGCTGAAGGAGGCAGCCGGCTGGGTCGGCCCGTTCCTGAGCGTCTTTCTCACGACCGAGCAGCAGGTGGAGCAGACGGCAGGGCACGCCGAGCTGCGCTGGTCGTCGCTCCGGCGGCGCCTGGCGGAGGAGGGCGCCGGCGAGGAGAGCCTGAAGGTCGTCGACGAGCTGGTGCCCGGCGCCCACCTCGAGGGCAGTGCTCTCGGGGTCGTCGTGGCGGGCGACGGCAGCGTGCTGGTCGACCACCACCGCCAGCCGCTTCGCCGCGACGTCGCCCGCTGGTCGGCGGCGCCGACGCTGACCCCCTTCGTCTCCTGGCGCGAGGAGCTGCCCCCGCACATCGTCGTCCTGATCGACCGCGCCGGGGCGGACCTGGTCGCCGTCACCCGAGCCCGCCCGCCCGGGCGCGAGGCGCCCGGCGGGGAGACCTGGCGCATCTCCAAGCCCCGCGGGGGCGGTTGGG
>JAJZZB010000255.1 GCA_021797795.1 Actinomycetes bacterium | reverse complement strand
GTCGTCGTCTGCCTCGACGTGCCCGTCGGGAAGTTCAAGTCCGGACACGTTCGGGCCTCACCCGAGCTGCTCGAACGTCTTATGGAGACCTGAATGGATACGTCCAGCCTTGAGCTATCACTTGGGAGAGGCCAACTTCGCTGGTGTCACCCTGGGCAATGGTGTTCGTCGCTAGGAGTCCGAACGTCCGTGCAATTTGGCACGCGCGCAAGAAGAAAAATGCGACGAGATCCGCATTACCCTTGGTGCCTGCCGCCAACCAGCGGACCGCAAACTCCCGGAAGTCGGTTCCCATCGGGCCGCTGATTTTCTTGCCGCCCAGGAACGGGGGGTTCCCAACTACTGCGTCGAAGCCAGCGTGCTCGCGATCCAAGAACACCTCGGGGAAGGCGAGCGGCCAGTGGAGGCAGTGCCGCGCCGGTGCAGTGGCGGGGCGGGTGACGTTGAGCCACGCTTTGGCCGTCTCGCACAGGGCACCGACCAGGCGCTCACGCTGGGCGGGGTCGAGGTCCGGGTTGAGCGCGCCCGACACCTGGTGGGCGGCGCTCACGAGGCTCGACTCGTACTCGGCGACTTTCTTCGTCGCCGTCGAGACCGCAGCACCGACCACCAGGTCACCGATGACACGCAGCGCCTCGAGGTCGGCGTCGGCCTGAGCGGTGAGCCGTGCCTTGTCCTCGGCGTCCCGAACATCCAACACGCGGATACGTGAGAGGTGGTTGCGCCGGGCGAGTGCCTCTTTCACGAGCGGCTCCAAAGAGCCGGTGTAATCGAACAGCGTGTGGTGCAGTTCCCGCCCGGCTGCAGGGTCGAGGTGCATCCAGCGGATCTGATCCAAGCTCGTCACACCCAAGAGCGAGTCGCCGACCCGGATCGCGTGGTCCAAGAACGTGAACGGCTTGCCTCTCGACATCGTCGTGAGCCAGAGCGACATCTTGGCCATCTCTGCCGCCAGTGGGTCCCGGTCCACCCCGTAGAGGCAGCGGTCCGCAACGGCGCGCAGGGCGTCGACGCCGACCTGCTCGTCGGGGCCGTCCGCCTCGGGAGCGCCTTCGGCTGCCCACGCTTCGATGACCCGTGCCGCCAGATAGCGGCCTGCTGCGACCAGAATCGACCCCGAGCCGACCGCAGGGTCGCAGATCTTGAGGCCGAGGAGCTCGGCTGAGGAGCGGAGCTTCCAGTCCTGGGGCTCTGCACCGTCCTGTGGGCCCGGCGAGTAGACGAGCGGCTCGAGCGCGTACTGGGCGACCTCGTCGGCGAGCTCCTTGGTCGTGTACTCGATGCCGCCCTCCCGGCGGCTCGAGGTCTGGGTCACGAACACCGAGCCCGGGGGGCTCACCGACGGCAGCTCGCGCACGTCCTTTCGCAGGAGGTGGAGGAACGGGGACACCCGGGCGATGAGGGAGGCGTCGTTCTCGGCGGATGCGGAGAGCGCCTGGCGCTCTGCTTCGGTGAGCGGCGTGTCGAGGAGCCTCTCGATCTGCTTTGGGGTCTTGGCGGTCAGTGCCTGTAGCTGCGAGACGAGCGCCGCTCTCCCCGCGGCCCGGGCGGCTTCGAGATCGCTGAGGCGGACTTCTGGCTCTTCGCCGTCGCGCCCGACGAGCCCGACGAATACCTCTTCCACCACTTTGACCGAGTGGTCGAGGAGGCCCTCGTAGACGTGGCCGATCTGCTCCACCTCCAAGGTGCGGTAGCTGAGGGTGCGCCCGCCCAAGACCTGGAGCTCGGTGAGCACGGCGAGCATGGTCAGGTCGTCGACGGCGATCGGCTCGGCACGATCCTCGCGCCACGAGCTCCCCGGGCGCCTGCCCTCGAGGAACGGGTAGCGGTCCGGGTCGAAGAGCCGCCCGCCGTGTGGGGTGACCTGGAGGGCGTCGTGGGTGAGGCCGCCGTAGATGGCGCGCCCGAGGGCGAGCACGCGGTACCAGGCGGCGCTGCGGCGTTCGAGCGGCTCGTCGCCTTGGAGGTCCTGTTCGTCTTGGAGCTGGCTGCGCAGCGTGCTCGCCGCGTACGCGGCGGCGTAGAGCTCGTCGTCGAGGGGGAGGAGGCCCCGCTCTTCTGCAAAGAACAAGAAGATGAGCCGCATGAGCACGGTGACCGCTCCTGCGTAGATCTCGGCTGGTGTGACGTCGCGCAAGAGCTCCCCGTCACGCTCGCGGTTCGCCCGGCTGAGCGCGGCGACGAGCATCTCTACAGCGACGCGGACCTGGTGGCCGAGCTGCTCTGCGACGACCGCCTGGGCGCTCGCGGACTGGGCGAGGAGCGCCTCGATGGTGTCGGCCTGCGCGACGGAGAAGAAGCGGCGAGCAGAAAGGAGCGTCGTGAAGGCATCCAGGACGGCGGGCTCCTCCAAGAACAAGGTGGCGAGGAAGGTCGCACCTCCGGGGGATCCCTCCGTCGGTGCCCATACGAGCCGCCACTGCGCCCCGTCGGTGAGGAGCCCGACGCCGACGCCGGTCGCACGGCACAGGCGCGACATGCGTTCTGCAGGCGTGGCGGCCCACGCGTCCCCGCGCACCTTGGTGTCGAAGGCGGTCCCGGTGGGCCACTCGCAGACGAGCGCCCTCACCCGGTCGGCGCCGGCGCCAGCGCCGTCTTCTGGCTCGATGAGGACGTGGTCGGGGCGCAAGACGATCCCGCGCTCTGCGACGTGGGTCAAGGTGGCCGGGACCTCGGGCCCGGACCGGCAACGTGTCGACCAGTGCAAGAGGTCCTTCAAGACCCATTCGATCCACGGCGTGCGCTCGAGCGGGTCGGAGAATTCGGCAGGGAGCCGCTCTCGGACCTGCTCACGGCTCGTCGGGTCGAGGCGGTCGAGGCCGCTCGGAAAGACGCGTTGGAGGACCGGGAGCGTGAGGAAGCTCCCGGTTGGCTCGACGATGGACAGCCAGTCGGTGTGCTTGGAGGCGACGCGCCTACGTCTCATCGCAGCCCTCCGCTCGCCGGCACCAAGAACTCGACGGCGGCGGGGAACAGGCGCGACACCGGCGCGGCGTAGCGCTGCCTGATGGCGGCGGTCTCGGCGTCGATCTCGGCGGGGATCTCGTCGATCCGGCGCTGGAGGCCCTCGATGTCGCGGGTGCGCTGTTCGCGCTCGTCGAGCTCCCAGCCGAAGGTCAGCTGGCCCAGGTCCTCGCCGCGGATCGTGCGCAGCTCGGCTTCGATCGAGCGCTGCAGCTCGGAAAGGACCGTTGTGATCGTCGTGGCGTCTGACTCGGCGCGCTCGGCAAGCTGGCCCGTGAGCGACTCGACCCGGGCCTTCGCGCGGGTCTCGAGGGCCGCGTAGACCGACTCGGAGATGCGTGGCCATAGGGCTGCGATGTGCGCCTCGGCGCCCGCGCCCGCAGGCTCGTAGCTCGCGGCCTCGAGGGCTGCGTGGGTCTCCCCCACCCCAAAGCGCGCATAGGTGCCGTTTCGCACCCGTCCTCCTGCGGTGAGGACCTCTTCGTGGAGGCGCCGTCCGTCTGCGCCCACGAGGACGAGCCGCGCGTAGGCGACGACCCCGAGGTCGTCGGTGCCCGGGCCGGCGAGGCGCGCGGACACCCGGCCCATGCGCCGGTCCGCCCCCGACGACCAGATCTC
>JAJZZB010000254.1 GCA_021797795.1 Actinomycetes bacterium | reverse complement strand
CCTCGGTCTCCTTCGGGTCGATCAGCACCAGGCGGCCGAGGGACTGCTCGGGGAGCCGGGCGAGGAGGTCGTCCACGAGGTCACCCTTCGGGTCGATCACGACGACCCCGCGTCCGCCCGCCATGTCGGCCAGAGCCAGGTTGGCGAGAAGGGTCGACTTGCCCGATCCGGTCGCCCCGACCACGTGGGCGTGGTAGCGGCCGTCTTCCACCCCGAGCGCGACGGCGCGCCGGGGTCCGACCTCACTCTCGCCGATGACCCGCACCCCGGAAACGCGGCTGGAGCCGTCAGACCGCCGCATCGTCGTCCTCCGAGCGCTCGCCGCGAGCCGCCTGGATCGCGGCCAGGACTTCCGCCGGTGGCGCCACCGCCGCCGCGCGCGCCTGGCGAAGTCCCAGCGCCTGCCCGTCGACCGGCAGGTGCACGAGCGCGGCAACTTCGGAGAGCCCGAGCACCTCGCCGCGGCCGAGCGCCCGGCGCTCGATGCGCCGCCGGCATCCCAGTTGCAGCCGAACGACGAGATGGTTGCGTCCCGCGTAGACGCCGAACGCGGCGGACAGCTCCCGGGCACGCGCTCGCAGCCGTCGGCGCGCATGGCGCCCGCGCCCCGAGCTGGAGAGCCCGAAGCGGACGGCGACCTCGAAGGTGGGCAAGTCGCTCGCCTTCGCCACAGCGTGACGCACGTCAGCCGAGCGCATCGGGTCGTGAGGCAACGGTCGGGCCGGGGCGCTGCGCCAGGCGGCGAGCAGACGGGGCAGGAGGGCCATTGGTCGGCCGGTCTGAAGCGACCGTGCCGCTCGCGCGAGCATCCGGATGGATCGACCCGCAGCGGGGCGGACGGCGACTTGGACGACGGCCCGCTCGGTCCCACCCCAGTCAGGGAGCGCCCCGAGCACGGTGCGCAGCGGATCGACCACGTGGTCGGTGCCGAGGGGGAGCCACACCGGTGCGCCGAGGCGCAGCTCCCCGACCGCGGCGACCGGGCCGAGCAGGCCGCGCACCTCGGCGTCGCGAACCTGGCACTGCGCGCCCGGCCAGGCCGAGGAGACCGCCCGGGCCACCGCGTGCGCCGGGACGCCGGAAGACACCCAGAAGCGCAGGCCGAGACCGTGAGCAGCGCTCTCGACCTCGAAAGCGACATGTCCGGGACGACCGAGGCGCCGGCCGGTCCCGGAGAGCACCGAGTGCAGGTTGCGCAAGAAGCCGAGCGCAGCCTTCGCCTCGGCGGCAGGCGGCACGGCGACCTCGACGAGCTGGCCGCCAGCGGGCGCCCAGAGGCGAGCCAGCAGGCGGACGAGAGTGGCCAGGACGACGAGCGCCACGAGCACGCCGAGGATCGGCATGGCCACCGGCAGAACAGCTCGGGCAAGGTGGGCGGCGTCGTGGCCGAGGTGGTGCCACCAGGCGCCGGGGTGGGTGAGGAACCGGGTGAGCGGGCTGTTGGGGACGCTCGGTGGGGGTGCGGCGGGGACAGAAGGCATGGGCAGGGGCTCCCTCCGGTGGCCGGATCGGTGCTTTGGGGCGCCCGCGACCGCGCGAACGCATCTATAGAACAGGGGGGTCTCGCGCCAACGTCCGAGAAGGCGTCCGGATTCGAGACAGAAGAAGTCGATAGCCTGGGAGAACGATGAGCGCCTACGTGACCAGGTCCCGGGCTGCCGGCGGGTTGGAGCACGATGGCCGCGCCATCGAGGCCGCCCTCGCGCGGGGCCAGGCGGCCCGGCTCGCCCCCCATCGGGCTGCGCTCATCGAGTCGCTGTGCGCCATGCGCCGCGACACCGAGCTGGCACTCCACCAGGCCATCTACGAGGCCAACCAGGACGGCTGCTCGTGGCGGCTGCTCGCCAAGTTCACCGACATGTCGTGGCAGACCCTCCACCGCCGCTACCGGGGCCGGCCCACCAGGATGCGACCACCGCCCGAGAAGGACACCTGGCTTCGCAGCCGACGGCGGCGTGAGCGGTTCACACTGTCGGTCGGCGACCACTGGTGACCGAGACCACAGGTCGCCTCGCTGAGGCGCCGCTTGATGCGGGCCACCCACAGGGCGCCACGTCGGGATTGCCGCAGCGGCGGAGTCCGGGCTTGCGGACCGGGGCGTCAGTAGCCTTGCGATCGGAATCCGCCGACCGCGTCGGTAACCCCGAGACAGGACACCCAGGAACAACGCGATGGCACGAACCGACGGCACACGAGCAGCGGCGGTTCTTCGTCGTGCCTGACGCCGAGGACTACCTTGGTCCCGAGGCCCTAGCGCGAGTCGAGATCGACCGCCAGCTCACGGCCTGCGGGTGGATCGTTCAACGTCACAAGCAGATGAACCTCGGCGCAGGCCCAGGCGTCGCAGTACGCGAGTTCCCCATGCTCGAAGGTCACGGGGACGCCGACTACCTGCTCTTCGTCGACCGCAAGGCCGTCGGAGTCATCGAGGCGAAGAAGAAGGGCACCCCACTCACCGGCGTCGAGTGGCAGTCGGCGAAGTACACGACGGGTCTCCCTGACACGATCCCCGCACTGACCAAACCGCTGGCGTTCGCCTATGAGTCGACCGGCGTCGAGACCCGCTTCACCAACGGATTCGACCCCGAGCCCGCCAGCCGCCAGGTCTTCACCTTCCACCGCCCCGAGACGCTCGCCGACTGGGTGCGCGCCTGGTCAACCTTCGGCGGCATCGAGCTGGCAACGTTGCGCCAGCGCCTGCTCCAGCTTCCCCAACTCTCCTCGACCGGGCTCTGGCCTGCCCAGGAGACTGCGATTCGCCACCTCGAGGAGTCCCTCGTCCACTTCCGTCCCCGGGCGCTCATCCAGATGGCGACGGGCTCTGGGAAGACCTTCACCGCGGCCAACGTCTGCTACCGGCTCATTAAGCACGCCGATGCGGCTCGGGTGCTGTTCCTCGTCGATCGGGCAAACCTCGGCCGCCAGACCTTGAAGGAGTTCCAGGCTTTCACCACCCCCGACGACGGTCGCAAGTTCACCGAGCTCTACAACGTCCAGCACCTGCAGACCAACGCCATCGACAAGCCGTCGCGGGTCGTGATCTCCACCATCCAGCGCCTGTACTCGATCCTTCGCGGCGATCCCGAGATGGCCCCCGAGCTCGACGAGGCATCGGCCTTCGAGCTGGAGCCCAAGGCGCCGGTCGAGGTGTCCTACAACCCGAAGCTTCCCATCGAGGCCTTCGACGTGATCATCGTCGACGAGTGTCACCGCTCCATCTACGGCGTGTGGCGCCAGGTCCTCGACTACTTCGACGCCTTCGTCGTCGGGTTGACGGCGACGCCGGGCAAGCAGACCTTCGCCTTCTTCGACCAGAACCTCGTCATGGAGTACAACCACGACCAAGCCGTTGCCGACGGCGTCAACGTCGACTTCGACGTCTACAAGATCGCAACCGAGATCACCGGCCAGGGGTCCGTGGTCGACGCCGGTCTCGTCACCAAGTTCCGCGACCGCCAGACCCGGGCGGTCCGCCTGGAGAAGCTCGACGACGACGTCACCTACGACCCCGCCGCGCTCGATCGCAAGGTCGTCGCGAAGGACCAGATCCGCACCATCATCCGGACCTTTCGGGAGAAGCTGCCCGAGATGT
>JAJZZB010000253.1 GCA_021797795.1 Actinomycetes bacterium | reverse complement strand
GTGGCGCCCACGATCTCGTCGACCTCGGGCAGGAGGTTCTCCCTCGTCGCCCCGAAGATCTGGGCGGCGAGGCTGCAGACGTAGATGGCGACCTTGCCGCTCTGCTTGACTGCCGCCACGAGCTGGGAGATCTGGGCGGGCAGACCTGCAAGCTCGACCTGGCGGCGCACGTAGTCACCCTCGTCGGCATGCTCGGCCGACATCGGCAAGCGGTCCGCTTCGCCCTGCATGACCGCTCGCACCGCCCAGTTGACGAACAACAGATCGACCTGCGCACCGCTGGCAGCGGCCAGGTAGGCGAAGGCGAGCGGGGTGAGCACCCGGTCGTAGGCACCCTCGCGCACGACGATCGCGAGGCGTTCGAGCGTCTTCGGCGGTCCCGTGTCTTCGGTGCGAATCTGCCCTGCGACGCCTACATGCCCCGTCGTGGTCTCGGTGGTGCTCGCCATCGCAGCCTCCTCGGGTCGCCGTCAATACCTGACTAACTAGGTCGACTTTATCCGAGAATCTGTGAAGAGCACAACACGGCCGACAAGCGCCGGGGAGCACCGCCAGGCCGGGGAGCACCGCCAGGCCGGGGAGCACCGCCAGACCGTGCAGGCTCGCCCCAGGCGGCGCGGCCGCGACACCGACTCGAATGGCTCACGTGCTCGTGGTGCTCGCTTGTCGTGTCCGAGCGCCGGCGCTCACCGCCACAAGCCCCGCACTGCACGGGGAGCCGACGCGGTCATCTCGGCGTGCTCGACGATCCGGCAGTAGCGCCCTACTTCGGCCGGCAGCCGGTCGACCTTTGTCTTCAGGGCCACGAGCTCGGCGCGCAGCGCCACCAGCTCTCCCAGGCGCCGGGCGACATCGGCCACTTGGGCGTCGAGGACAGGCCTTCCGCCAGGTCGCCACGGTCGTGCTCGACAAGATATGGAGTCCGCGAACGTGATCATCTTGAACAGCCGGCTCACCGCGGTGCTCATCGTCCGGGAGATCTCCCTCCGCCCCTATCGGAAGACCCGTCAGAACGTGGCGCTCGCCTTCCTCTTCAACGGCATCGGCATCCTCCTCGCTGCGACGGGGATCCTCTACCCCGTGTGGGCCATGCCCACCATGGCGGTGAGCGTCACGTCGATCTTCGCCGATTCGCTCTGGGGCCGGTCCGGGATGCTGCTCCACGCCGTGCCGAGCGTCGGCCGCTACTACGAGCCCGAACCCGAGCACCAGGCCGGGGGAGGGAGCCTAGCGATTCACGAATTCGTGGATTCATGTACTAAGGTCGAAGGTATGGCTCCTGCACCCCTCAGTGTTGCGATCGCCCCGAGCGGGGCACCTGGCTACGCCGACCTCGCCCGTCGGCCGTTGCTGGTGACGGACGATGCCGAGCGCCTGGCGGACACGTTCTCGCTCCTCAGCAGCAGTACGCGCCTTCGCCTGTTGCATGCGCTCGCCCGAAGAGGTGAGCTCTGTGTGAAGGACCTCGCCGCCGACGTGGGCATGAGCAGCTCGGCGGTGTGCAACCAGCTCCAGCGACTGGTGGACCGGCGCATCCTGGCTGCGCGGCGGGACGGCAACTTCGTGCACTACCGGATCGAGGATCCCTGCCTCGTGCAGCTCATCGAGGCCGGGCTGTGCATGACGTTGCTCGGACCAGGCGATGCCTGCCCTCGATGACCTCGCACGACGTCGTCGGACGGGCTGAGCGGGGAGCTCCGGTGTCGCCCCAGGACCGCCGGAGTGCCAGCCGCCGCCGGTACCGGCTCGACCCAGCCTGCTGCAGCACGTGCAGCGGTGACCTCAAGGGGCTGCGTCGTCTTCGGGGCGTTGAGGACGTGCAATGGTTCGACTCGGCCGGGATCGTCATCGTCACCGCAGACGACCAGGTCTCCGACGAGGCGATCCGCCGGGCCGCCGCTGCCGGCGGGGTGACCCTGGCCGCAGCGCTGCCAACGGGCGACGACGCGGCGCGGCGATGGTGGCGGCGTCCCGATCTACTGGCCTTGGCCGGCGCAGCGCTCCTCCTCGGCATCGGTCTCGCCATCGAGCACCTTGCACACGACGCTTCCGCCAGCCAGGCGCTGTACGTCGCGACGGTGATCGTGGGCGGTGCTTACCCGCTGCGGCAGGCGCTCGTCACGCTGCGCGCCCGACGGGTGACGATTGGGGTGCTGCTCGTGGTCGCGACGGCGGGTGCGCTCGCCTTGGGTCACCTCGACGAGGCGGCCGAGCTGGTGGTGGTGTTCAGCCTCGGCGAGGTGCTGGAGGGCTATGCCGCCGATCGGGCGCGCGGCTCGATCCGGGCCCTGATGGCGCTCGCCCCGCCGGAGGCCTTCCGCCGCCGAGACGACGGGAGCGGCGAGGTGGTACCGGTCGAGGCGCTGGCGCCCGGTGACGTCGTCCTCGCCCGCCCGGGCGAGCGGGTCCCCACCGACGGCCGGGTGCGCTCGGGCGCCTCGTGGGTCGACCAGAGCCCGGTGACCGGGGAGTCGATGCCGATCGAGGTCGGCCCCGGCGCGCAGGTCTTCGGGGGGACCATCAACGGCCCCGGCGCCCTCGAGATCACCGTCGCCTCACCCTATGCGGACACCGTGCTCGCCCGGGTGATCCGCCAGGTCGAAGAGGCCCAGGCCCACCGCGGTCGGGCACAGCGCTTCGCGGACCGCTTCGGGGCGGTCTACACGCCGATCATGTTCGCCCTGGCTCTTGTCGTCGTTGTCCTCGGCCCGTCGCTCGGTCTCGGCTGGCGCGCCGCGATCTACCGGGGCCTCGTCGTGCTGTCGGTGTCGTGCTCCTGCGCGCTTGTGATCTCGGTTCCCGTCGCCGTGGTCACCTCGATCGCGCGCGCCGCGCGCGACGGCATCTTGATCAAGGGCGGCGCCTACCTCGAGGCGCTCGCCCGGGTCGACACCGTCGCCTTCGACAAGACCGGCACCTTGACCGAGGGTCGGCCGGCCCTCGTCCGCACGGTCGCCCTCGACGGTTTGGACGCCGATCACCTGCTCGCGCTGGCGGCCGGCGTCGAGTCCTCGAGCGAGCACCCGCTCGGGCGGGCGGTCCTCGACGCCGCCCGGGAGCGAGGGCTTGCCGTTCCGGCGGCCCAGGACGCTCGTGCCCGCCCGGGCGTGGGCATCGTCGCCACCGTCGAGGGTCGCCGGCTTCGGGTCGGCCGCCTCGACCCTGCCCAGCCCGGTGCCGAGGCCGCCCAGGTCGCCCTCGCCGAGCTCGAGTCGGCCGGTGTCACGGCGGTGGCGGTCGCCGATGACGCGCAGGTGCTCGGTCTGCTCGGCATCGCCGACGCGGCCCGTCCCGAGGCCGCGGGCGCCATCGGCGCGCTGCGCGACCTGGGGATGCGGCACCTCGTCATGCTGACCGGCGACAACCGCCGCGTGGCGGCCGCGCTCGCCGCTCAGCTGGGCCTGGACGAGTACCGGGCCGGGCTCCTCCCGGAAGACAAGACCGCGGCGATCGACCAGCTGAGGGCGACGCAGCGCACCGTCGCCATGGTGGGCGACGGGGTCAACGACGCCCCGGCGCTCGCCTCAGCCGACGTGGCGATCGCCATGGGGGCCGCCGGCACCGACGTGGCGCTCGAGACCGCAGACGTGGCCCTCATGGCCGACGACCTCGCTCGTCTG
>JAJZZB010000252.1 GCA_021797795.1 Actinomycetes bacterium | reverse complement strand
TTCGCCGCTCATGGATGACGGCTCCGGGAGTTTTCGTACACCCAGTCCGGTCGAATCCGTACACCGGTTCCGGAGTTTTCGTACACCCCGGACGCGAGGGCGAGGGAGCCGCAGCGCTGGCATGAGGTAGGTGGGGCAGGGCACCCTGACTCGACAGTCCGCCAAGACGACCGAGCAGGAGCCCATGCCCCGGCCCCATATCAGCATGCGAAAGATCCGCGAACTACTGCGCCTGTGCCTCGGCGAAGGCCGCAGCATCCGCCAGGCTGCCGCGTCGCTCGAGATGCCGTTCACGACCGTGAGCGATCATCTGCGGCGCGCGAAGGCCGCCAGGCTCAGCTGGCCGCTGCCCGACGGCCTCGACGACGACGACCTCGAGGCGATGCTCTTCCCGACGCGTCCATCGGCATCCCTGAAACGCCCGATGCCGGACTGGAAGAAAGTCCACGTCGAGCTCCGGCACCCGCACGTGACCTTGATGTTGCTCTGGATCGAGTACAGGGAGGCGCACCCCGACGGCTACGCCTACAGCCAGTTCTGCGCCCTCTACCGCCGATGGCGCCGGGGGGTGGACCTCGTCATGCGCCAGGAGCACAAGGCCGGCGAGAAGCTCTTCGTCGACTTCCCCGGGGCGAGGATCCCGATCTATGACGAGCGAACCGGTGAGGTGCTCTTCGAGGCCGAGCTGTTCGTCGCCGTGCTCGGCGCCTCCTCCTACCTCTATGCCGAAGCGGTCCGTTCCCAGGAGCTCTTGCATTGGGTGACCGCGCATGTGCACACCTTCGAGGCGCTCGGCGGCGTGCCGGAGATCTGCGTCTGCGACAACCTCCGCTCGGGAGTGACGCGCCCGCACCGCTACGAGCCGGACGTGAACGCCACCTACGCCGAGATGGCCGCCCACTACAACGTCACGATCATCCCGGCACGAAGTTACAAGCCGCGTGACAAGGCAAAGGCCGAAGGCGGAGTCCTTCTCGCCGAGCGCTTCATTATCGCAGCGCTGCGCAACGCCCGCTTCACGAGCCTGTCGGGGCTGAGCGCCGAGATTACCCGTCTCGTGCGCTTTATCAACGAGCGGCCGTTCAAGAAGATCGACGGCAGCAGAAAGTCGCTGTTCGAGTCCCTCGATCGCCCGGCTCTTCGCCCGCTTCCCGGGACACGCTATGAGTTCGCGACGTTCCGCCGGGCCAAGGTCGGCATCGACTACCACCTCGAGGTGCGCGCGGATCGGCACTTCTACTCGGTCCCACACGCCCTCGTCGGCGAGAAGGTCGACCTCCGGCTGTCCGCCTCGAGCATCGAGGTGTTCTTCCGCCACCGCCGGGTCGCCTCCCACGCCCGCGCCTACCGCCCGGGCTTTACGACCGATCCGGCGCACATGCCCGACGCGCACCGGCGCCACGGCGAGTGGACGCCGTCGCGCATCGTGTCCTTCGCCGAGAAGACCGGGCCGGCGACCGCCAAGCTCGTCGCCGAGGTGATGGCACAGCGGCGCCATCCCGAGCAGGGCTTCCGCTCCTGTCTCGGCATCGTGCGCCTCGCGGCGCACTACGGACGAGAGCGCCTCGAGAAGGCAGCGACGCGGGCGCTCGCGCTGCACTCCTATTCCTACCGCTCGGTCGAGTCGATCTTGAAGAACGGCCTCGACCAACAAGAGCTGCCGACCGAGGAGGCCGAGCAGCGCAGCCTCCCGCTCCACGACAACGTCCGCGGTGCGGACTACTACCGGTGAAAGGAACCGCCGTGCTCATGAACCCCACGATCGAGGGTCTCCACGCCCTGAAGCTTCCCGCCATGGCGGCTGGCCTCGTCGAGCAGCAAGCCTCGTCGCACTACAGCGGGCTCAGCTTCGACGAGCGCCTCGGCCTCCTCGTCGACAAAGAGCTCACCGAGCGGGAGTCACGGCGCCTCGAGCGCTCCTTGAAGGCGGCGAAGCTCCGGACGAACGCCGTGATCGAGGACATCGACTTCCGGCGCCGCCGGGGCATCGAGAGGGCAGAGATCCTCGGCCTCGCCGAGTGCGCGTTCGTCCGCAACCACCACAATGTCGCCGTCGTCGGGCCGACCGGGGTCGGCAAGACCTTCCTCGCCTGTGCGCTCGCGAACGCCGCCATCCGCAGGGGTCACTCCGCCCTCTACCTGCGCGCCCCCCGGATGCTGGACGAGCTCGCGATCGCCCGGCTCGACGGGCGTTTCTCCCGGCTCACCGCCGCCTGGGCACGCATCGACGTGCTCGTGATCGATGACTTCCTGCTCCGTCCGCTCACGGCATCCCAGGCCGCTGACGTGTTGGAGGTGATCGAGGATCGGGCCGGTCTGCGCTCGACGATTGTCACGAGCCAGCTGCCGATCAGCCACTTCCACGAGGCGCTCGGCGAGCCCACGATCGCCGACGCGATCGCGGACCGTCTCCTCGCGAACTTGCACCGCATTGAGCTCGAGGGCGAGTCGATGCGCCGATCTGCCGGCGCCCCGGCCGGTGAGCGGGCGCCCCGCACTCGCCGCCACAGCGCCGGAGAGGAGACGGTGAGCGAACCGGCGACCTCGTGAGCGCACGACCAGCCGATTCGCGTTCCGACGCGCCCTCGGGCACAATGCAGCGACCCGCCACGACGACCACCTGGAGGAGGTGAGCTCGGGGCCCCCACGCCGGCAGCTGCGCTGCCCTCGACCCCTCAGTCCGCGAGGTGTACGAAAACTCCGGACTGGGTGTACGGAAACGCCGGAATACTCAACCTCGCAGCCCTGCCAGTCTCCGAACCCGAGCACATACCCGAAACGGCCGACGCCGATCTGACGCGTCTCCTCGACACCCTCATGCCCGCCCCGTCCTGTGCGTTCGGGTCGAGGTTCGACTTCGTCGCCTGGAACGAGTCGTTCGCCGCCATCTGGGACCCTGGGGGCCTGCCGCCGGGGCGCTGCAATCTCATGTGGCTCGTCTTCGCCGACCCCGTCCACCGGCACACCTGGACCAACTGGCCCGAACGAAGTCGCGTGCTGCTCGGCGAGTTCCGTGTCGCAGCTGCGCGACATGCCGGTGATCCCCGCTTCTCCGACCTCGTCAACGATCTCAGTGAGGCGAACCCGGAGTTCTGGGAGCTTTGGAATGGTTACGAAGTGCGCCAGTCCATCGCGGGTCCGCTTCGCCTTCGCCATCCTGAGGTCGGCGCCATGCGGTTCGATGTCATTGAACTTCGACCGAGCAACCGCCCATCGATCACGGTGTCCGTGCACCTGCCGGCGAGGCCACGGGATCGGGACAAGCTGACCGCGCTCCTGTCTCGTACCTGAACGACCGCTGGTCCAACCGGTCGATGCAACCGCCCCGAATATCCCAGTGATCTTGCAGCCCGTCCCCGGTCCGCGGTTCGGCCCGTTCCATGCGCTCCGGCGGTCGTCGCAATCGTCGAGGGGGTCAGCCGCTCACTGCGCCTCGGGATCCGACGCACGTAGGTCCGCTCACTCGATCAGTTGGCATGCGACAGCGGGAGGCTGACGGCCAGAGGAGCCAGGCGCCTTCCTGCGGTTGGCGAAGGAGAACCCTTGCGCGGGCTACCGCCGCATTCGAGGGCGAGCTCGCCACCACGGGCATCGTCATCGCCCCCTCGAGCGTCTGGGTGATCTTGAAAC
>JAJZZB010000049.1 GCA_021797795.1 Actinomycetes bacterium | reverse complement strand
CGACCGGATCCGGGACAACACAAAGGGTCTCGGCGCGAGCGGCAAGCTCACGTTCTCCGACGTGGTCAACCTCTCGATGAACCAGACGCTGGCCCGCTCGCTCAACACCTCGCTCGTCGCCATCCTCCCGATCCTTGCGGTCCTCGTCCTCGGCGCCGACTTCCTCGGCGCCACGACGCTGCAGTACTTCGGCCTCGCCCTGTTGATCGGGCTCGCCAGCGGGGCCTACTCCTCCATCTTCATCGCCTCCCCGCTGGTCGCCCTCTTGAAGGAGCGCGAGCCGCGCTACCAGCAGATCCGCGCCCGCCTCGAGTCCCGTGGCGTTGCCCAGCTGCTGCTCAGCCCGGCCGCCGTCGCCGCCGGCGTCCTCGAGGAGCGCAGCGTGACGGGAGGCGGTTCCCGCCGCAGGCGCCGCTCGGGTGCGGTGGCGGTGAGCGAGCCCCGGGGCCCGCTCCGGCCGATGGCGGGCCGCCCGGTCGCTCCGCTGCGAGAGGGGGCTGACGACGAGGGCGACGAGCTCGACGGGCTGGCGGCGGGGCCGGAGGGGGCCGCGACGATGCCCGCCAGGGAGGTCGCCAACGGCTCATCGAACGGACGGGCCTCCCGCCCGGCCGGGGGCGCCGGGCGGAACGGCACGCGCCAGGGGCCTCCCCGGCCGCGCAAGAAGCGCCGCCGCTGAGCCCTCCCGGGTCGGCGTCCCGGTCTCGGGGCCCTGGTCATGTACTCTTGACCGACCGGCAGGGCCAAGGGCGTCCCGTGTCGTGACCACGACACAGCGAGGACGCCATGAACACGACCGCCAACCGGGACGGCCTGTACGATCCCGCCTTCGAGCACGACGCCTGCGGCATCGCCTTCGTCGCCACCCTGACGCGAGCGCCGAGCCACCGGGTCGTCGAGCTCGGCCTCGAGGCGCTCGGCAACCTGGCGCACCGGGGGGCCTTCGGGGCCGACCCCGAGACCGGTGACGGGGCCGGCATCTCGCTCCAGATGCCCGACGGGCTGGTGCGGGCGGCGGCCGCGGCGGCCGGCGTCGACCTGCCGCCTCCGGGCGGCTACGGGTCGGGACTCGTCTTCCTGCCGCCCGATCCCGTCCGGGCCGCCCGGGTGCGGGCGGCGATCGACGAGCTGGCTGTCGCAGAGGGCCTCTTTGTCGCCCACTGGCGGGAGGTGCCCGTCGACCTCGCCGCCGCCGGCCGGGCCGCTCGAGCGACTGCCCCCTCGTTCTTCCAGCCGGTCGTCGTCCCGAACGCCCCGGCACGCTCTGCCCTCGAGCTCGAGCGCCGGCTCTATGTCCTGCGCAAGCGGGCAGGGCACGACGTGGCTGACGCCTACTTCTGCTCGCTGTCGTCCCGCACCTTCGTCTACAAGGGGATGCTCGCCACCCACCAGCTGCGGGCCTTCTTCCCCGACCTCGACGACGCCCGGGTGACGAGCGAGATCGCCCTCGTCCACTCCCGCTTCTCGACCAACACCTTCCCCTCCTGGCCGCTCGCCCATCCCTACCGCCTCATCGCCCACAACGGGGAGATCAACACGGTCCGGGGCAACCGGAACTGGATGCGGGCCCGCGAGGCCCTTTTGTCCTCCGAGCTGCTCGGAGGCGACCTCTCGCGGATCCTCCCCGTCGTCACCCCGGGGGCGAGCGACTCCGCCTCTTTCGACGAGGTGCTCGAGCTGCTCCACCTCGGAGGGCGCTCGCTCCCGCACGCGCTGTTGATGATGATCCCGGAGGCCTTCGAGAACCACACCGAGATGGACACGGCGCGCCGCGACTTCTACCGCTTCCACGCCTCGCTCATGGAGCCCTGGGACGGCCCGGCCGCCGTGGCCTTCACCGACGGGCGCCTCGTCGGCGCCGTCCTCGACCGCAACGGTCTGCGCCCTGCGCGCTACCTCGTGACCGACGACGGCCTCGTCGTCCTCGCCTCGGAGGCGGGCGTGCTCGACCTCCCGCCCGAGCGGGTCGTCCGGCGCGGCAGGCTCCGGCCCGGGCGGATGTTCCTCGTCGACACCGCCGAGGGGCGCATCGTCGACGACGAGGCCCTCAAGACCGCCCTCGCCGCCGAGCAGCCCTACGGCGAGTGGCTGGGAAGGGGCCTCGTCCACCTGGACGACCTGGCGCCCCGCCACATGCTCGTCCCGCAGCACGCCTCGGTGGTGCGCCAGCAGCGGCTCTTCGGGGTGACCCGCGAGGAGCTCTCGCTGATCCTCGGACCGATGGCCCGCACCGGGGCGGAGCCGATCGGCTCCATGGGCTCGGACACCCCCGTCGCCGTCCTGTCCTCGCGACCGCGGCTGTGCTTCGACTACTTCACCCAGCTCTTCGCCCAGGTGACGAACCCGCCGCTCGACGCCATCCGGGAGGAGCTCGTCACCTCGCTCGAGGCGACCATCGGCCCGGAGTCGAACCTGCTCGAGGCCGGCCCGCAGTCGTGCCGCCAGATCCTCCTGCCGGTGCCGGTGCTCGACAACGAGTCGCTCGCCAAGCTGCTCTATGTGAACGAGGGGGGCGAGAACCCGGGCTTCGAGGCCTTCGCCGTCGACGGCCTCTTCCCGGTGAGAGAGGGCGGCCGGGGGCTTGGGGCGGCCCTCGAGCGGGTCTGCGCCCGGGTCTCGGAGGCCGTCGCCCTCGGGGCCAACATCATCGTCCTCTCCGACCGCCACGCCAGTGCCGAGTACGCCCCGATCCCCTCGCTGCTGCTCACGGCCGCCGTCCACCACCACCTCGTGCGGGAGCGCGAGCGGACGCGGGTGGGCCTCGTCGTCGAGTCGGGGGAGGCCCGCGAGATCCACCACCTGGCGCTGCTCGTCGGCTACGGGGCAGCCGCGGTCAACCCCTACCTGGCCTTCGACTCGATCGCCGAGATGGCCCGCCGCGGTGAGCTCGGTGAACTGAGCGAGCGCCGGGCTATCGGCAACTACCTGAAGGCGGCCTCGAAGGGGATCTTGAAGGTGATGTCCAAGATGGGCATCTCGACCATCGCCTCCTACACCGGCGCCCAGGTCTTCGAGGCGGTCGGTCTCGACGAGGGGCTCGTCGAGACCTACTTCACCGGCACGCCGAGCCGGCTCGGGGGCGTCGGCCTCGACGTCCTCGCCGACGAGGTCGCCCGCCGGCACGACGCCGCCTTCGGCGAGGACGCCGACCTCCCCGGCCGTCTCGAGATCGAGACCGGGGGCGAGTACCAGTGGCGCCGCGACGGCGAGCACCACCTGTTCAACCCGAAGACCGTCTTCAAGCTGCAGCACGCCACGAGGTCGCGCCGCTACGACATCTTCAAGGAGTACAGCCGCCTCGTCGACGACCAGTCCGAGCGCCTCGCCACCCTCCGGGGCCTGCTCGCGCTGCGGACCGGGCCGGGCGCCCCCCGCCAGCCGGTGCCGCTCTCGGAGGTCGAGCCGGTGAGCGAGATCGTCCGGCGCTTCTCCACCGGGGCGATGAGCTACGGCTCCATCTCGGCCGAGGCGCACGAGACGCTCGCCATCGCCATGAACCGCCTCGGCGGCAGGTCGAACACCGGGGAAGGGGGAGAGGACCCGGCCCGCTTCGTCCCCGACGAGAACGGCGACTCGAGGCGCTCGGCGGTGAAGCAGGTCGCCTCCGGGCGCTTCGGGGTGACGAGCGAGTACCTCGTGAACGCCGACGACATCCAGATCAAGATCTCCCAGGGTGCCAAGCCCGGCGAGGGAGGCCAGCTGCCCGGTCACAAGGTCTACCCCTGGATCGCCCGCACTCGGCACTCGACGCCCGGCGTCGGGCTGATCTCTCCGCCGCCGCACCACGACATCTACTCGATCGAGGACCTCGCCCAGCTCATCTTCGACCTGAAGAACGCCAACCCGACCGCCCGCATCCAGGTGAAGCTCGTCTCGGAGGTGGGCGTCGGCACCGTGGCGGCCGGGGTGGCCAAGGCGCACGCGGACGTCGTCCTCGTCTCCGGGCACGACGGCGGGACGGGGGCCGCCCCGCTCACCTCCCTGAAGCACGCCGGCACCCCCTGGGAGCTCGGGCTGGCGGAGACCCAGCAGACCCTGGTGCGAAACGGCCTCCGGGAGCGGATCGTCCTCCAGGTCGACGGCCAGCTGAAGACCGGGCGCGACGTCGTCGTCGCCGCCCTGCTCGGCGCCGAGGAGTTCGGCTTCGCCACCGCCCCGCTCGTCGTCTCGGGCTGCGTCATGATGCGCGTCTGCCACCTCGACACCTGCCCGGTCGGCATCGCCACCCAGGACCCGGAGCTGCGCCGCCGTTTCACAGGCCGGCCGGAGTTCGTCGAGACATTCTTCGAGTACGTGGCCGAGGAGGTCCGCGAGCTGCTGGCGGCACTCGGCTTCCGCAGCCTGGCGGAGGCCGTCGGCCACGTCGAGTGCCTCGAGACGGCGCGGGCGCTCGACCACTTCCACAAGGCCGCCGCCCTGGACCTGTCTCCCCTGCTCGCCCCGCCGCCGCCAGGCGCGGTCCTCCGCCAGCAGGTGAGCCAGGACCACGGCCTTCACGAGACGCTCGACCGCCAGCTCGTCGCCCGGGCGGCCGCCGCCCTCGAGGGGCGCCTCCCGGTCCGCCTCGAGCTCCCGGTGCGCAACCTCGACCGCTGCGTCGGGACGATGCTCGGCTACGAGGTCACCCGCCGCCACGGGGCGGCCGGCCTTGCGGAGGGGACGATCCACGTGGTGCTGCGGGGCTCGGCCGGACAGAGCCTCGGCGCCTTCGTGCCGCGGGGGATCACCCTCGAGCTCGTCGGCGACGCCAACGACTACCTCGGCAAGGGGCTGTCGGGCGGGCGGATCGTCGTCCGGCCCGACGAGGCCTCGCCGGCGCCCGCCGAGGAGCAGGTCATCGCCGGCAACGTCGTGCTCTACGGGGCGACGGCGGGCGAGGCCTTCATCTCAGGGCAGGTGGGCGAGCGCTGCGCCGTGCGCAACTCGGGGGCGACGGTGGTCGTCGAGGGCGTCGGAGACCACGGCTTGGAGTACATGACGGGGGGGACGGTCCTCGTCCTCGGCCCGACCGGCCGCAACTTCGCGGCCGGGATGTCGGGCGGCATCGCCTACGTCCATGACCCCGCCGGGGTGCTGGCGCGCCGGCTGAACCACGAGATGGTCAGCCTGGAGCCGCTCGACGAGGAGGACCGCCGGCTCGTCTCCCGTCTCATCGAGCGCCACCTCGCCGAGACCCGCTCGAGGGTGGCGGAGGCCCTCCTCGCCCGCCAGGAGGAGGCGCTCTCGGAGGTCGTGAAGGTCATGCCGCGTGACTACTCGAGGGCGCTCGAGGCCGCCCGCCGCCCGGCCGTGGCGGGCGGGGTCGCCGGGGAGGCGGTCATGGCAGTGTCCAATGGGTGACCCGAAGGCCTTCCTTCGCATCGGTCGGACGCCGCCTTCCCGCCGGCCGGTCGCCGAGCGGCTCGGGGACTGGCGGGAGGTCTACGAGCCGCTGGCGCCTGCGGCCCTCAGCGAGCAGGCCTCGCGCTGCATGGCGTGCGGGATCCCCTTCTGCCACGAGGGGTGCCCGCTCGGCAACCTCATCCCGGAGTGGAACGACCTCGTCGTCGCCGGGCGCCTCGACGACGCCGCCGAGCGGCTGGCGGCGACCAACAACTTCCCCGAGTTCACCGGCCGGCTCTGCCCGGCGCCCTGCGAGGGGTCGTGCGTGCTCGGGATCGCCTCCGAGCCCGTGCTCATCAAGCAGGTCGAGCTCGAGATCGCCGAGCACGCCGCCTCGGCCGGCCTCGAACCCCGCAGGCCGCCGCGCCTAAGCGGCCGCTCGGTCGCCGTCGTGGGCTCGGGCCCGGCCGGTCTGGCTGCCGCCCAGCAGCTCACGAGGGCGGGTCACCGGGTCGTCGTCTTCGAGCGGGCCGAGCGCCCCGGTGGGCTGCTGCGCTACGGGATCCCCGGGTTCAAGATGGAGAAGTCCGTCCTCGACCGGCGCCTCGCCCAGATGGAGGCGGAGGGCACCGAGTTCCGCACCGGCGTCGCCGTCGGCGGATCGAGCGGCGAGCCGGGAACGGCGGCCGCCTCCGCCCCGGGGGCCGAGGTCGTGGACGCCGGCGAGCTGCGGGCTGGCTTCGACGCCCTCGTGCTCGCCGTCGGTGCCACCGCGCCCCGGGACCTCGACGTCCCCGGGCGGGAGCTGTCGAGCGTGCACTTCGCCATGGACTACCTAAAGGGCGCCAATCTCGTCCTCGAGGGGGGCCTCGACCGGGCGCCCGTCGACGCGGCGGGGCGGGACGTCGTGATCGTCGGCGGCGGCGACACCGGCGCCGACTGCCTCGGGACCGCCCTCCGCCAGGGCGCCGCCTCGGTCGTCCAGCTCGAGATCATGCCGGCCCCGCCGCTCGAGCGAGCGGCCGACAACCCGTGGCCGACCTGGCCGGTGGTGCTGCGGACGTCGTCCGCCCACGAGGAGGGCGGGACGCGGCTGTTCTCGCTGTCGACGACCGCCTTCCTCGGCGACGGGGAGGGCCGGGTGCGCGCCCTGGCGCTCTCCGAGGTGCGCCGGGAGAGTGCCGGCGGGCGCACGGTGCTCGTCCCGGTGGAGGACAGCGCCTGCGAGGTCCCGGCCGGTCTCGTCCTGCTGGCGCTCGGCTTCGGGGGGCCGGAGCGGGGCGGCCTCGTCGCCGGGCTCGGGCTCAGGCTCGACCGGCGCGGCAACATCGAGGTGGGGCCGCGGTTCGAGACGAGCGAGCCGGGGGTCTTCTGCTGCGGCGACGCCGCCCGCGGCCAGAGCCTCGTCGTCTGGGCGATCGCCGAGGGGCGTGCGGCGGCGGCCGCGGTCGACCGCCACCTGCGGGGCACGACCGGGCTCGGTGCCCCGGTCGTGCCGGGTCAGCTGGCGCTCTCCTGAGACGGGTCGCCCGGCTGGTCCTCCGGGCGCCCGGCGTGCCCGGCGAGCCACTCCCTGAGCGCCGTCGCCGTCATCGGGACGGCGACGTGGTAGCCCTGGACGGCGTCGCAGCCGAGCAGCCCGGTCACCTCGAGGACCTCCTCGGAGTCGACGCCCTCGGCGACGACGGAGAGGTCGAGGCTGTGGCCGAGGTCGGCCACCGCCCGGACGATCTCGCTGGCGACGGCGTCGACTCCGAGCGGGCGGACGAAGGACTTGTCGATCTTCACCGAGCTCACCGGCAGGCGCTGGAGGTAGGCGAGCGAGGAGTAGCCGGTGCCGAAGTCGTCGAGGGCGAAGCGGATCCCGTGCCCGGTCAGCTCCTCGAGGCGGGCGATGGCGCCCTCGGGGTCCGCCATGACGGCGCTCTCGGTGATCTCGAGCTCGACCGCCTCGACCGCCAGCCCGGCTCGCGAGATCGCCGACATGACGGCGTCGGGGAGCAGGGGGTCGTGGACGGTGGCAGCCGAGAGGTTGACGGCGACGGGCACCTCGTAGCCGGCCCGCTGCCAGGAGGCGCACTCGGCGAAGGCTCGGGCGAGGACCCAGGCGGTGAGCTCCCGGACGAGGCCGGTCTGCTCGGCGAGAGGGACGAACACGTCGGGCAGGAGCAGCCCCCGGGTCGGGTGCTGCCAGCGCACGAGCGCCTCGACGCCTGCCGCCCGCCTCGTCGCGACGTCGAGCTTCGGCTGGTAGTCGAGCCGGAGCTCGCCGGCCTCGATCGCGGCGGAGAGCTCGCTCGCGAGGGCGAGGCGGGCGAGGCTCGAGCGCTCGAGGTCGTCGCTGTAGCGGCGGATCCCGACGTGCTCCCGCTTGGCCTGGAACATCGCCGCCTCGGCCCGGCGGAGCAGGTCGGCCAGGGGGACCTCGCCGGCCTCGGACGGCCCGAGCGACGAGATGCCGATGCTCGAGCGCAGGCGGAGGTCGAGGCCGGCGACGGCGAGCGGCTCGCCCACGACGGTGCGCAGCCGCCCGGCGAAGTCGTCCTCGGCCACCTCGTCCTGAAGGCGCCGGCAGACGAGGGCGAACTCGTCTGCGCCGAGGCGGGCGACGATGGCGACGGGGTCGCCGAGCCGCTCGAGGCGCCGGGCCACCTCGACGAGGACGCGGTCGCCGATGGAGTGGCCGAGGGTCTCGTTGATCTCCTTGAAGCGGTCGACGTCGACGACGAGCACGCAGTGCTCCCGCCCGTTCCACTCGAGGCGGACGGGTGCCCCCCCTGCCCGCCGCGAGGCGAGGAAGAGGCGGTTCGGTAGCCCGGTGAGCGGGTCGGTGAGCGCCTGGGCCCGGATCGCCTCCTCCGCTCTCACCCGGCTGGCGGCCGCCGCCAGCACGTTGGCCACCGCCTCGACGAAGTTCACGTCGTCCGGCCCGAAGCCGGCCCGCCGCCGGCTCGTGACGCCGAGGACGCCGATGGGCATGTCCTGGCCGGGGATCGGCGCCTCGATCACCGAGACGGCCCGCGACCGCGTCCACAGCTCGGGGACCTCGAAGCGGGCCTCGACGTCGAGGTCGCTCGAGACGACCGTCTGCTGGGTGACGAGGGCGAAGCTCGCCGGCGAGGAGGTGGGCTCGCCAGAGACGAGCTCCTCGCCGTCGAGGTGGGGGAAGCGGGTCGAGAGCGAGAGCAGCGAGGCGTCGGGGAAGGACTCGAAGACGTGGGCGGTGTCGGCCGGCAACCGCTGGCGGAGCACCTTCACGGCGTCCTCGAGCAGGCTCGGGTAGTCGACGCCGGCGAGCGCCCACCGGCCGAGCTCGGCGAGGGCGGCCTGCCGGGTGGCGTAGTCGAGCAGCCTCGCCTCGCTGCGGCGCTCGTCGGTGACGTCGTGGAGCGTCACCACGATGCCCGCCACGGCCGGGTCGTCGGTCAGGTTGTCGCCGACCACCTCGAGCTCTCGGAAGGTGCCGTCCGCGTGGGCCACCCGGAGCCGCTCGGGCGGTTGGGCTCCCGGCCGGGCGAGGACCGCCTCGACGAGCGCCCGGCAGCGCTCGAGGTCGTCGGGATGGACGAGGGAGCCGGGATCGATCGTCTCGCCGGGCCGCCACCGCCGCCCGAGCACCCGCTCGGCGGCCGGGTTGGACGAGCGCACCATCCCCGCCCCGGTCAGCACGAGGATGACGTCGAAGATGTGCTCGAGGAGCAGCGACTGGCGCCGGGCGGCGGCGGCGGCCGCCTCGTCGGCCACGGCCCGGGCGGTGACGTCGACGGCGACGAGGGCGTACCCGGCCGGCTCCGTGTCGCCGTCGGGTGGCGGGGCGGCGGTGACCTCGAGCCTCCGCCCGGCGAGGTCCAGCTCGGCCGACACCGCCTCGCCCGAGATGAGGCGCGAGACGATCCCGTGAAGCGCCCCGTCCGCCGGGAGGAGGTCGCCGAGGCGCCGGCCGACGAGCCCGCCGGGGAAGAGGGCCTCGACGAGCCCCCCTTCGCAGAAGGTGACGATGCCGTCGCCGTCGCACTCGAGCAGGACGAGGGGCCCGAGGCGGGCCGCCCGGACACCCGCGCCACCACGCCGCCCCGCCCCCGCGCCTCGGTCCGCCTCGCGACCGCCCGCTGTCACCGGTGCCCCGTCGAAGATCACCGCTCCCCCTCGAGGGAGGAAGGATACTCCGCCGCCGCGGCGGTCTCTCGGAAAGACCATGGAGGGGCCACCCGCGGGCCCGTATCCTGAGGGACCATGGGAGCCGGGTCGCCCGGCTCGCTGAGCCGTCCCCGTCCGAAAAGGAGAGCCCATGCGGAGCACGATGCAGGAAGCGCCCCTCCTCGTGAGGGAGATCCTGCGCCACGGCGCCCAGGTCTACCCGACGAGCGAGGTCGTGACCTTCGAGGGAGACCACTTCCGGCGGGCCAGCTTCAGACAGGTGGCGGGCCGCGTGGCCCAGCTCGCCCACGGCCTGGCCGGGCTCGGCATCGGCGAGGGCGACCGCGTCGGGACCTTCTGCTTCAACCACCAGGAGCATCTCGAGGCCTACTTCGCCATCCCGAGCATGGGCGCCGTCCTGCACACCCTCAACATCCGCCTCTTCCCCGAGCAGCTGAAGTACGTCATCGACCACGCCGGCGACCGCGTCATCCTCTGCGACGCAGCGGTCGCCCCGCTGCTCGCCCGCGTCGTCGGAGGGTGCGACAGCGTCGAGCGGATCGTGGTGGTCGGCGAGGGGGACACCTCGGCCTTCGCCCCGCTCGGGCGGCTGGCGGAGACGATCGCCTACGAGGACCTGCTCGCCGGCCGGCCCGAGGCCTACGACTGGCCGGTCCTCGACGAGCACGAGGCGGCGGCCATGTGCTACACGAGCGGCACGACGGGGAGCCCGAAGGGCGTCTCCTACAGCCACCGGTCGACCTACCTGCACTCCCTCGCCAGCACCTCGGCCGCCACCCTCGGGATCTCGAGCCACGACCGGGCGCTCGTCGTCGTCCCGCAGTTCCACGCCAACGCCTGGGGGATGCCCTACTCGTGCTGGCTGTCGGGGGCGGACCTCATCATGCCCAAGCAGTTCCTCCAGGCCGAGCCGCTCGTGAAGATCATCGAGGCCGAGCGTCCGAGCTTCGCCGGCGCCGTGCCGACGATCTGGAACGAGGTCCTGCGCTACGCCGAGTCGCACGGCTCGGACCTCTCCTGCTTCCGCGCCATCGTCTGCGGTGGCTCGGCCGTGCCCCGCTCGCTCATGGAGCGCTTCGAGGACCGCTACGGCGTGCCCATCCTCCAGGCGTGGGGGATGACCGAGACGAGCCCTCTCGGCTCGGTCGCCATCCCGCCGAGGGGCGTCGAGGGCCAGGACGTCTGGTCGTACCGGACCAAGGCCGGCCGGGTGGCCTTCGGGGTGGAGGTCCGCGTCGTCGACGGGTCGGGCGCCGTGGCACCCCGGGACGGCCGCTCGGTCGGCGAGTTCGAGGTGCGGGGACCGTGGGTGACCGCCTCCTACCAGGGCGATCCCTCGCCCGAGCGCTTCCACGACGGCTGGCTGCGCACCGGCGACGTCGGCACCGTCGACGAGCTCGGCTACCTCACCATCACCGACCGGACCAAGGACGTCATCAAGACCGGCGGGGAGTGGATCTCCTCGGTCGAGCTCGAGAACGTCCTCATGGGCCATCCGGCCGTCTTCGAGGCGGCCGTCGTGGCGATCCCCGACGAGCGCTGGGACGAGCGGCCGCTCGCCTGCGTCGTGCTGCACGAGGGCGCCTCGGCCACTCCGGCCGAGCTTGCCGGCTACCTCTCCGAGCGGGTGGCCAAGTGGTGGGTGCCCGAGCGGTGGGCCTTCGTCGGCGAGGTGCCGAAGACGAGCGTCGGCAAGTTCGACAAGAAGGTGCTGCGGGCCGAGTTCGCCAAGGGGGAGCTCACCGTCCTCGGGTCCGAACCGGGCGCCTAGAGGTGGCCGCCGAGAAGCAGCTGGAGGAGCTCGCCGGCGACCTCGACCGGGTGGCGGAGGGTCTCGTCGACGTGGCGATGGACCTGCTCCGCTCGGCGCTCGGCGAGGAGAGCGAGGCGGCGATCGCCCGGGCGAGGGCGACCGAGAAGCTCGTCAACCGCGCCCGCTCCTCGGCGGAGAAGGCGGCCCTGCTCGCCCGCCAGGCGGCCGGCGCCCGCTTCGACGAGGAGGTCGCCGACTGAGCCCGCCCGGGGCACGCCGGGTCACTCGCCGCCCAGGCCGTTCAGGGCGTCGATCAGCTGGCGGAAGCGGCCCTGGAAGCGCAGGTCGAGCTCGAAGGCGATCCTCGGCAGCTCGAGGTGGTCCCTGTCGGCCCGCTCCGGTCCGAGGGGCTCGGTCCGCCAGATGCCCTTCTCCGAGCAGCAGTCGGCGAACTCCTCGTTCAGCCGGGCGAGCTCGGTCTCGCTCGGCGCCCGCTGCAGGCGGATCACCATGACCTGGCCGACGAAGCGGCGGGAGTGGTAGTTGCGGTAGAAGCCGAGGATCGCGTTCACCGCCTCGTCGACGTCCGCCGTGATCCGGAAGAAGGAGCGGTCCTCGGGGCTGGCGAGCCCGCGGCGGACCACCTGTCCCTCGACGAAGCCGTCCCAGGACTCCCAGTAGGGCTCGCCCGGGATGTCGAGCAGGACGATCGGCGCCGGCTCGGCCTTGCCCGTCTGCAGCAGGGTCAGCAGCTCGAAGGCCTCGTCCAGCGTGCCGAAGCCCCCCGGCAGGACGGCGAAGGCGGCCGACTCCTTCATCAACATGAGCTTGCGGGTGAAGAAGTACTTCATCTCGACGAGCCGCCCCTCGGCCGCCAGCTCGGGGTGCGAGACCGACTCGAAGGGGAGGCGGATGTCGACGCCGATCGCCATGTCGGCCCCGGCACCATCCGTGCCGGCCGCCATGATGCCCGGCCCCGCCCCCGTCACGACCATCCAGCCCTGGCTCGACAGGCGGCCGGCGAGATCGCGGGCCTGGGCGTAAAGCGGGTCGTCGGGCCGCGTGCGGGCGGAGCCGAACATGGTGATCTTCGGCGTCCCGCGGAAGGGGGCGAAGAGCGTGAAGGCCCGGGCCATCTCCGACAGCGCCGAGGTGGCGATCTTCATGTCGAGGCGGCTCGGCGTGCCGTCGGACAGGTGCAGGGCCGTCCCGATCAGGTCGCGCAGCAGGTCGCGGTTCTCCTTCGCCCCGACGAGGTCGAGCAGCTCCCCGATGAGGCGCCCCGCCCCCTCGGCGAGCGGGCGCGCCGCCGCCTCGTCGGCCCGCTGGATGGCCCGCGCCGGCCGGGAGCCGGTGGGGGCCAGTTCCGCCTCGGGGAGCGACCTCAGGTGATCGCTCACGAGGCGGCCGCCTCGAGGCGGCCGTAGAGGGTGGTGCGCTGCTCGAGGGTCCGGCCGAGCGGCTCGGTGATCTCGAGGAAGCCCGCCTCGTCCATGCGCTGGCCGTGGGAGGCGCCGGCTGCCCGGGAGATGTTCTCGTTGATGAGGGTCCCGCCGAGGTCGTTGCAGCCGGCCCTGAGCAGCTGGCGGGCGCCCGGCACGCCCATCTTCACCCAGCTCGCCTGGATGTTGTCGATGGCGCCGTGGTAGGCGATCCGCCCGACGGCGTGCACGAGCAGCGCCTCGCGGAAGGTCGGCCCGCGCCGGGCGCGGTGCTGGAGGTAGAGCGGGGCGCCCATGTGGACGAAGGGCAGCGGCACGAACTCGGTGAAGCCGCCCGTCTCTCTCTGCAGCGCCCGTGTGCGCACGAGGTGGCGGGCCCAGGACTCGGGGTGCTCGACCGCCCCGAACATGATCGTGACGTTGGAGCGGAGCCCGACCCCGTGCGCCGTCCGGTGCACCTCGAGCCAGCGGTCGGTCGAGATCTTGTCGGGGCAGAGGATCTCCCGCACCGGGTCGTCGAGGATCTCGGCCGCCGTCCCCGGCAGCGACCTGAGGCCGGCCTCCTTCAGGCGCACGAGGTAGCTCGCCAGGTCCTCCCCGAGGCGCCGGGCGCCCTCGTGCACCTCGAGGGCGGTGAAGCCGTGGATGTGGATGCGCTCGGAGGCGGCGCGGACGGCACCGAGCACGCCGAGGTAGTACTCGCCGTCGAAGCTCGGGTGGATCCCGCCCTGCAGGCAGACCTCGGTGGCGCCGAGCGCCTCGGCCTCGGCCACGCGGCGGCCCACCTCCTCCAGGTCGAGCAGGTAGGGGGCGCCCCGCAGGTTGAGCGAGAGCGGCCCCTTCGAGAAGGCGCAGAAGCGGCACTTGAAGGTGCAGACGTTGGTGTAGTTGATGTTCCGGTTGGCGACGTAGGTGACGACGTCGCCGACCGCCCGGCGGCGCAGCTCGTCGGCGACCTCGGCGACGGCGGCGACCTCGCTTCCCCTCGCCCCGAACAAGGTGACGAGCTCGGCCTCGCCGAGCTCCTCGCCCGCCTCGACGGCCCTCAGCACGGCGACGACCGGCCCGAGCGCCCGGCGCGGGGCGAGGCCGGCCCCGACGAGCTCCGGCGGCTCGGCCTCGCCGCCCGATGTCCAGGCGCAGTCGCGGGCGAGCCCCTCGGCGTCGGAGTGCTCGAGGACCGGGAAGGCCATCTCCGGGGCGAGGAAGCGCCCGGGATCCCGGGCCCACTCGGGCTGGACCGCCAGGCGCGAGGCGAGCACGTAGCCCTCCTCCTCGACGACGTGCTCGAGGCGCTCGAGCGCCGGCCAGGCCCGCTCAGGGTTGACGTGGTCGACGGTGACCGGCGAGATGCCACCGAGGTCGTCCACGCCGGCTTCGAGCAGGCCTACGACGTCATCGGTGAGGTTCGGCGGCGCCTGGACGTGGATCTCGGGCGGGAGCAGGAGGCGGGCGGCCGCGATCGACCAGAGGTGCTCCTCGGGCGGGCAGGCGGATGCCCGGTGCATGGCCGTGCCGGCCTTGGGCAGGAAGTTCTGGACGATCACCTCCTGGACGTGGCCGTGGCGGGCGTGCGAGTCGGCGATGGCCCGGAGGGCCGCCAGGCGGTCGCGCCGGTCCTCGCCGATGCCGACGAGGATGCCGGTCGTGAAGGGGATCTGGAGCCGCCCGGCCGCCTCCAAAGTGGCGAGGCGGCGCTCGGGGGTCTTGTCGGGCGAGGAGCGGTGGCACTCGAGGACGGGGGAGAGCGACTCGAGCATCATCCCCTGGCTCGCCGTCACCGGCCGGAGGCGGGCAAGCTCGTCCTCGGCGAGGGCTCCGGCGTTGGCATGGGGGAGGAGACCCGCCTCGAGGGCGCGGCGGCAGGCAGCCTCGAGGTAGGCGACCGTCGAGTCGAAGCCGTGCCGCTCGAGGAAGGCGGCCGCCTCGGGGTAGCGGAGCTCGGGCCGCTCGCCGAGGGTGAACAGCGCCTCGTGGCAGCCGGCGCGCGCCCCCACCTCGGCGAGCTCGGACACCTCGTCGAGGCTCAGGTAGACAGAGCCGAGGTGCGCCGGCGGCTTGGCGAAGGTGCAGTAGCCGCAGCGGTCGCGGCACAGCATCGTGAGGGGGACGAAGACCTTCGGAGAGAAGGTGACCCGCCTGCCGTAGCGGGCGTCGCGGACGGCGGCGGCGGCGGGGAGCAGCTCGTCGAGGGGGGCCGACAGGAGCTCGTCGTCGGCAGGGACGCTGGAGGGGATCGAAGCCACGCCGACACCCTATGGCGCGGCGGCCCGCTCCGGCCGGCTTCGACGCCGGCGGGGGGCCTCGATAGCCTTCGTGAGGCATGCGGACGGTCGACCTCGACATCTCGCCCGGGCGACCGTACCCGCTCGGGGCGACCTACGACGGCATCGGGACGAACTTCTCGCTGTTCACCGAGCACGGCGAGGCCGTCGACCTCTGCCTGTTCGACGAGCGGGGGAGGGAGGTCCGCCTGCGCCTGGCCGAGGAGACGGCCCACATCCACCACGGCTACGTCGGCGGTGTCGGGGCCGGCCAGCGCTACGGCTTCCGGGTGCACGGCCCCTGGAGGCCCGCCGCCGGCCGGCGATTCAACGCCGACAAGCTCCTCCTCGACCCCTACGGCAAGGCCGTCCACGGCGAGGTCCGCTGGAACCGCTCGCTGTTCTCCCACCAGCTGGCCGACGAGAGCAGGATCTCCCGCTCGGACTCGGCGCCGTTCATGCCGAAGAACGTCGTGGTCAACCCCTTCTTCGACTGGGGCAACGACCGGGCCCCCGAGACGCCCTGGCACGAGACGCTCGTCTACGAGATGCACGTGAAGGGCTTCACCGCCCGGCACCCGGCCGTCCCACCCCAGCTGCGCGGCAGCTATGCCGGCCTCGCCTCCCCGGCGGCGGTCGAGCACCTGCTCTCGCTCGGCGTGACGGCCGTCGAGCTGCTGCCGATCCACGAGTTCGTCCACGACCACGCCCTCGTCGAGCGCGGCCTTCGCCAGTACTGGGGCTACAACTCGATCTGCTACCTCGCCCCCCACCACGAGTACTCGGCCTCGGGCGCCCTCGGCCAGCAGGTCCAGGAGTTCAAGGCGCTCGTGAAGACCCTCCACTCCGTCGGCATCGAGGTGTGGCTGGACGTCGTCTACAACCACACCGCCGAGGGCAACCACCTCGGACCGACCCTCGCCTACAAGGGGATCGACAACGAGGCCTACTACCGCCTCGACCCGGCCGACCCCCGCCTCTACGTGGACTACACCGGCACGGGCAACACCTTGAACGTCCGCCACCCCCACGTCCTCCAGCTCCTCATGGACAGCCTGCGCTACTGGGTGCTCGAGATGCACGTCGACGGCTTCCGCTTCGACCTCGCCGCCACCCTGGCCCGGACGCTGCACGAGGTGGACCGGCTGTCCGCCTTCTTCGACATCATCCAGCAGGACCCGGTCATCTCCCAGGTGAAGCTCATCGCGGAGCCCTGGGACGTCGGCGAGGGGGGCTACCAGGTCGGCAACTTCCCCCCACTGTGGTCGGAGTGGAACGGCCGCTACCGCGACACCGTCCGGGACTACTGGCGGGGCAAGGACCAGACCCTCCCCGAGCTGGCGGCCCGCCTGACGGGCAGCTCCGACCTCTACGAGCTCACCGGGCGCAAGCCGTGGGCGAGCATCAACTTCGTCACCTGCCACGACGGGTTCACCCTGGCCGACCTCGTCTCCTACAACGACAAGCACAACGAGGAGAACGGGGAGGACAACCGCGACGGCGAGTCCGACAACCGCTCGTGGAACTGCGGCGTCGAGGGCGAGAGCGACGACCCGGAGGTGGAGGCCGTCCGGCGCCGGCAGGTGCGCAACATGCTGGCGACGCTGTTCGTCTCCCAGGGCGTCCCGATGCTGCTCTCGGGCGACGAGATCGGCCGCACCCAGCACGGCAACAACAACGCCTACTGCCAGGACAACGACCTGTCATGGCTGGACTGGCGGGCGATGGACGAGGAGCTGGCCGACTTCGTCCGCCGGCTGGCGCGCTTTCGGGCCGAGCACCCCGCCTTCCGGCGCCGGCGCTGGTTCGAGGGCCACCCGCTGCACGGCGAGGGGGCGACCGACATCGCCTGGTTCGCCCCCGAGGGCAGGGAGATGTCGGAGGCAGACTGGCAGGTGACCTTCGCCAAGACCATCGGCGCCTACCTCTCCGGCGACGGCCTCGCCGCCACCGGCTCGTTCGGGCGGCGCCCCGTCCCGAGCTCGGACGCCGGCTACTTCATCGTGCTGAACGCCTTCTGGGAGCCGCTCGAGTTCGTCCTCCCCGGCGAGCGCTACGGCGAGGCATGGCTGCCGGTGCTCGACACCGGGAGGGAGCACGACCCGTTCTTCGAGGGGTCGGCCACGCCGCCCTACGGCGCCGGTGGCCCCTACCCGGTCGCCGGCCGCTCGGTCTCGGTGCTGCAGGGGATCGCCAAGGCGGCCGCCGACCGGCTGTCGGCCATGAGCTGGTGAGGGCGGCTCAGCCGCGACCCCCGGCGGCGCCGAGGGGGACGAGGAGGGCGACCGGCAGAGCGGCGAGGACCTCGGCGAGCGCCAGCCGGCCCGAGCGGGCCTCGACCCGGGCGCCCGACAGGACGTCGCGGAACCCCCCGCCGGCCATCGAGGCGATCTCGCCGGGCAAGAAGATCGCCGCCGAGGAGAAGGCCGCCTCGCCGACGGGCAGGTCGCCCGGCTCGGCCGCCAGCCGCTCGGGCGCCCTCGTCGCCACGGCCAGCGCCAGCGAGCTGCCGGCGCTCCGGGCGAGGGCGATCACGGGCGGCTCCGGCTCGTCCCGGGCGCCCTCGAGGCCGAGGGGGACGTAGCCGGCCCCGGGAGCAAAGGCGGCCTCCTGCAGGGCGCGGGCGTGCAGGCACTGGCGGGTGACCAGCAGCTTCACCCGGCCGTCCGGCCACGACCTCCGGAGGGCGGCGGCCTCGGCCGGGCTGATCGAGTCGGGGTCGGGGAGCTCGCCCAGCCTTCGCGCCAGGCGGGCGAAGTCGACCGGGCGGCGGTTGTCCGGGTCGACGAGGGCGAGGTTCCAGACCTCGTCGCCCTGGTAGCAGTCCGGGACGCCGGGCAGGCCCGAGCGGAGCACCACCTCGGCGAGCGAGAGGGTGGCCCCAAAGCGCTGGACCCGCCCGACGGCCGGTCCGAAGCAGGTGCGCAGCAGCCGCCCGGAGTCGGCGCACAGCGCCCGGGCCGGCTCGGCCAGGGCCTCCTCGTAGGCCTCGTTCACCTGCTCCCACGAGTCGCGGGTGCGCGCCTCGCGGGCGCCCTTCCGCAGCGCCGCCTCGACCCGGTCGGCGACCTCCTCCCACTCGCCGGGAGCGGCGCGTGGGCCCGGAGCCATCGCCAGGCAGGTCTCGGCCACCCGCCGGCGCTCGAGGGGGCCCGGCACCGGGGGGCGGCCGTCGCCGACCGGGCGGCCCGGGACCGCCTCGGCGAAGGCGGCGAGGCCCGCCTCGAAGTAGGGCGCCACCGCCGCCAGGGCGAGCAGCCGGGCCCGGACGTCGGCCGAGCGCTTGGTGTCGTGGGTGGTGCCGGCGACGAGGCCGTGCTCGTGGCGGCGCAGCCGGGCGGCCGCCCGCCGGTGGAGGCGGGCGACGCCGTCGCGTGCCGGGCCGGCGTGCGGGTCGCCGCCCACCTCGAGGAAGGGGAGGTTCGAGACGAGGCGGTACCAGGCGGTGTCCTCCACCCCCTTCGCCATGGCGGCGGCGCAGAGCTGCTGGAAGCCGAGCACTCCCTCGAGAAAGGGGCGGTCGAGAGGGCTGAGCACCAGCTCGGCGAGCTCCTCGCCGCCAGCGGCGGTGAGCAGCAGCGAGTCGAGCTCGTCGCCGCCGCCGGCAGAGACGTAGGTGCGGTAGACGGGCATGGCGGCGGCCGCCTCGGCGACCCGGCGCTCGCCGAGGCCGGTCGCCCGCGCCACCCGGGCCACCTCGGAGGAGAAGAAGCGCTCGAGGACGAAGGCCTTGGCCTCCCCGACCACCGCCATCTCCGGCGGCTCGCCCTCCGCCTCGGCCGCTGCCGCCAGGCGTGCCAGGCCCGTCGGGTCGCCGAGGGCGTGGGTGAGGTCGTCGGCCGACTCGTAGCCGGTCGTGCCGGCGATCGGCCAGGCGGCCCGGAGGGGCTCCTCGGCCGTCAGGATCTTCTCGACCACGACCGGCCGCCCGCCCATGATCCCTCCGAGTGCCTCGAGGTAGCCGGCCGGGTCGGCCAGGCCGTCGAGGTGGTCGACCCTCACGGCGTCGACGGTCCCCGCCGAGACCAGCTCGCCGAGGAGCCGGTGGGTGAGCGAGAACACCTCCGGGTCCTCCTGGCGCACGCCGACGAGGTCGTCGATCGCGAAGAACCGGCGGTAGTTGCGGGCTGGGTCCCGCCAGCACGAGAGCACGTAGTGCTGGGCGGCGAGCACCTGCTCGAGGGGGGCGCCGGGCGGGGGGCCGTCGGGGCGCAGCGGGTAGCACCGCCCGCCGTGGCAGACCACAGGGCCGTCCGGCGCCGTGGCGAGGGTGAGCTCACCGGCGGCGAGCACCTCCTCGAGCGGCGCGGCCAGGACGGGCAGGATGACCCGGCCGTCGCAGCCGGGGGCCTCCCAGTCGACGTCGAAGATGGCGGCGGCCGGCGACGAGCGGCCGTGGCGGAGCAGCTGGCGCCACCACGGCCCGGCCGGATCGGTCGAGAGGTGGTTCGGGACGACGTCGGCCAGCACCTTCAGCCCGGCCCGGTGGAGGGCGGCCGCCAGCGACTCGAGGCCGGCCCGGCCGCCGAGCTGGCGGCGGACCCGCGTCGGGTCGACGACGTCGTAGCCGTGCTCGGAGCCGGCCCTCGCCTCGAAGACGGGGGAGAGGTAGGCGTAGGCGATGCCGAGGTCGGCCAGGTAGGCCACGACCTGCTCGGTCTGCTCGAACCCGAAGCGAGGAGAGAGCTGGATCCGGTAGGTGGGCCCGAGCGCCGGCGTGCCCGGCTTGCTCACCCGGCGAGACCCCGCACCGCCCCCTCGTCGCCGAGCAGGAGGGCGCCGAGGGGCGGCAGCGTCAGCTCGAGGCTGTCGGTGAAGCCGTGGGAGGCGACCGGGTCGCTCGAGACGCCGCCCAGGTTGCCGACGCCGCTCCCGCCGTACTCGGCGGCGTCGGAGTTGACGAGCTCTTGCCACTGCCCGGGCGTCGGCACGCCGATGCGGTAGCCCTCGCGGGGCACCGGGGTGAGGTTCACGACGACGAGGACGGCGCCACCCTGGCCGTAGCGCAGCCAGGCGAGGACGTCGTTGGCGGTGTCGTCGGCGACGACCCAGGAGAAGGCCTCCGGCGCGAAGTCG
>JAJZZB010000251.1 GCA_021797795.1 Actinomycetes bacterium | reverse complement strand
CTCGATCTCCTCTGCGCTCGCGCCGTCTCCGAGGAGCGCTGCGACCCCCCGCACCACGTCGCGGCGCTCGAAGACCGAGTCGGCGGCCGTGAGGCCGCCCTCGCCCACGAGGTGCGCGACGAGCGCACGGCGGCGCGCATCGCTGAGCGCCTCGCACCCGTGGGCCCCGAGGAGCCGGGCGATCGAGGCCGGGTCGAGGCCGAGCTCGTGCGCCCTTGTCCGCCACCGAGCCCGCAGCCCCTCGTCCGAGCCCACGGCCGCGGCGGGGAGCTTGGGCGTGCGGGTGACGAGGGCCGCGACCTGGGCTGCCGAAGGCGACTCTGCGCCGAGGTTTGCGAGGTGCGCCTCGATCGCTTGGCGTCTCGTGGAGAACCCCCGGAGCACGGACTTGGAGATCCCCTCGATCTCGGCCGCGCCGTTTTTGACCGGGCCGAAGCGGACCCCGAGGGCGTCGGTGAGCCGGGCGCGCAGCGACGCCTGGTAGAGGAAGCCCGCGGTCCGGGCGTGATGGTAGATGAGGCGCGGCCAGAGTGCCGACCACTTGGCGTCGTCTCCGTAGGCGAGGTTGGCGACGAGGACGTGGGTGTGGAGCTGGGGGTCGCCCGCACGGGAGGTCCGGTGGACGAACGCGGCGGCGACGAACCCCTCTGCACCGAGCAGCGCTGCGATCCCCGCGCCCCTCCGCACCCGGAGGGCCCGGCGTTCCAGGTAGCCGAGGGCGTCGGCGACCGCCTCCGCGTGCAGGTCGCGCACGGTCCCGGAGATCCCTGCGTCGCCGAGCCCGTAGAGGAGGGAGACCGACTTGGGCGCAGAGAAGGTGAGGTCGAGCCCTGCCACGCGCTTGGATGGATCGACGCGCCGGGCCAAGAGCGCCTCGCCGTCCGGGGACATGCCGGCGAGGAGCATCGAAAGGGTCGTGGCGTCGACGGGGCCACAGAGCCCGAGGCGCGCCGCGCCAGCGCCGAGCCAGACCCCAGGCGCCTCCCCCGAGCCGGTGTAGCACTCCTCCCGGCCCCGGGCGACGCTCGACAGGTAGTAGCGCTCGGCGCCGGCCACGAGCCGGCCGATCGAGAGCACCCTCAGCCGCCCTCTGCGACGAGGCGGTAGACGAGGGCGGGGGCAGGTCCGGGCGGCGCGGGGCCCTCGGCCCCCTCCCCCAGCATCTCGAGGAGCGCCTTTCGGGGCACGAGGCGGCGGCGCCCGAGACGCAGGACAGGGATCTCGCCACGTGCGGCGAGCTCGTAGGCGAAGGCACGGGAGACGCCGAGCACCTCGGCGGCTTCTGCGACCGCGAGGACGAGACGGTCACGGTCGGAGGACCTCGTCCCCGTCCCGTCGGTGGTGGTGGTGTGCGTGGTCATGGCCACACGCTCGGACCGGGACCTCGACAGATCCCTCGACTCGGACCTCGACAGGGCTCAACAGGGGCTCGGTTTCACCCCCACCCCGGCCACACGAGGCTCGTCAAGCCCGCCGCAGGCGCCCGGAGGGCCCGGGCTTGACGAGCCGGACACCTCTCGGACGCCACACTGGATGACGCCGGCTCGTGGCCGGCCTGTGGGACGGAGGGCCGCTCGATCGGGGACGTCGGGTCCCCGTTTCGACCTGTTCGAGACCGACGAGGGGGCGACGTGCGCCGGCACCACTCGCCACCGCGGTGACGCTGCGCGCGGTGACGCCCGAGGGCAACATCCGCGGCACCGGCTGCGTCGTCGACCCACTTCCAGTGGCAGCGTGTGGCGAATCCACGGAGCCGTTGAACGGAATCGTGCCGACGATCGGCACCAGCTTGTCACGGGCGGGCGTCGCTGCCCCTGCGATCGAAGCGTCCGTCGACCGCGCACTGCCCGACGGGCGAGCCGAACGCTCCTGGTTCGGATACGGTCAACCGACGATGGCCCGGTGCCGGCGATGACCGCCAAGTACGAGCCCCTCCGCCTGGCGCTCGAGTCCGCACCGGACGACGAGCCGGTCTCCTTCACCTTCGGCGAGCTCGACGAGCTCGTGGGCGGGCTCCCTGCCAGTGCCCGTGACCACCGTCCGTGGTGGGCCAACGCCTCCGGCCATCACCGCCCGCACGCCCTGGCATGGATGTCGCTCGGGCGTCGTGTGAGCGAGGTGCGCCTAGGGGAGGCCGTCGTGTTCTCGCCGGCCGACGCGGAAGCGGTGGTGCCGGGCCCCACCTCGTCCGCACCACGACGATCGGGATCGCCTCCGATCCTCGACGGAGTGAGCGCCCTGGCGGCCGTGCTCGAGTGTGCGGGCTACGAGACAGTGCGGCACGCCGTGGCGGCGCACACGGTGTTCCTCCATCCGGACACGGTCGACCGGTCCAAGGGCAGAGCGCTCTTCCGGCTCGTCCGAGACCCGACGAGGCGCGGGAAGTTCGACACCCTTCCCGACGGCCGCAGCGTGATGTACGACGACAACACCGGACCGACCCTCGCCTTCCTCTGGGCCGCGCAGGGGACGAAAGGGCGAGACGTCCAGTTCAACCACGTCTGGGGTGACCCGAGGAACCCCGACACCTACACGGCCCTGTGGAACCTCTGTGCGACGCCGGCGTTCTTGGCAAAGACGACGGACGGGTCGAACCATCCGGAAGTCGTCCGGCTCCTCCGCTACCGGGCGTTCGACCTCTTCGGCCGCGTGCCGGCCGGCGAAGAGCAGCCCGTCCGTCCGACCGGCTACGAGTCGCTCACCTGGCTGCCCGCACCCGATCCCGTGGACGACCTGGAAGCCGTGCTTCGCTGCCACCTGGCCGATGCGCCAAGGTCCCGGCCTGCGGTGTCGGCGCGGCAACTGGGCTGGGCATTCAGCGATGGACCGGACTCGACGATCGGAGAGGGTTGACTCGGACAGTCTCATTCGCGTTGTCGCGGCGACACCCGTCCCGCACGACTCGCGCTACAGGGCGATGAGCGGCGCAGTCGCATAGCTACGCCAGGCGCCTTCGGGAGGGGTCGAGTTCAGTTCCGGTCCTGAGGAGAGGTACGTCTCCGCTTCGACTGGATCGACCTATGAGTGTCGGTAGGCGCCGACGTGTTGGCGCTCCTGGAGCCGCAGGGAGGAGGACGCCGGCATGCATCAGGGAGAAGAGGTGATCGCGTATCTCCTGTGGCTGGCGGCCGCCTCGAAGGAGGATGCCGCACTCGACCCCCACGTGGTCGGCTGCTCAGGCGTTCTCCAGGGCGATCGCCGCGCCGACCTCGGTCGCTTCGAGGAGGTGTCGGTAGCGGTTCACCATGTCGACGGTGCGCCAGCCGTGGCGGTCCATCACCTCGCCCACCGCGGCGCCCTGCTTCAGGAGCGTCGCGGCCGAGTGGTGCCTCAGGTCGTGGAGGCGCATCGGCAGCAGACCGGCGGCCTTGCACATGTCGACGAAGACCCGCGTGAACGTGTGCGGGTTGTACGGCGACGCTCCCGCTGGATCGGGGGAGAAGACAAAGCCGGAGGGCGTCAGGCTTGCGCCGCACGCGCGTGCGCGCTCCTCACAGCGCTCCCTGTGCTCACGTAGAAGCGTGGCGGTGCGAGGCCCGATGGCGATCCGGCGCCGGTCACCGGTCTTGGTCCCCTTCACCTCACTTCCGCCGGGAACCGCGGAGACCGACCTCGAGATGAGGACGCTGCCGCCCTCGAGG
>JAJZZB010000250.1 GCA_021797795.1 Actinomycetes bacterium | reverse complement strand
GCCCACGGCAAGCCGGACGACATCCTCTCCGGCCTCGGCCTCGACGGTCCCGGGATCGCCACCTCGGTCCTCGAGGCCGCCCGGCGCTACGGCCTCCTGCGGGCGGGGAGGGAGGACGGGGAGGGCTCCGACGAGCTCTCCTCGAGCGGCTCGGCGAGCTGAGGTCCCTCGGCCCTCGAGCTGTTCACCTCGTCGCCGACGCGGTAGGCGACGAGAAGGTCCTCGGGCGGCGGCGACAGCAGGTGGGCGAGCTCCCCTCCGGCCAGCTTGCCCGGCGCCAGCCAGGCCTCGTACCCCTCCGGCGCCAGGACCACCGGCATCCGGTCGTGCACGGGCGCCATCAGGGCGTTGGCGCCGGTGGTGATGATCGTGCAGGTCGTGACCCACTCGGACTCCGGGCCCTGCCGCCACAGCGCGTAGAGGCCGGCCAGCCCGAGCAGCCGGCCGTCGGCCGCCTTGAAGCACCACGGTCGCTTGCGCCCCGGACGCCGGCCGGCGGCCGCAGGGGACGGCTGCCACTCATAGAAGGCGTCGGCGGGGATGATGAGGCGACGCCGCTCGAGAGCCGAGCGGAACATGGGCCGCTCGGCGAGGGACTCGGCGCGGGCGTTGAAGGCCCTCGAGCCGACCCTCAGGTCCTTCGCCCAGGACGGGACGAGCCCCCAGCGGTAGGCGCCGAGGCGGCGCTCGCCCGGCGCCGCCTCGGCGCCCTCGGGCACGACGGCACGGACGCCGAGGACCTGGTCCTGGGGTGCGATGTTGAAGCGGGGTCCGGGCAGCAGCTCGGGCGGGAGACGCACCTCGTCGACGGCGAACTGCTCGACGATCTCCTCGACCGGACGAGATGCCACAAAGCGCCCGCACATGACCGGCCGAGGCTAACCGCACCCGTCCGGCGAGCGCCCGCCCGGGGCTCAGCCGGCGCGCCGGTCGGCGGCGACGAGCCCCCGCACGAGCGGGAGGTCGTCAGGGTGGGTGATCCCGATGCAGCGGCCGGCAGCCTCCCGTACCCGCACGGTCACCTTCCCCGCCCGCACGAGGTCGCCGACGACCGAGGGGAGGAGCAGCTCGGCCGGCTTGCCTGGCGGGTGCGGGGCGGTCTCGGGATCGAAGTCCTCGAGTGCACGCTCGAGCTCGCCGAAGACCGAGGGGGCGAAGCCCCACAGGTTCATCGAGACCGTCTCGTCGCCCGACAGCAGCCGGGGGGCCGCCCCGTCGCCGAGAGGGGTGGCGGCGAAGGCCTCTCCCCGTCGCTCGACGCTCTGCTCCACGATCCCCAGCAGCTCGCCTCCGGCCGAGGTCTCGCAGACGCCGCGGGTCACCGGGGCGTCGGTGAGGATCGTCTCCTTGAGCCGGTAGCCGATGTTGGCGTGCGTCGTCCCCCCGATGCGGGTGAGCTCGCCGGCGAGCAGGTCGATGGCGGCCGACCCGTAGAGGTCGTCGGCGTTCACGACGCCGAAGGCGCCCTCGGCCGCCTCGGCGGCCGAGGCGACCGCCTGGGCCGTCCCGGCGATCGGCCCCTGGACGACGGGGCGGACCTCGAGCTCGGAGGGCCAGTGGGACCTGATGTGGTCGAGGAGCTCCCGGCGGACGTCCTCGCGGACGATGAGCACGACCCCGTCGAAGCCGGCCGAGAGGGCGTCGGCGGCCGTG
This sequence comes from Actinomycetes bacterium, assembly GCA_021797795.1. GTDB lineage: Bacteria > Actinomycetota > Acidimicrobiia > Acidimicrobiales > Bog-793 > JAKACF01. Next base: position 2,011 of record JAJZZB010000250.1, on the reverse strand, counting down.
TAGTCCATGAGGGCCTCACCGTCCGGGCCGACGGGGGCGAGCTGCTTCAGGCCGCCGAAGCGGCGTCCGTGACCGGCGGCGAGGATGACGAGCTGCACCTCGCCATGCTAAGGGTTCCTACACTCTCCTCGAGAGGAGAGAGCGTGACGAGCGACGAGCGACCCGAGGACCCGACGGAGAGGACCGGTGCGAAGGCCGGCATCGACGACGACGAGCGCGCCCGCAGGGTGGCCGCCTTGAACGAGCTGCTCGAGCTCATGCGTCCCGCCGTCCAGGCCGACGGTGGCGACCTCGTGCTGACCGGGCTGGACGTCGAGCAGGGGATCGTCGAGGTCGAGCTGCAGGGCGCCTGTGGCTCGTGCGCCATCTCCGGCGTGACCCTGAAAGGCGGCGTCGAGCGGCTGCTCCGCCAGCGCCTCGACTGGGTCACCGAGGTCCGCGGCGGCGTCGACGAGTCGATCGACTTCTTCGAGAGTGTGTCGCTCGGTCGCGGCGGGTACGTGCCCCGTAGCTGAAAAATATCCCGCTCTGGTGCAACGGACCGGCCCCCTCGTGCGTCTCATGGTGTGACGCCGCCCCGGGCGGGCGGGCACCGGATGGCCGACAGGGGTTCGTATGCCTGACCACGTTGCGACCGATGAAAGGCCCTCGCTTCAACCGGTGATGTTCGTGCTCGGGCTCCTCGTCCTGGCGGCCGCCGCGGCGGCGGGGACGACGAGCTTCGGGGCAGCCAGGCAGGGCCCCGTCCACGGCACGTCTCCAGGCGCCCACTCGGCGGTGCTCGTCACCGTCCGCGCCGGGAGGCCCTGATCCCTGTCGCCCGGCGCGCCCTGGCGGCGCGCCGGGCGACAGCTGGGTAGCCGAGCCTCAGGCCCGCTCCCCGGCCGGCCTGCGCCGCAGCGAGGCCTCGCCGAGGAAGGGGGAGAGGTAGCCGGCGTCGGCCGGGTTGACCGTCGTGCCGGGCTCCACGACGGCGTCGAGCGCGTCGAGGACCTCGTCGCCGAGCTCGACTCCGGCACCCGCCAGCAGGTCGTCCAACTGGTCCATCGTCCGCGGCCCGATGATCGTCGCCGAGACGGCCGGATGGGCGAGGGTGAAGGCGAGGGCGAGGTGGGTGAGCGGCAGGCCGGCCTCGCCCGAGAGGCTCTCGAGCTTCTCGACGAGGTCGAGCTTGCGCCCGTTTCCGGGCAGAGCAGGGTCGAAGCGGGACGGGAGGCGGCTCGGCCGCCCGCTCGACATGTCGACCTCCCGCCCCTTTCGGTACCGGCCCGTCAGCCAGCCGCCGCCGAGCGGGCTCCAGACGATGACGCCCATGCCGTAGCGCTGGCAGGTGGGCAGGACGGACGTCTCGACCCCCCGGGCGAAGATCGAGTAGGGGGGCTGCTCGCACCTGAAGCGCTCGTAGCCGCGGCGCTCGGCGGCCCATTGCGCCTCGACGATCTGCTCGGCCGGGAAGGTCGACGAGCCGATCGCCCTCACCTTCCCCTCCCGGACGAGGTCGCTCAGCACCGAGAGGGTCTCCTCGATGTCGGTCGCCGGGTCCGGACGGTGGATCTGGTACAGGTCGAGGTAGTCGGTCTCGAGCCGCCGCAGGCTCTGCTCCACCTCGTGGCGGATCCAGCGCCTCGAGTTGCCCTGCTCGTTCGGGTCGTCACCCATCTGGCCGTGGACCTTGGTGGCGAGGACGACGGAGTCCCTCCGTCCCTTCAAGGCGGCGCCGACGATCTGCTCGGACTCGCCTTTTGAGTAGACGTCGGCCGTGTCGACGAAGTTGATCCCGGCGTCGAGGGCCCGGTGGATGATCCGGGAGCAGTCTTTCTGGTCGGGGTTGCCCCACTCGCCGAACATCATCGCCCCGAGGCAGTAGGCGCTCACCTTGATCCCGGTGGCACCGAGTGTGCGGTAGTGCATGGCTGCACGCTAGAGGGGCCGGTCGCCGCCCCTCCGGTCAGGCGGGCGTGGGCTCCTTCGGCAGCCCGAGCACCCGCTCGGCGACGATGTTCCGCTGAGA
>JAJZZB010000249.1 GCA_021797795.1 Actinomycetes bacterium | reverse complement strand
AATCCGGTGGGACGCGATCCGGGGCAGCAGAAGGGCCGGTGCTTGCGCACCGGCCCTGACCTGCACTTTCTCTGGTGGCGGGGGTCATCGACCAACGCGCGACCGTCGGGTTCACGACCCGATGAAGGCGCTGGTAGGAGCGTCGTGCGTATGCAGCTGCATATGCACGCGCCTGCTCAGCTCGGGCCGACGGGGTGATCAGTCCCGAGAAACTCAACCGTGGCCGCGACCTGCAAGAGAGCCGCTCACCGCGCACGTCGAATGTACGGCCCCTACCGGGTGTCAGGCCCCGGTGCGGGCAGGGAGGTCGCCGGCGACCTGAACGCCGAAGGGTGCCGCTGCCAGCAACAGATCAGCTGGGAGCTGCTGGCTGTAGCCCACAGGCGGCCGTCTGGCCCTCCCGGCTCGTCCGAACCAGGCGATCCCGGCGAGATCACCACTTGGGTCGTGGCGGACGTGGTAGCGGACGCCGTGAAAGCCGGCTGCTCGGAAGCCGTTGGCCCAGGCGTGTGGCCCGGTGTAATCAGCGGTGGCACTCAGCTCACTCGTGACGCCGAAGCCGTAGGCGGCAGCGGTCGTGAGATCGGCCACACGCATCTCGACGGTGAGGGTTGCGGTGAGCAGGCGGCGGCCCGCCAGGAAGTCCTCCGAGAGGATCGTCAGGCCGCGGGTCACTTCCAACAGGGCGGCGAGCGGCTCTTCGGCCAAGTAGCACGTGCCGTGCGGTACGGGAAGGTCGAAGCGACCCGAGCCGTCGGAGGAGAACCACCACGCGGAGCGCCGGACACGGTGCACCCGGTACAGAGCCGAGCCTGCGGGGATGACCCGGGTCGGGAACCCGGTGAGGTCTTCTGGCGGTGCGGTCAGTGGCTCAAACGGGCCGCGGTGCGCTCGGCGGCTGCCGCCAGGACGCCGGCAACAGTCGGGTCACCGAGCACAGCTGCCGGGGTCCGGCCATCGAGCTCGTCCTGGCCGGTTGCCAACCACGTCGCCGTCGTGTAGCTGTCGACGCCAGCAGCGGCAAAGGCGCCAAGCAGTGCGGGGACGACGTCGTAGGGCCGCCCGGTGCTGGGGTCGAACTGGAAGGCAGGGAAGGCCATGCCACCGCCGTGACGGGCGAGGCCGAGGAGCCGGTGCCGGGCGACAAGGTCATAGACCGCCTGGCGGGTGGCCACGCCCAGCAGCTCCATCGTCTGGCGCACGTCGAGCAGGGCACCCAAGTGGTCCTGCCAGGCAGTCGCGCTCTGCACGAGCAGGGCAGCTCGCCGGCCCACCTCGGCCGCGTCGGTTGCCGCCGCGCCCGCCAGGGCGCCGCGCTCGACGAGGGTGGCACGAAAGGCGTCGACCGCGGTGTCAATGGCGCTGGTCACGACCTCGATCATCCCGCTCCGCCCCACGCTTGTCAAGAGCTGTCAAGATCAGGAGGGCATGGCGGTGGTGAACGCAAGGACCGTCGAGTCCTTTGATCGGCGACGGAAACAAGAGCAGCCACGGCGTGTGGCCACCGGACCCCCGATCACGTGTGAGCAGGGCGGAGGGCCAGGTCCTCGACAAGGGTGGCGAGCACGAGCTCTTCGTGAACGGCCCGACCCGCCCGGCGCATCGCCTGCTCGAGGTCCGGATCCCAGAGAGCGGACACCGGACTGCCCGCGAGCTCCGGGAGCGCTCCCCCGGCGGCCGCGACCGCCGACTCGTAGTCGGTGACGCTCATCCGCCACGTCGTGGCGCCCACTCGGGCGATGACCCGGTTGGCGATCGTGATGCCCGGCCAGTCGAAATCGCCGTGGTAGCGGAACTGCGCGCCGGCACCATGGAGGCGGTCGAGGAGCTCGCCGACCACTGACGTTGGGTTACCGAACGTGCAGACGAGCGCTGCCTGGGCATCCGCGTCGGAGGCAGCTTCGACGACACGGGGGTTCTCGCACACGTAGACGATGGTGCCGGGTGACAGCGTCCACGTGAGACGGCGCAGGTCGCGGGCGGTCAGGTGCGTCTCGACGCAGTCGTCCGCCCGGCTGCGCAGCTCTGCCTCCCGTCGGCCGAGCCCGCGGGGACGGAGGCCGAGGGTGAGCACGGTGCTCGACACCTGGTCGGTGATGACACCTGCGTCGTGCCACAGGGCCCGGCGGCTGACCGCCGTCGTCGGCAGCGCGACGCCGCGGGCCGCGGCGACACCACGTAGCACGGCGGCGGCGAGCGGGGTGCCGTCGTCCAGACCATGAGCGGAGCCCGTGATGACGCCAGCCAGGTCGTTGCGGGCGACGAGCCCATCTGCGTTCGGGTCGAGCCTGGGCAGCATGATGAGGGTGCGGGCGGCGTCGCGCGCCGTGCGGACAGCGGTGGCCGGATCGAGACGGGCGAGGAGCGGGCGCAGCGAAACGAGCCACGACTCACACCATGACTCGTACGCCAACCCAGCGGCGACGGCTGCCTCCCGCGCTGCGGTCTCACGCGCGTCCCGAGCGGCCTCGGCATCGGCGCGCCGACCCTTTCGGTCCACCAGCGCCGGCCCGAGGACTTCGAGCACGGCAGCCAGGCCGCGCTGGGCGCGGCTGGTGCGCAGCTTCTCGTCGAGGACGGCCAGGTCGACGCGGACCCGGTCTCCCGTGATAGGCCGACCGAGGACGCCCGACAGAGCGTGACGTTCGTCGTCGGTCAGGTCGTCGATGACGATGGCACCCGCCGCGATGACGCCGTTGCGTTCCAGCCGGGCCCGGGCCGCGTCCCACAGCCGTTCCAGGTCGCCCGAACGGAGAAAGGCGGCCGTTTCAGCTGGCAGCTCAGGAGAACGCGCGGAGGACACGGTCAGAGGACCTGCAGCTGGGCCCGCTGACCGTCCCAGTGCGTGTGCACAATGGCGACGCCCCGCACGCGGGCGTCGCGGAGACACTCGTAGACCTCGAGGCTGATCCCAGGCACGCAACCGCTGACGCGCTCGCTGGTGATGACGAAATCCAAGTCGAGCTCGACGAGCAACGCCAGGAGGCGCCCGTGGGTCGGTTCGTCGACTTTGGCGAAGGCGTCGTCGAGGAGGATCAGTCGGGGCGCGTATGGGGCGCGCCGCTTCAGGGAGTCGAAGTAGGCCGCAGCGCCGGAGAACAGGGCCAGGTAGGCGAGCACCCGCTGTTCGCCTTGGCTGACGGCCAGGCGGTTCGACAGCTTGCGCTCCCGACCCGGATTGGCCGCGTCGATGACCTTGATGGTGAACGTGTGCCAGTTCCGGTAGTCGAGCGCGCTGTGCAGGTGGACCTCGTAGCTGGCGGTCGGGTCCGCGTCGCGCGCCGCATCGATGAGCGAGCCGAGAAGCTCACCAAGACGCCGGTTCTTCTCCGGGCCGCGGATGCCGGGCGCTTCGCGCAGCATCGGGATGGCGTCGACCGCCTCACTCGGCGCGTCCTCCTTCAGGTGCCAGTCGAGCTTCACGCCGAGGCCGTGGGAGGTGCGCACGTCGGCCAAGGACCGGTTCATCGCCGCGCAGAGCGTGTCGGCGTCGAGGAGCTGGCGGCGCAGGTGGTCACCAAGCTCGCCGAGCAAGAAGCGTTGGAACACTTCCTCCTGGCGGGCGGTGAGCCGGCCCTGGGCGTCGGCGACCTCCTTGGTGAGGCGGCGGGCGACGACAGCGACGGGGTGGCGGCCGGTGTCGTCGTGGATCTCGAACACCTTGACGCCGTCGTCG
>JAJZZB010000248.1 GCA_021797795.1 Actinomycetes bacterium | reverse complement strand
ATCTGATCCTGGCGCGTTGATCGCCGACCAGCGCGAGCACTGGGAGGCAACCCTGCAGGCGAACCCCGAGATGTACGGGGCAGAGCCGAGCGAGCCGGGTCGCCACGCCGCGAGCCGGTTCACCACCGACGGCTTGTCCCGGGTGCTCGAGCTCGGGGCTGGCCAGGGACGTGACACGCTCGGTCTCCTCGCTGTCGGGCTCGAGGTCACCGCGCTCGACTACGCGGCCGGCGCACTGGAAGGGATCGTCGAGGCTGCAGGCGCGAAGGGGTACGCCGGGCGGCTTGCGACCGTCGCCCACGACGTCCGCCAGCCTTTGCCGTTCGCCGACACGAGCTTCGACGCCTGCTACTCCCACATGCTGTTCACCATGGCCCTCTCAAGCGACGAGCTCGCCGCCCTCGCTGCCGAGATCCGCCGGGTGCTGCGCCCCGGTGGGCTGTGCATCTACACCGTGCGCCACGTCGGAGACGCCCACTTCGGCGCGGGACGTGAGCTCGGCGACAACATCTACGAGAACGGCGGGTTCGTCGTCCACTTCTTCGACCGCCAGCTCGTCGACCGCCTCGCCGAGGGCTTCGAGCTCGAAGACGTGTCCGCCTTCGAAGAGGGCGGCCTGCCCCGCAGGCTCTGGCGGGTCACGATGCGCCGGTCGTGACCAGCCTCCTCAGGACCTGCTGGCAGCTGGGCTCTGTTGTCGCCGGAGCAGTCGCCGGGTCGGCCTCGACGGTCCTCACCTCGCCGGCGAAGGGTGCTGCCACGGTCGCTGCCCGATGCTGTCCGGCGCTGTTACCGGTCTGCCTCGATGCCATCTTCGCCAACCTCACCACCGAGCAGCGCAGCCAGCTCGCAACCACCATTACCGCGGCACTCACCGCTGCGGCTGCCCGCCAACCAACCCGCGAAACCCCAACCATGAGAACGGAAGGCACAGACCATGACCAGCACTGACAACAGCCCAGCCACCGCGGAGCTGACCGACCCCCAAGCCGTCGCCACCGACGACGGCGTCGACCTGCTCCTCCCCCCGACAACGCCCCGCGACGTCCTCGACGTGTTCGTCGCCTCGTGCAACATCGGCCAATGCGACTGCGACACCACCTTCGTCTCGAAGATCGCCGCAGTCCGTCTGTTCGAAGAGCCCGACCACCTACGGGTGCGCATCACGGGAGCGGTCACCCCCGAGGAGGTTCTCGCCGAGATGGTCGCCTCTGCCCCCGAGCTTCACAGCCCACAGTCCTGACCGCCAGGTGTGGCAAAACCAGAAGGAGCGTCCTTTATGGATGACATGCGAACGATGATGGGCAACATGATGGGATCGGCAATGCCGCAGATGATGGACAAGATGTTCTCGGCGATGGCGCCCGAGCAGCGTGTCGAGCTCGTCACTCAGATGATGCCGCGGTGTCTGACGATGGTGCTCGATAGCCTCGACCAGCCCGGGCGTGAGCGCCTCGCCCGGGACATGATCGACTCGTTCACGAACCTTGCCGAGCACTACCTTCCCTCCACCACAGCGCCGGCGGGCAAGTAGGCAGCCACCCCAGACGACAGCAGCGCCACCGAGGGGGCGAGCGAGCAGGCGTGATCGCCCGGAGCAGCTCGAGCTCGGAGGTGAGCTCCGTGAGTGTCTTGCCGAGAGCATCGGCTGGCTGCGTACGAAACGAAGCCGGGATGTGGCTGAACCTGTCCAGCCGCGTCAAGACGCCCCACAGGGTCCTGACCCGTACCCGTGCGCTTGGCTCCGGCCCGGCCGACCGGCAGCGGGCGGAATGCGCATGCAGGCGAAGTGGCAGGGAGCTCTGGCCGGGACGATGGCGGGCAGGCAGGGACAGGGTGTCAAGCCTGTAGGAGCTATGGCCTGGCCTGGAGGGCGACGAACCCGGCGCCGGCCACGGCGCCGTCGTGTGCGTCCTCTTCGACCGGGTCGTCGCTCGGGGCTTGGGTGAGGGTGGAGCAGGCGCCGGTGACCGTGAACCCGGCCGTGATGAGCATCTGACGGTGCTCGGCGAGGGTGAGGAACCGGGCGCCTCGGTAGAAACGGTGGCCGGCACGTCCCTGGGCTTCGTAGCGCCGTCCCCAGGCGCTGTTGTCGAGCGGCACCACGCCGGTGACGAGGCGGCCTGAGGGGAAGAGGACCCGACGAGCCTCGCCGAGTAAGGCGGCCGGATCGTCGGCGAAGCAGAGCGTGACGACGAGGACGACGGCCCCAAACGTGCGATCACCGAACGGGAGGCGCTCGCCGGCACCTTGGACGACCGCCACGGCGCGCCCAGCCGCGAGACGAAGTGGCGCCCGGGCAGGATCGAGGCCGGCCTCGAGGCCGAGCGCGGCGGCGAAGCGCCCCGATCCGACCCCGACCTCGAGGCGGGGACCGGTCCCCGAAGGCACGAGGCGGCGCAGGCAGCCGAGCTCGAGGTCAAAGAGCAGCCGTCCGGGCGCGCTGTCATACCAGGCGTCGTAGCGCGCGGCGAGCTCCTCGAAGGCCGAGGCCCGATGCCGCCGTGGTTCCGGTCCCGCCTTTTGGGCGGCGGTCGGCTTCAGTGCCTACAGCTTCAGTGCCGCTCGGCGCCGAGGTCGGAGAGCTCGCTCGTCACCTCGGCAAGGGCCTCTTCGAGGTCGCGCCGGCGCTCTTCGAGCACCCGCTGCCGGCTCGTTGTCTCATCCTCACGCTCCAAGCGCCGGCCTCGCCCGCGGCTACCGCAACAGCCCGAACCGCCGCAGCAGCCCTCGCCATGGCCCCAACCGCGGCCCCGTGGGCCACGCTCGACGTCATCTCGTCTCATCGTCTGGATCATGGTGCTCCTCCTTCTTGGGTATCTGCTTGTTGGTCTTGTGAATCGTTTTCCTGGAACGTCTTGTCGCTGTCGAGAGATCCTCTGGGGACGCGTGCTGCGACGGCTTCATAGCGGGCGACCAGCGCGCCGATGCGCTCGAGTCGGGCTCGAAGCGACCCCACCCAGGCAGCGAGGAGGCTTGCGCCCTCGCCGGTGAGCTCGTAGACGCGCTTTTGGGGCCCAGGGGCCTCCTCGCTCCAGGACGAGGTGACGAGGCCCTCTTCCTCGAGGGCACGCAGGAGACGGTAGAGGTTGCCGAAGTCGACCCGGCCCTCGTCGACCAGCTCCTCGAGACGCTCGGCGAGCTCGTAGCCGTGGCTCGCCCCCTCGGCGAGCAACACCAGCACGGCCGGCTCGGCGAAGCGCTCGATGCGAGCCCGGACCTGGAAGCTGCCCGGGCCGACCCGGCAGCGGCACCGTGGTTGGCGATCGACCTTCATCGTCATCAGAGTATAGGTGTCTTACACAGGTAAGTGTGCACGAGCCCGAACGAGGGAGCCCTTGCGCTTCTCTCTTCACTCTGTTATCTATAGATTTATGGAATATGAGGGTCAAGTAGGAGGCCGGGCCGACCTCTACGAGCAGCTGGCGCGGATCGGCAAGGTGGTCGTGCACCCCAAGCGCATCGAGCTGCTCGACCTGCTCTGCCAGGCCGAGCGCAGCGTCGAGGCCTTGGCGCAGGCGGTGGGGCTCAAGCTCTCGACTACGTCTGCGCACCTCCAGGTGATGCGCCAGGCCCGCCTCGTCGAGACCCGCCGGGAGGGCACCCGCGTCTACTACCGCGCGGCTGGCGAGGAGGTCTGCCGCTTCGTCACCGCCCTCAGCGACCTCGGACGAGCACGCCTGGCA
>JAJZZB010000247.1 GCA_021797795.1 Actinomycetes bacterium | reverse complement strand
GGCGGCCACGCGCAGCCCGCGTCGATCCGGCACCGAGCGGCGGACAGACGACAGGCGTGCCACGACGGCCCGGGCGGCGGACGGTGCCCGCCGGGGAGCCCCGAATGGGCGCACCCGGCCGCCCGCCGGGAGCGAGGCGGCCCGGGGAGAGGGCACAGCGAGACGGCGCCCCGGCGACCCGCCACCGGCTCGCCGCCCCTCGCACCCCGAGGGCGCACCGGCGGGGCCGAGGCGGGGCGCGCTCGCCACGGCGGCCGCCGTCGCCAACAGGGTGCAGGTCGTCGACAAGCGGCTCCCCGGCCGCAGGGTGCTGACGGCCCGCCTCGGGGAGAAGGCCCCGCGAGTCGACCGGGCGGTCTTCGGACAGCCGAGCGGGTCGAGAGCCTCGGCGGGCCGGGTTCTCGCCGTGGGCCTCCTCTGCTTTGCCATCTGGACCCTCTTCGACGCCAACCAGCTGTACCACAATGCCCTCTCCTCGCCCTTCGGGACGCGTCGCAGCGTCGCCCTCTCGGTGCTCCGTCCCCTGGCGGCGCTGAGCAACGTCCTCCACTTCTCGGGGCCGGTGAACGCCGCCGACAGCGCCCTCGGGCGGAACGGACCGGCGACGAACCCCGTGCTCCCGCCTCCGCCCGGGCGGTCTGTCGCTTCCCGGGCGCCGAACGACGCCGGAGCCGCCGGTCTGGCTCCCCATCCCCACACCCGCGTCGGCGAGGGCGTGTCCACCGTCACGCCGGTGACCGCCTGGCCCCCACCGCTCACCCAGCCGACCGTCGCCCACCCTCTCGTCATGCTGGACATCGGCGACTCGATCGGAGAGGACCTCGGTTTCGGCCTCGGCGACGTCTTCAGCCACGACCCCTACGTGCGCGTCGTGCAGAAGGCGCAGATCGACACCGGGCTGGCGCGTCCCGACTACTACAACTGGCCCGCCGCCCTCGCCGCCGAGGTGAAGACCTACCACCCCGGCGTGGTCGTGATCATGATGGGCGCCAACGACGACCAGGCCCTCTCCATGCCGAACGGCCAGGCCGTCGCCTACGGCACGACGACGTGGAACACTGTCTATCTCCAGCGGATCAACCTGCTCATGGAAGAGGCGCTGGCGTCCGGCTCGCACGTCGTCTGGGTCGGCCTTCCGCCCCTCAACTCGCCGGCGGTCAACTCGGCCTTCGCGTCGCACGTGAACCGCCTCGCCGAGGAGGCGGCCGGCTCGCACTCGGGCGTGACCTATGTCTCGTCCTGGAGCACCCTCTCCGGCTCGCACGGCACCTTCGTGCAGTACAAGAAGGTGAACGGCAGCGTGCAGCAGATCCGGTACTCCGACGGCGTCCACCTGGCCCCGACCGGATGGGACCTGCTCGCAAGCTCGCTCCTCGCGCCGATGAGCCACGCGCTGAGGATCAACCTCCACGCCACCCCCTTGCTCACCGTCGGCTGACCGGCCGGTCCCGGCGGAGAGAAGGTGGCGGCGACCGGCGCGCGGGCGCGCTGATCTCCCTGGCGGCAGGGGGCCGGCGCGTCACTCGCCGGCCGGCGGTGGGCTTGTCCGGCGGCCTTCTTCCGCTTCGCGCCGGCGGTGGCCGGGATCGGTGTCGACACCACGAGCGGCGCAGTGCTGTACCGACGAGCTCGAGGCCTCTTCGCCGGCGCCGGTTGTCAGCCGCCGAGGGTCTTCATCCGAGATGACGCCATCCGGGTCGCTCTCCCGAGAGCGGGCGGCGCGCAGGACCGGAGCCGCTCGGGTCCTCGGGTCCGCTCGTCGCCGCCCTGGGCGACCGGAGCTCCGGGCACTCATGGCGCAAGGGTGTCACATCTCGCGGCCGGAGATCTCGACGAGGCGGCGGGGCGCCGCCGCCCGTCGCCGTGGCGTTGGCTGGTCTTCCCGCTGCCCTGGCGACTGCCGTCTCACCCGCCGGTGCGACGGCGCACCGACAAGGTGGAGGACCTGGCCGGACGGAGCCGGGTGGAGGCGCCGGCCGAGCCCCCTCAGGGCTCTTCCGGCAGGCTCTCCTGGTACCGCTCCCGCGATGCCTCGATCTCGGCCTCCGCCTCGCTGCGGGCGGCCCAGGTGGCCCCCTCGACCGACTTGCCCGGCTCGAGGTCCTTGTAGACCTCGAAGAAGTGCTGGATCTCCAGCCGGTCGAACTCCGCCAGGTGGCGGAGGTCCTGCAGGTGCTCGAGGCGGGGGTCGGCGGCGGGGACGGCGATGATCTTGTCGTCGGGGCCCTTCTCGTCGGTCATGCGGAACATGCCGATCGTGCGCGCCCTGACGACACAGCCCGGGAAGGTTGGCTCCTCGACGAGGACGAGGGCGTCGAGGGGGTCGCCGTCGAGCGCGAGGGTGTGGTCGACGAAGCCGTAGTCGGCCGGGTAGCGGGTGGAGGTGAAGAGCATCCGGTCGAGATAGATCCTGCCCGACACGTGGTCCATCTCGTACTTGTTGCGCTGACCCTTCGGGATCTCGACGACAACCTCGAACTCCATGGGGCCGGACCCTAACCGGGGGACGGGCGCCCCGCGCTCTCCGGCGGCGGTGGACCGACGTAGCAGCGGGCGAGGAAGACCCCGCCGAGCCCGGTCCAGGTGAGCTCGAGATCACCGACCGGTCGGAAGCCCGCCCGCTCGTAGATCGCCTGGGCCCGCCCGTTGCCGGCGTCGACGTCGAGCACGGGGACCATGCCGAGCCGGTGGGCGTCGGCGACGACCGCCTCGAGGAGGCGGCGGCCGGCGCCGCGGCCCTGGGTGCCGGGGTCGACGAAGAGCCGCTTCACGACGGCCAGACGCTCGGAGGAGAGCCCGGTCGCCTCCTTCCAGAGCTCCTCCGCCCGGTCGCCGGCCGCCACGGCGCGGGAGGCCTGGCCGATCACCCGGCCGTCGACGACGGCCACGAACGAGGCGCGGGTCCTCGACGCCGACAGCCAGTCGACGACGCTCGGCGGCATGGTGACGGGATAGCCCTCCTTCTCGTGCACCCGCTCGAGCACCGCCGCCAGAGCCGGGAGATCCTCGCTCGTGCGCGGCCGGACGGCGATCTCCGGCGTCCTCACCGGGCGCTCCGGCGCCCGGCTTCGAGGCGGGCACGGCCGAGCAGGCCGGCGAGCTCCTGCTCGAGCCGCCGGGGGCCGGCGACGACGGTCGCCGCCCCGGGCACGATCCCTTCGAGCAGCTCGACGGCACCTGCCGCCTCGGTGACGACGAGGGCGCCCGCCGCCAGGTCCCACGGAGCGAGCCCGGCCTCGAAGTAGGCGTCGACCCGGCCGCTCGCCAGCCAGCACAGGTCGAGGGCGGCGGCGCCCGCCCGGCGGATGTCCCGCACCTGTGGCAGCACCGTCTCGAGCAGCTCTGCCTGGGAGCGCCGCCGTTCGGCGGCGTAGCCGAAGCCGGTGGCGACGAGCGCCTCGGACAGCGCAGGCCCGTCCCCGAGGCGAAGCGGCGTGCCGTTGCGGCTCGCCCCACCGCCGCGACGGGCACGGAAGGTCTCCCTCCTGACCGGGTCGAAGACGACCCCGACCAGCCGTTCGTCGCCGGAGACGCAGGCGATCGAGACGCAGAAGGCCGGGAAGCCGTAGACGAAGTTGATCGTGCCGGCGAGGGGGTCGACGACCCAGGTGAGCCCGGACGGGCCGTCTCGGGAGGCGCCCTCCTCGGCGAGGATGGCGTCGTCGGGCCGGCGGGCCCGCAGGCGGTCGACGAT
>JAJZZB010000246.1 GCA_021797795.1 Actinomycetes bacterium | reverse complement strand
CGCTCCAGGCCAGGTAGTCCGCGGCGGCGGGAAGGGGCCGGTGGGGGGCGAGCTGGGCGGCGTCGACCAGCACCGGCACACCCGCGTCGTGGGACAGCTCGATGAGGGTGTCGATCGGCGGAAGCCAGCCGTTCACGTTCGACGCCCCGGTCACCGCGAAAAGCTTTGGGCGCGGGTTGCCCCGCAGCGCGTCGGCGACCGCGTCTGGCTCGAAGGTTCCCTCCGGGTCGCACTCCACGTAGCGCACCTTGGCGAAGCGACGCCAGGGCAGAAGGTTGGCATGGTGCTCGACGACGGTGGTCACCACCACGTCGTCGGGACCGAGGTCGAGGCGGAAGGCGAGGTGGTTGATGGCTTCGGTGGTATTGCGGCAGATGATCGCCACGTCGTCTGCGTCCTCCCTGCCGGCGAAAGCCAGGATCGACTGGCGCGCCCGTTCGTAGGCGGCGGTCGAGGCACGCGACCGCCACCCCGCGCCCCGGTGGATGCTCGCGTAGCCTGGGAGGAAGTCGTCGACTGCCGCCGCTACCTCGACCAGCGCGCCGGTCGATGCCGCCGCATCCAGATCGACGTATGGGCGCTCGACGCCGTCGACGCACGGCGCGGACCCGCCCCCGCCGAGCAGCCAGGCGAGGCCGTTGCGATGGACATCTGCATCGGTGGTCTCACCCATCGCTCGACCTTTCTCCTCCTGGCGAGGATCTCGCCGCACCGCTCCGGTCGCGAGCTCGGCATGGACGACGAGAAGGCTCGCTCGCTTCGGGCTCTGGTGTCAACGGACGACGAGCGTTGCCCACATGCCCTCGTGGGCGTGGTCGGGTACGGGGCAGATGACGTAGTAGGTGCCGGCCGGTGGGGCGTGGAAGCTGATGGTCACCGCGTACCACAGGTTTCCTTGGGGCGGTGGGACAGGCATGATGAACGCTCCTGGCGCCGCGATCCGCCCTGCCATCATCGCCATGCGCGGGTAAGGCGGTGCGGCTGTCGTGAGCTCGAGGCCGTGGGGGTGGCCGGGGTCGCCGTCGGCGAAGTCCACGGTGATGCTGGCGCCGGCAGGTACGCTGACGGTCGGCCCACGTGGGCCGTCGACGCCGTCGAGCTGCCAGTACATTCCGGGCCGGCTGCCGGGTGCTCCGAGGGCGACAAGGGTCACGTTCTGGCTGCGGTAGGTGAGGGTCGAACCCCTCTCCTCGACGGTGCGCCGCGCCATGGTGGCGAGGGCCTCCATTCGGCTGGCGGGAACCAGCCCGCCTGGGGCACCGTTGGCTATCTTGGACCCGCCGCCCATCATGCCCTCGCCGCCGCCCATCATGCCCTCGCCGACTCGGGCGCCGGCGGCGCCGGTCGAGGGCTGCTCGGAGCCGGCAGAGGATGTCGGTGAGCTGCTGGCTCCGTGGCTGTCGGTCAAGGCGACGCCTCCGGCGCTGGCGCCGGCGCCGATGACGAGCGCCAGCGCGGCAACGAGGATCTTGTTCCAGTTCACCGTGGTTCCTCCTCGATCTCTCTGCCGATGTCGCGGCGACGCCACGAGCGGCAGGACATGCGTAGGTGCCTTGCATGCTCGCAGCCCGTGGCCTTTACCCGGCACGCCGCTGGTCTCCGCCGAGCTGGGCGCCACGATGGTCACCTCCACCTGACCGTGACGACCTCGGCGACGTAGCCGCCGAGGCGGCGAGGATCATCCCGAGCATCATGTGGACGCGGACCAGTGGACGTTGCCCACCCACTCTGCGATCCTGGCAACGGCCGGCGGGAGGTGGACGAAGAGGTTGACGGCCATGCCCAAGAGGAACTGGGCCCCGAGAGAGAGCAGCCCGAGCGGTACGGCGACGCCCGCCAGCCGACCCCTCGCCCGTTCCGGGTGGTCTCCGCGGCCCGTCTCGGCGTCGGCCTCACGCCCGGCCATCGAAGCCCGGGCTGTCGGCGGTGTGTGCCGTGGTCTCCTCGACGCCCGGTGGTGGCAACAGCCATCGCAGGGACTCCGTGGCACCCGACAGCTCGAGACGTCGCCACAGCACGGGGTTGTCGACAGACTGGCTGGCGTGGCAGGTGATCGCCTGTCGCTGCCGGTGCCGGTCGGCGGCGACGACGAGGTCGACCTCGTCGTCTCGCCGTCCGAGAAAGCTGGTGCCGTGCTCGGCGTTGAGCGTGCTGGCGACCTGTTCGGGCACCGCCCAGGCGAGCACGGGAAGCCGACGGCGTCTGGCCGCCAGCAGGGCTGCGGCGGTCGCCGCGCAGTGGTCGGGGTGGCCGGTGATGCCGCCCTCGTCGAAGACGAGCAGGATCTCGGCCGATCCGCTCGCCTCCTCCACCTTCTGGGCCAGTTCGTCGAGGGGGACCTCGTCGAGATGACCATCGGCGTAGCCGAGGAGCGTCACCTCCTCGACCCCGAGGACGGCCGCCGCGCCGGCGAGCTCGTCGGCGCGGACCTCGCCCAGGGAGCGGCCGGTCTCGCCGAGGGTGGAAGCCTCCCCGTGGGTGAAGCACAAGACCCGCGCCGTCGTCCCCTGGTCGCTCAGCGCGCCGAGCACGGCGCCGAGCCCGAAGGACTCGTCGTCGGGATGGGCGCAGACCACCAGCACCTCGCCCACCTGGGGCAGGTGACCGGCCGATCGACTCACAGTGTCGTCCCCGGCGTGGGCGGCACCGGGGAGGGCGGGTTCGGGCACCGGGTCACCAGCCGAGCGCAGTGGGCACCAACTTCCCTCGCCGCGCGGAGAACAGATAGGCGCGCTCGAAGGCCTGCTTGGCGTAGAGCCACTGCCGTCCCTCGGAGACCGTCGGGATGCGGTCACGTGGTGGGCGGACGGGGTCGACGGCCATGTAGGCGCCGCGGTCGCCCATGTCGAGGATGCAGCGGGCCGACAGCTCGGCGGTCGCCCCCTCTCGTCCCTCGACGCGGGCTGTGAGATCCCTGGCGGCGATCTTCGCCATCTGCTCGGTCATGTGGCCGGTCTTGGGGAAGTTGACCGGGACGGGGGTGTCCCCGGCCGGTGGCAGCGCGACGGCGACCCCGACCGCGTAGACGCCATCGGCCTGATGGTGGCGGTAGTGGTCGTCGACGGGGATAAACCCCTTCGGGTTCGCGAGGCCGGGGCTGGCAGCGACCGCCTCGACGCCGGCGAGGGGCGGGATGACGATCGAGAGCACCGAGGGAGTCGGGGCTGCATCGGTGCTCTCGACGGCGTCCTCGGTGATCTTCGTGATCGCCACCGAGGTGCGATAGGCGATGTCACGCTCTTCGAGCGCGCCCTCGAGGAGCTGGCGGATCTTTCCCGCTCCGCCCATGCCCATGTGCCCGAGGAACGGCTCGGGGGTGAGTACCGTCATCGGGACCTGGTGGCGGAGCTTGCGGTGCCGGAGCAGGTGGTCGAGCTCGAAGGCGAGCTCGTAGACCGGTCCGATGCAGCTTGCTCCCGGGGCTGCGCCAATGACGACCGGTCCCGGATCGGCGAGGAGCCGCCCGATCGCCTGGGCAAGCTCCTCGGTCTCTCCGGCCGACATCGGCGAGTGGCCGGGCCCGTCGAAGGGTCCAAGCCCCTCGACGGCCTCGTTGGCGCTGCGGTGCCCGGTGGCGACGACGAGGAAGTCGTAGGGGTGCTCGCCCGCGTTCGTCGAGACCACCCTGGTGGCGGTGTCGATGCCGGTGACGGTCTCCTGTGCGAAGGCCACGTGCTTGTTGGCGAGTGGGCCGGCGA
>JAJZZB010000245.1 GCA_021797795.1 Actinomycetes bacterium | reverse complement strand
GTCGAGGAGGGCGAACGGCCCTATCGGGAAGCCGCAGCCGCCCTTCATCGCCTCGTCGATGTCCTCCATGGAGGCCACGCCGCTCTCGAGCAGACGGACGGCGTTGTTGAGGTACGGGAAGAGGAGGGCGTTCACGACGAAGCCCGCCTGGTCCGTCACGGTGATCGCCTTCTTGCCGCATGCCTCCACGAAGCCGACCGCTTCGGCGATCGTCTCGTCCGAGGCGCTCAGGGGCCGCACCACCTCGACGAGGCCCATGCGGGGGGCAGGGTTGAAGAAGTGGATGCCGCAGACCCGCTCGGGCCGGCCGGTCTCCATCGCCAGCTCGATGACCGGCAGGGTCGAGGTGTTGGTCGCGAGCAGGGTGTCGTCATTGCACACGCGGTCCAGCTCGGAGAACAGGTGGCGCTTGGTGGCGAGGTCCTCGACGACCGACTCGATGACGAGGTCGCAGCCCGAGAGGTCGTGGAGGTTGTCGGTCGCCCGGATGCGTCCGAGCGTCCCGCTGCGCTCCTCGGCCGACATGGTTCCCTTCTCGACGGCCTTGTTGAGCGAGCGCTCGATGCTGGCGAGGGTTCCCTCTGCGGCGGAGCGCTCTCTCGATCGCAGGACGACCTCGTGGCCTGTCACGGCGGCGACTTCGGTGATGCCGCCGCCCATGATTCCCGAGCCGACGACGCCGACCTTCTTGACCGTCATAGGGAGAGGTTACCGGAGAGTCTCTTAGGCGGGCGAGCCCGGATTTCGTCGCCGGGTGCCCGTGGTCTTCGAACGTGCGTTCGGGTAGAATCGCCCGATGGTCGTGCCCGATCCGCTCTCGTCGTTCCACCCGGCGGTGGCCGAGTGGTTCCGTCGGCGCTATCCGGGCGGGCCGACCGAGGCGCAGGCCGCCGGCTGGGCGGCGGTGGCCGCCGGCGAGGACACCCTCATCTCCGCCCCGACCGGATCGGGCAAGACGCTGGCGGCCTTCCTCGTCGCGATCGACCGCTGCTACCGGGCTGCCGAGCGGGGACAGGGCCGGCGCGGCACCGACGTCGTCTACGTCTCGCCTCTCCGGGCGCTCACCGTCGACGTGGCCGAGAACCTCGTCGGCCCGCTGGCCGAGATCGCCGAGGTGGCCCGGGAGCTCGGCTGCCGTGTGCCCGACATCCGGGTGGCGGTGCGCAACGGGGACACCCCCCAGTCCGAGCGGGTCGCCATGTTGCGCCAGCGCCCCGAGATCGTGGTGACGACGCCGGAGTCGCTCTACCTCCTGCTCACCTCGGTGCGCGGCCGGGAGCTGCTCGGCTCGGTGCGGACCGTGATCGTCGACGAGATCCACGCCCTCGCCCGGGACAAGCGGGGATCGCACCTCACCCTCAGCCTCGAGCGGCTGGAGCGCGCCGTCCGCAGCTGGCGGGAGGCGCGCGAGCCCGGAGCCGGGCTCGGTGCCAAGGAGCGCCCGAGACCGGTGCGGATCGGTCTGTCCGCCACCCAGCGCCCGATCTCGACCATCGCCCGGCTGCTCGTCGGCGTCGGGGACGACCGCAGCCGGCCCGACGGCGCCCCGCTCTGCACCGTCGTCGACGTGGGACACCGGCGGGCCCTCGACGTGGCCATCGAGCTGCCCGACGACGAGCTCGGCGCCGTCTTCACCCACGAGCAGTTCGCAGCCGTCCTCGAGCGGATCGCCGGGCACGTCCGCTCCCACCGGACGACCCTCGTGTTCGTGAACACCCGGCGCCTCTCCGAGCGGGTGGCCCACCGTCTCGGCGAGCTGGTCGGCGACGACCTGGTGCAGGCGCACCACGGCAGTCTCTCGATGGAGCGGCGGCTCCGGGTCGAGAGCCGACTTCGCGAGGGCGACCTGAAGGCGGTGGTGGCCACCGCCTCCCTCGAGCTCGGGATCGACGTCGGGCCGGTCGACCTCGTCTGCCAGATCGGGTCGCCCAGGGCGATCTCCACCTTCCTCCAGCGCGTCGGCCGGGCCCAGCACCACGTCGGCGGGACGCCGACGGGGCGGCTCTACCCCGGCACCCGAGACGAGCTCGTCGAGTGCACCGCCCTCCTGGCGGCGACGAAGGAGGGGCAGCTCGACGCCGTGCTGCCTCCGGTCGCCCCCCTCGACATCCTCGCCCAGCAGATCGTGGCCGAGGTGGCCTCGGCAGGGCCCGAGGGAATCGGCGAGCAGGCCCTGGCAGGGCTGGTGCGTGCCGCCGCCCCGTACGGCGACCTCGGCGACGAGGACCTCGAGCGGGTGCTGGAGCTCGTCTCCGAGGGCGTCCAGACCGGTCGTGGTCGCCGCGGCGCCTACGTCCACCGCGACCGGGTGAACGCGGTGCTCCGGCCGAGGAGGGGCGCCAGGCTGACGGCCGCCACCTCCGGTGGCGCCATCCCGGAGCTGGCGGACTACCGCGTCGTCCTCGAGCCCGAGGAGACCTTCGTCGGCACCGTCAACGAGGACTGGGCCGTCGAGTCGATGGCGGGCGACGTCTTCCTGCTCGGGAGCCACACCTGGCGGATCCGCCGGGTGGAGTCGGGCACGGTGAGGGTCGTCGACGCCGAGGGCGCCCCGCCGTCGGTGCCCTTCTGGCTCGGCGAGGCGCCGGCGCGCACCGCCGAGCTGTCCCGGGCGGTCTCCGACCTCCGCCTCGAGGTGGAGGGCGCCCTCGGGGACTCACGAGCGGCAGCCGTCTCGAGGGTGTGCCAGCTGTCGGGTGTCGACGCCCGGGCCGCCGAGCAGGTCGTCGCCTACCTCGCCACGGCCAAGGAGGAGCTCGGCAGGCTGCCGACGATCGACCGCTTCGTGGTCGAGCGCTTCTTCGACGACACCGGCGGGATGCAGCTCGTCGTCCACTCCCCGAGGGGCGCCAGGGTGAACCGCGGTCTCGGGCTGGCGCTCCGCAAGCGCTTCTGCCGCTCGTTCGACTTCGAGCTGCAGGCCGCCGCCAATGACGACGCCGTCGTGCTCTCGCTCGGGCCGCAGCACTCCTTCCCCCTGCCCGAGGTGCTGTCCCACCTCTCGGCGCGCTCGGTCACCGAGACGCTCGAGCAGGCCGTCCTCCCGACGCCGATCTTCGGGTCGCGCTGGCGCTGGAACCTCTCCCGCTCGCTCGTCGCCCCGCGGTTCCGCGGCAGCCGGCACCTGCCGCCGGCCATCCAGCGGATGGAGGCCGACGACCTGATGGCCGCCATCTTCCCCATGCTGGCGGCCTGCCAGGAGAACGTCTCGGGGCCGATCGTCATCCCGGACCACCCCGTCGTCCGACAGACGATGGACGACTGCATGACCGAGTCGATGGACCTCGCCTCCCTCAGCGCCCTGCTCGAGGCCCTGGCGGACGGCAGTGTCGAGCCGCACTTCGTCGACTCGGTCGGACCCTCCGTCCTCTCCGAGGAGATCCTGAACGGCCGGCCCTACACCTACCTCGACGACGCCCCGCTCGAGGAGCGCCGGACCCGGGCGGTCCAGACCCGGCGCGGAATCCCGCTCGAGGCGCGGGACCTCTCCCGGCTCGATCCCTCGGTCGTGGCGGCGGTGGCCGCACAGGCGCGGCCGGATCCCCGCAGCGCCGACGAGCTGCACGACGTGCTGCTCACCGAGTTCACCCTCGAGCCGGATCACTCCCTCGAGGCCTTCTTCCATGTCCTCGTCGCCGCCGGCCGGGCCTTCTCGGTGCTTGCCCGGACGACAGCCGGTGGCGAGGAGCTGCGGTGGGCGGCCCGCGAGC
>JAJZZB010000244.1 GCA_021797795.1 Actinomycetes bacterium | reverse complement strand
GCCGACGCCTGGGCAAGTCCGACACCGTCGACGCCGAGGCTGCGGCCCGGGCGGCGCTCAACGGCGAGGCGAGGGTCGTGCCCAAGTCCCAGACCTCGGTCGTCGAGTCGATCCGAGCGCTGCGGGTCGCGTTCAGATCGGCGCGTGACGCTCGGACCCGGGTGGCCGGAGATCCGAGACCTCGTCGTGACCGCACCCGACGAGCTGCGAGCGGTCCTCGGACCTCTCTCCACCGCCGAGCGGGTGGCTCGTGCCGCCCGGTTCCAGGTGACCGACGACGTGGCCGACCCGGCGGTCGGCACCAAGGCGGCCCTGCGCAGCTTGGCCCGGCGCTACCAGGCGCTGAGTTCCGAGATGGCCGAGCTCGAGGCCACCCTCGACCGACTCAGTGCACGGGCCAACCCGGCACTCCGTGGCGCCAAGGGAGTTGGTCCCGATGTTGCCGCCATCTTGCTCGTCGCAGCCGGCGACAACCCCGAGCGGATGCGGAGCGAGTCCGCGTTCGCTGCCCTGTGCGGGGTCTCGCCGATCGAGGCGTCCTCGGGCAAGACGACCCGTCACCGGCTCAACCGCTCGGGGAACCGCCAGGCGAACCACGCACTCTGGAGGATCGTCATGGTGCGCCTCAGCACCGGTGACCCGGTCACCAAAGCCTACTTCGCACGCCGACGCGGCGAGGGCAAGTCCGACCGTGAGATCGTGCGGTGCCTGAAACGCCACGTCGCACGGGAGGTCTACCGCCACCTGGTCCGCCCCGAAGCCGTCCCGGCCGGAGCCGACCTCCGAGCGGCGCGGCTTGCCGCTCGCATCAGCCTCCAGACCGTCGCCGACGCCCTCGGCAGCTGGCCGACCCGGATCTCCGAGCTCGAACGCGGACTCGCGCACGACACCGCACTCGCCCGCAGGTACACAGCTTGGCTTGCTGCGCACGCCGACGACGCCCCGAAGGCCAAGCGTCTTCTCGCGGCTTGACAACGATAGGAGCATCACTCGGCGAGCGATGGGCGGGGATGTCCCGCGAGACGCGCAGCGCCTGGACCCTCGCCTTGGTGAAGCCGAGCCCCGTTGCCGTGTGCCTCCCCTGACGGGCGAGGATGGCTGCGATGGCGGCGTCGTCGTGGCGCGTCGCCAGGCGGCGCACGAGGTCGACCGTGTCCTCGTCGGTCGTCTTGAAGTGACTGCCGGTCCGGTTCAGCTCGAACGCGAAGCTCGTCGTGGCCCCGCCCTCCCACACGATCACGACCTCGGCGCTCCGGCGCTCGGGGTGGACCGTCACGACCACCTCGCGAACCACGGCGCGCAGCAGCTGCTTGCGCTCTCGCCACGTCGTGGTCGGCGCGTCGAAGACGGCTCGCACGTCGGCACCGGCACGGCTGAGCCATGCGGTCTCCTCGTCGGTGAGCTTCGTCGGGCGCCGGAGCCGCTGGGCGGCGAGATCGGCCTCGGCCCGCCGCTCGGTGACGAGCGCCTCCTCCAGGGCGTGCTCCAACGTGCGGGCCACGAGGCGGTTCTCCGGCTCGACAGCGTCGAACTGACGCCGGGCTCGGTCGGCGCCGTGGCGGGCCCGTTCGACGGCCAGCTCGAAGACGGCCAGGCGCTGACGGTGCTCGTCGTCGGCCGTCGCGAGCGCCCGTGCCGTCGCGACGAGGCTGGCCGGCTCCAAGACCGAGAAGACCTCCTCGAGGATCCGGCCCTCGAGCTTCTTGCCCCCGAGGCTCTGGCAGGACCGCTCGGTCCCATAGAGCTGGCGGCTGCGGCCGCACACGTAGCGTGGGCAGTCGCCCTTGGTCCCCGAGTAGCCGACCTGCATCATCCGCCCGCAGCGCCCGCAGCGGATCCGGCCCTGGAGCAACGCGGCGCCCTCCCGCACCGCCCCGCCGCCATGTCCCCGGGGCGCCCGCCAGTTCGCCCGCAGCTCGTCCTGGATCGCGACGTAACGCTCCCAGGTCACGTAGCCGGGGTGGTGGTCGGGGATCAGCACCTCCCACTCCTCCCGGGGCACCATCCTGGTGCGCGAGACGATGCGGCCGTGCTCGTCGAGGCGTTTGTCGGTGCGCGTGCGGCCGAAGACGAACGCGCCGGCATAGGCCGGGTTGGTCAGGAAGTCGTGGATGGCGGGATAGCTCGCCGGAGCCCAGCTGGTGCGCCTCGCCCCGGTCGGGCGCCGAGGGACGAGGAGGTTGTCGCCGAGGAGCGAGAGCATGACCTGGCGAGCGCTGCCGAGGTGATCGAAGCGCCTGAACACGGTGGCGATGGCCTCGCGCACCGACTCGTCGGGGTCGAGGACGACCTGGTCCGCCTCGTCATGGACGAAGCCCACCGGCAGTCCCTGGCGGAGCTGGCCCTTGGCCGCCTTGTGGCGCAACCCGGCCGTGAGCCGGTGCCGGATGCGGTGCAGCTCCGCCTCCGACATCGTGCCCTTCAGGCCGAGCACCAACCGGTCGTTGAAGTCGCCGGGGTGATAGAGACCGTCACCGTCGGCGATCAAGGTGTCGGTGATGGCGCACAGGTCGAGGAGCTGATACCAGTCGGCGTTGTTGCGAGCGAGGCGGGAGACCTCGATCCCGAAGACGACGCCGACCTTCCGAGGCCGACGTCGGCGACGAGGCCCTGGAAGCCCGTCCGCATCGTCGCCTCTGCCCCCGAGCGTCCGAGGTCGTCGTCGACGATCACGACGTGGCGTGGGGGCCAGCCGAGCTCCTGGGCCCGGGCGGCCAGCTCGTACTGGCGCTCGAGGCTCTCGGTGTGCTCTCGGACCTGGGTGAGCGTCGACTGGCGCACGTAGACGTAGGCCAGTCGCGACAGGTGGCCGGGCGTCACCTTGGCTTCGCGTTCAGCGGTCGCTGCCATCGCTGCCCACCTCCTCCCCGGAGACCACGACGCCGGCGGCGATCATGCGTGCGAGCAGCACGACGACGGCCGTCCTCGCCGCCTCGGGCAGCGCCTGTGAGCGCTCGCAGACCGTGGTCGGGTACTCGGCGATGTCCAGCGTCAGCTGGGTGGGCGCGGCTATCCTGAGCCTTCGCAAAGAGGCTCACCTCCCTTGTTCGTTGGCGCGTGCAGGGTTGGTCGAGCCTATTTGCGCGTCTCGGGGCGCGGCGGGACCCGCATGGGCTGGCGCAGCGCCTCGACCAGCACGCGGAGCTGGCGGACACCCTCGATGCTGAGCAGCGTCTGGCCGCCCTCGGGAGCAGCTCCACCGAGGACGTCGGTTGCCGAGGCGGGGATGGTTCCGGGTGCTCCATCGGGAAGCCCCACCACGAGCAGCAACGTGCCGCCTCGGCGCTTGAAGCCCGTCGCGCTGAGGAGCCGCCCGAAGAGCGGGTGGACCGGCGAGGTGACCCGCACCTCGCAGGGAAGCACTCGCCGGAGATGTTGCAGTGTGTCGCTGTTCTGTCCGGCACGGGCAAGAGCCATCTCCTCGTCGCACTCGGCCACGCTGCGGTCGAGGTCGGTCGGCGGGTCCGCTACTTCACGGCCCCCGAGCTCGTCGAGAGCCTCTACCGGGGCCTCGCCGACAACTCCGTGGGCAAGGTGATCGACCAGCTGCTCCGGGCCGACCTCGTCATCGTCGATGAGATCGGCTTCGCTCCCCTCGACGACGTCGGTGCCCAGCTCCTCTTCCGGCTCGTCGCCGCTGCCTACGAGCGGGTGTCGCTCGGGATCGCCAGCCACTGGCCCTTCGACGAAGCGCACAGGTTCGCCCCAACGTGTGCAAGGTGACGCCTGGAGCTCACAGGTTCGAGCT
>JAJZZB010000243.1 GCA_021797795.1 Actinomycetes bacterium | reverse complement strand
ACTGTAGGGGAAGGTTGGCAGTCAAGCTTCTCCGCCTACTCGGCGGGCGGCGATGAACGGGGGCCGCAGCGTAGCGACGAGGATCGATCGGCTCTGCGCCATCGACCACGACATCCTCGGCCTGCTCCAGGTCCACCGCGTGCTGACGACGCCACAGCTCATCACGCTCACGCAGCGTCCGGAACGGACCGTCGACTACCGCCTCACCCGGCTGCGAGAGCGCTCGCTCGTCGATCGGACCCGCCCGTACGCGGCGTCCGGCTCCGCGCCGTTCTACTGGTGGCTGACCCGGGCCGGCGCCCGCCTGGTCGAGGGCGCCTCGCCCGCTCCGGGGAAGGGCACGCCCAACCCGCTGTTCCTCCGCCACACCGCCGCGATCGCCGGCCTCTTCGTCACCCTGTGCGATGCCGGCCCGTCGGTCGGGCTCACCCTCAGCGAGTGGCGGCGGGACGAGGAGGCCTGGGAGGACTGGTCGGGCTACCGGGGTACCGGGCGCATCCGCCCCGACGCCTACGCCGAGATCCACCTCGACGTCGACGGCCACGACGGCGTGGCCGGCGCGTTCGTCGAGGTCGACTTCGCCACCATGGACCAGGCGCGCCTGCGGGCCAAGGTGGCCCGGCACCGCAGCTACTGCGCCGACACCGTGTGGTGGGACCGCCACCCGTGCTGTCCGGCGCTGCTCTTGGTTACGACGTCTGAGGCCCGGGTGGACCGGTTCCTGGCCGGCGTCGAGAAGGACCGGCCTCGGCCCTCCGCCTACCCGGAAGAGAACCCCGCCCACTACGACGAGCTGGTGGCGGCGTGTGCGGCCGTCACTTCGCCCGAGGAGGCCGTCGTTGCGCCCGTGTGGCGCCAGGCCGTGGGAGACGCACCGCGGTCACCCTGCCCCAGCTGCTCTCGCCCGACGTGCGCCAGTACCGCCAAGTGGTGGCACGCCTCGAGGCCGCCCAGCGCCAGCACGACGAGTGCCGGCGGCGCCAGCTGGTCCACGACCTCCACCGCTACGCCCACGCGCTGGCCGACGCCATCGGCGACAAGGAGGGCGCAGCAGTGATCCGCTACCTCTTCGCCGGGCCGCTCAACGTCCTGAACCACCGGGAGCAGTGGGGCCTCGACCACCTCGACCTCGTAGAGCAGACCGCCAGCTGGTGGGCACAGGCGAAGACCGGGACCGGCACGCCGGCACCGTCGTCGGTCCTCAGTGCCTGGCGTGCCCTCTACCGTGAGTGCTGGACGGCCCAGGCCGACGTGCTGCTCTCGGGCAACGAGGCGGTCCGCACGGCCGACCCACGGCTGTGCCAGCCGGCTGCCGTGCTCGCCGACGGTGCGCTCGTCGACGACCGGGACCTCCAGCTGGGCTCTCCGATCGACGGACGGGCCGTCGTGGACGAGGCGATGGCCGAGCACGAGCGTCGCCGTTCGGCGGCCGTGGCGCGGGCGCTCCGGGACCTCCCGCTCCACCGGCGCCTGCGGACCGAGCGGGCGGACCTCGAGGCCGCCTACGACGCCGAGCACCTCTTCGTGTGCCCGAGCTGCGCCGTGCCCTGTAACGACGAGGCGCCGCCCGGTCACAGCTACCACGTGCTGGCCTGCCGGTGCTGCGGCGGGGCGCTCGTTCGCCTGGTCGATGCACCGGTGCTCCCGCCAACTCTGGCCGAGTCGCTCGAACGGATCGCCGCCCGCCGAACCCGTCTCTCGGACCGCCGATGAGCGGGGCGACTGGGGAAGGAACCCAGCCACGGCGCCCGGGGCACCGGGGTACGACCGGGCACGAGGGGGGCGGATCGAGCGCCGCGGTGGTCCCCCGCCATCCGCGAGGTCCGGGTAACTGCCGGATCGCCAGTCCCCCACGGGTGGGGGACCACCCCCACCATCCGCGAGGCGCTCGGGAGCGGGCTCGGGACACGGTCCCGCACGCGGGAGACCCCGGCTCGGGAGCCCATCACCATCCGCGAGGTGACCTACCCCGGCGGAGACGACAAGTCCCGCGCGCGGGACTCCCCGCATCGAGGTCCCACCACGACCTCGCGGATGGCGGGAGCGCATGTCAGGTGCCGTCCGCAGAGGCGCTCCGCCCCTACGCCCGGGCGCTCGTCGCCCTGGCCCTGGAGGTGCGCTCGGAGGGCCTTGCTCTCCCGGGCGTTCGGAGGTCTCATGGACCGCTTGGCAAAGGAGGTTCCCGGTGCGTTGCGTGATCTACCTGCGGGTCTCGACCAAAGAGCAGGCCGAGAAGGACCTGACCGAAGAGGGCTTCTCGATCGCCGCCCAGCGCGAGGCCTGCGTCCGGCGCATCCGCGACGAGGGCTGGGAGCTCGTCGACGAGTACGTGGACAAGGGCGAGTCGGCGCGTACGGCCGATCGGCCACGGCTCCGGGCAATGCTGGCGCGTGTTGCAGAGGACGGCGACGTGGAGGCCGTCGTCGTCCACAAGGTGGACCGCCTCGCTCGGAACATGGAAGATCACATCGCTATTCGGGCGCTGCTGCGCCGTCGCGGCGTGGTGCTCGTGTCGGTCACCGAGAACCTCGACGAGACCGCCTCGGGACGGCTCGTCGAGGGCATCCACGCCCTCATGGCCGAGTTCTACTCGGCCAACCTGGCGGCAGAGGTGCGAAAGGGCATGGGGCAGAAGGCGAAGCTCGGCGGCTACCCCCACAAGGCCCCCATCGGCTACCTGAACGTCCGCGAGCCGATCGGCGGTCGCCAGGTGGCCCACATCGTCGCCGACCCCGAACGCGCCCCGCTCGTGACGATCGCCTTCGAGCTGTACGCGACCGGCGAGTGGACCATCGAGCGCCTGGCCGAGGAGATGGCCCACCGCGGGCTTCGCAACCGGGGCCGCGACGGCCGCTACCCGGCCAAGGCGGTGACCGTCTCGGGCATGGCGCACCTGCTCGCCCATCGGGCCTACGTCGGGATCGTCGAGTGGGACGGCGTCGAGTACGAAGGCCAACACGAACCGCTCGTCGACCGGACCACCTTTGATCGGGTCCAGGAGCTGCTCGCCAGCCGGGCCATGCGCGGCACGCGCGAGCGCCGGCACCACCACTACCTGAAGGGGCTCTTGGTCTGCGGGGTATGCGGGCGGCGCCTCTCGATCCAGTACTCCAAGGGCACCTACACCTACTTCTACTGCCTCGGCCAGAAGGACCGGCGCAATGGCACGGGTTGCCGGGAGCGCTACGTCAGTGCCGACCAGCTCGAAGCCGAGGTCGAGGATCTCTACGGCCGCATCGAGGTGCCCGCCGACTGGGCCGAAGGGCTGCGAGAGGCCATCGACGCCGAGGTGGCCACCCGCCACGAGGACACGACGGCCGAGCGCGAGCTGCTCGCCAACCAGCGCGAACGCTTGGATTCCGAGCGCTACAAGCTCATGGAGGCCTACTACGCCACCGCCATCGACGTCACCATGCTCCGGCGTGAACAGGAGCGCATCGGCGTCGAGCTACGCAGCATCGAGTCACGCCAAGCAGTCCTCGACGGGAGTCTCGACGACTGGCAGGACGTGATGGACCGCGCCCTCCGGTTCTCCACGCGCTGCGCCACCGCCTACCGCCGGGCCGGTGACCGGACCCGGCGGCTGCTCAACGCGGCCGTGCTCGACGAGGTCCACGTGCGAGACGGCCACGTGGTCGAAGCCGCCTACAAGGAGCCCTTCGACCTGCTCTTCTCTTCGCCGAAGTTCGAATACGGCGATGTGGTGGGGACGGAGGGACTCGAACCCTCACTGAAGGCGGTTTAAGCGCCCTGCCTCTGCCGGTTGGGCTACGTCCCCCAGCCCACAGTCTTGCCCGATCT
>JAJZZB010000005.1 GCA_021797795.1 Actinomycetes bacterium | reverse complement strand
GCCGTCGGCATCGGCCTCGGGCTCAAGAACTCCGGGCTCGGGAACGGCTTCGAGGAGGTGGCAAGGGCAGTCGTCCGCTTCGACCGCTCGGGCGCCGTCGAGGTCCGCCACTGCTGGACCGAGATGGGCCAGGGGGTCCACACCGTCGCCCTCCAGGTCGCCGTCGAGGAGCTCGGCGTCGACCCGGGCTCGGTGCGCGTCGTCGTCGACACCACCCGCGAGCTCGGCGCCGGTCAGACGACCGGGTCCCGGGGGACCCTCATGGGCGCCGGGGCGGTGCGCGACGCGTGCCTTACGGCGCTCGGGGACGGCTGCCGCCCCGACGTCGACTACCTCGGCGAGTACCGGGTCGACTGGACGAACGCCCTCGAGGAGGGGCTCGAGCACCCCGTGGTCCACTCGACGTTCGGCTTCGCCGCCCAGCTCGTCGTGGCCGACCGGGAGTCGGGGAAGATCGAACGGGTGGTGGCGGCCCACGACGTCGGGCGGGCGGTCAACCCGCTCCTGTGCGAGGGCCAGATCGAGGGCGCCGTGCACATGGGCCTCGGCTACGCCCTGAGCGAGGAGTTCCCGGCCGACGCCGAGGGCAGGCCGACGAACATGACGCTGCGCAGCCTCGGCATCATCCGGGCGAAGGACGTCCCGCCCATCGAGACCATCCTCGTCGAGCACCCCCAGCCGAACTCGCCCTACGGCATCAAGGGCGTGGGCGAGATCGGGCTCGTCCCGACGGCCGGCGCCGTCGCCGCCTGCCTGCACGACCTCGACGGCCGCTGGCGGAACGCCCTGCCGATGCGGCAGGGAGCCGTCGCCGGCGATGGCGACTGAGCCCGGCCCGGGCGAGACCCCGGGACTCGTCTGCGGCCACCACCACCTCTACTCGGCGCTCGCCCGGGGCATGCCCGCACCGCCGCGGGTGCCGAGGAACTTCCCCGAGATCCTCGAGCTCGTCTGGTGGCGACTCGACCGCGCCCTCGACCTCGAGATGATCCGGTGGTCGGCGATGCTCGGCGCCCTCGAGGCGCTCGAGCGGGGCACGACGACCATCGTCGACCACCACTCCTCGCCGAGCGCCATCGAGGGCTCGCTCGACGTCGTGGCGGAGGCCTGCGCCGAGGTGGGCGTGCGGGTGTCGTGCTGCTACGAGGTGACCGACCGCAACGGGGCCGACGGCGCCAAGGCCGGCCTGGCCGAGAACGAGCGCTACCTGCGTGCGGGCGGACGGGGGTTCGTCGGCGCCCATGCCGCCTTCACGCTGTCCGAGCAGACCCTCGAGGCCGTCGCCGGGCTCGCTGCCGACCTCGGGACCGGCGTCCACATCCACGTCGCCGAGGACCGCTCGGATGCGGCGGCGGGCGCCCGCCTCGAGCCGCACGCCCGGGCGGACTGGCTGCTCGCCCACTGCATCCACCTCGACCGCCCTCTCAGGGGCACGATCGCCCACAACGCCCGGTCGAACATGAACAACGCCGTCGGTTACGCCCGCCCCGCACGCTTCGACAACGCCGTCGTCCTCGGGACCGACGGCATCGGAGCCGACATGCTGGAGGAGTTCCGCCTCGCCTACGCCCGCCTGCGCGAGTCCGACGTCACCGCCATCCCCGCGACGCCCTGGAGCTGGCTCTCCGAGGGAACGGCCCTCGTCCCCGAGGCGGCCGAGGACCGAGTGACGTGGTCGTACTCGCCGGTCGACCCATGGCACCTCGCCTTCACGCCGGGAGTCTCGCCACGCCGGGTCGAGGTCGCCGGCTCGGTCGTGCTCGAGGAGGGAGTGCCGACGCGCGTCGACCCGGTCGAGGTGAGGCGAAGGGCGCGCGAGCAGGCCGAGCGCCTCTGGCGGCGGCTCTGACCACGAGCGCCGCGAAGCCGTCGAAGTACACTCGCCTGGCGTGGCCGTCCAGCTGGAGTTCACCGTCGAGCCCTTCGATCCGGGCGCTCCCGGGCCGCACGTGAAGGCCGCCGAGGATGCGGCCCGGGCGGCAGGCGGCAAGGTCGCGGTGGGCCCGTTCGGAACGGTCGTCACGGGCGAGCTGGGCGACGTGAGCGATGCGGTCGGCAACGTCGTGCGGGCCGCCATGGCGGCCGGTGCCGTTCGGATCACCCTCCAGGTGAGCACCGGCGACGGCGACGGTGGCTGAACGACCGGCAGCCGGCGGAGGGAGCCGCAGGCGGGCGGGCGGCCCGGCGGGCAGGCGGGCGGCCACGCTCCACCGATCGGCACCCGACGCCGCGGCGGCGGGCGAGCACCCCTTCCTCGCCGCCGTGCGGCCCGTCGTCGAGGCGCTCGGGGCGAGCGTCCTGCCGCCCGGCAGCGGACCGGGCGAGCCCCTCGACATCCCTCTCGTCTGGGAGGGCGAGGTCGTCGGCACCGTCCGCCCGAACGGCCTGAACGGCGCCCTCGACCGGCTGCTCGACAGAGTGGCCGGGGAGCTCGGCGCTCCGCTGGCGGAACTGTCGCGCGAGAACAAGCAGAGGGCGGTCCAGCTCCTCGAGGAACGGGGCGCCTTCACTCTCCGCAAGTCGGTGGAGGAGGCGGCCCAGGCGCTCCAGGTGAGCAGGTTCACCGTCTACAACTACCTGAGCCGCATCGGCGCCGAGAGGACGGCCGACAGCCGGCCCGCCGCCGGGCACTCCTAGAGAGGTGCTCGTCCGGGGCGGGAGCCTCCTCGACCTCGACGGGGAGCGGCGGGGTGACCTCCGGATCGGCGCCGACGGGCGCATCGCGGCGGCAGGGCTTCTCGAGGCGCTCGACGGCGAGGAGGTCGTCGATGCCACCGGGCTCCTCGTCGTCCCAGGCGGCGTCGACGCCCACACCCACCTGCACCTCCCGGTCGGGAACGTCCGTGTCTCCGACGACTTCGAGACCGGGACGGCAGCTGCGGCCGTCGGAGGGACGACGACCATCATCGACTACGTGACCGCCTACCGCGGCGAGGACCCGCTCGAGTCCATGGCGACCTGGAAGCGATGGGCCGAGCCGTCCTCGGTCGACTGGGGCCTCCACATGACCTTCACCGAGGCGGTCGGCGAGGCGGCCGTGGCGCGCTGCGTCGAGGCGGGCATCACCTCGTTCAAGCTCTACATGGCCTACCCCGAGCTGCTGCAGGTCGACGACGGCGTCATCCTCGAGGTGATGCAGGCGGCCTCGCGCCACGGCGGGCTCGTGACCTTGCACTGCGAGAACGGCGGCGCCATCGAGGCGCTCAGGCGGCGGGCAGTCGAGGAGGGCCGAACCGGCGTCATCGAGCACGCCACCACCCGGCCGGCTGTCCTCGAGGGTGAGGCGACGGGGCGTGCCGCCGCGCTGGCGGAGGTCGCGGGCTGTCCCGTCTACGTGGTCCACCTCTCGGCCGCCCCCGCGCTCGAGCAGGTGCGCCGGGCCCGGGAGCGCGGGGTCCAGATCCTGGCGGAGACCTGCCCGCAGTACCTCTACCTCGACACCACCGCCCTCGCCTCCGAGGAGGGCGCCGACTTCGTGTGCACACCGCCGCTGCGTGACCCCTGGCACGTCGAGGAGCTGTGGGAGGGGCTCGGGCGGGGTGAGATCCAGACCGTCGCCACCGACCACTGCCCCTTCTGGCAGAAGGACCGGCGCGCCGGGGTGCGCGGGCGAGAGGAGGGATACGCCGACTTCACCGAGATCCCGGGCGGCCTCCCGGGCATAGAGACGAGGATGAGCCTTGTATGGCAGGGGGTCGTCGCCGGGCGCCTCAGCCGGTCGGACTGGGTGAGGCTGTGCGCCGAGGCGCCGGCCAAGCTCTTCGGGCTCTGGCCGGAGAAGGGCTCGCTCCGTCCCGGGGCCGACGGTGACGTCGTCGTCTGGGACCCTGCCGCCCGGCAGCGTCTCGACGCCTCGGCGCTGCACATGGCGACGGACCACTCACCCTACGAAGGCATGACGGCGACGGGATGGCCGGCGTTCGTCTTCTCACGGGGACGGCGCGTGGCCGAGGGCGGCCGCTTCGTGGGCGAGCCGGGCATGGGGCGCTTCCTCTCCCGGCGCGCCCCCCTGTTTCCGGACGCAGGCTGATCCTTGCCCGCGGGCGCCGCGTGGTTGGGGCGACGCCGGGCCGGGTAGCGCGCGAGCCGAGGCCGCGGGATCCCGCGGCGGAAAGGCGTGTCTCAATGGCGAACGAACTCTCTGGTCGTACCATCGCGTTCCTCACGGCGAACGAGGGCGTCGAGCAGGTGGAGCTGACGAGGCCCTGGCGAGCGGTCGAGCAGGCCGGCGGCACACCGGTCCTGGCCGCCCCGGCGAGGGGCAAGGTGCAGGCCTTCAACCACCTCGACAAGGGCGAGGTCTTCCAGGCCGACCTCTCGACCGGTGATCTGAAGGTGGAGGACTACGGCGGGATCGTGCTCCCCGGCGGGGTGGCCAACCCCGACCAGCTGCGGACCGACGAGAAGGCGGTCTCGTTCGTGAAGAGCTTCTTCCAGGCCGGCAAGCCGGCGGCGGTCATCTGCCACGGCCCCTGGACCCTCGTCGAGGCCGACCTCGTCCGGGGACGCACCCTCACGTCCTGGCCGAGTCTCAGGACCGACATCTCCAACGCCGGCGGGAATTGGGTGGACGAGGAGGTCTTCGTCTGTCCGACCGGGCCGAACGTGCTCGTGACGAGCCGGAAGCCGGACGACCTCGACGCCTTCTGCTCGAAGCTCGTCGAGGTGTTCGCCACAGGCGGCGCCAAGTCGGCAGCCGCCTGAGCCGGGAGTGGGAGCGACCGCCTCGGAGGGCGCCGTGAGCGCTCGTGTTCTGACGGTGTCGACGACATCGGAGTCGAGCCCGTCGGGCGAAGACGCAGGGTCGGTCCCTGGCCACCTAGCGCCGAGGCCACCTCTGGACGGTCAGCTCGGACTGGAGCCGGTACGCATCGGGCTGCGTGGGTCGCTGAGGTCCGGCCAAGGCTCGCGGTACGAGTGGAACGCTCGGTCCCCGTCCAGCCGGCAGGTGCGGCAGCCGGCGTTGTGGAGCAGGCCACACCGATGGCAGAGGTGCCGGGAAACCCCATCCGCGTCGGCGGACAGCTACGGGCAACCGCCGCCGGGCCAGGTTGGTGGCCGCCGACTGAGGCAACGAGAGCTCACGGGTACAAGTAGAAGATCTCGTCTGAGAACTCCAGGCCATAGCCACCGAATCCGGTGATCTGGAACCTGCCGTGGCCGACCACGCCTGCGAGTTCGCCCGTACCCGTTCCGACCGTGCGTACCTCACTCACCAAGACGACCGGCAAGCCGTTGGAGATCGTCCCCGATGCCTCCCCACGCCACTGGTCGGCTCCAGAGCCGCCCGGGAGCGTCAAGGTCTCGGCGAATTGCAGGGCGAAGTGGCCCTGCGCCGTGATCTCTTCGCTCAAGGTACCGGCGATGCTCGCCTGAACGTCATCCACGCCTCCCGGTGCCGGGCAGTACGGGTGCACTCCGTCGAACGGGAACGAGACGATCACCTCGCCGCCCGCCGATCTGCCGATCACCGCTCCGCTCGGACCGAACGACCCCGTGCCGCTGCAGGCCACCGGGCCGCTCGCCGCCCGGGCCGCGCCAGCCAGCACAGGAGCGCCCGACAGGGCACCGACAAGTGGCACTACCGCTAAGAAGCGAAATCTCGACATCTCTCTTCCTTTCTCTTCCTTCTACGGTTTCAGCGTCGAACGAGCAGCTGCTCCACGTCGGCGGTGGCCGCGGCGGTCTGGCTGAGAGACCGGGGGGAGGGACTCATCAGGGTTGCCTCGCCGTGTCGTGCGCGGGGTTGAGGCCCGTCGGCTGGCCCGGCCAGCCGAGCTGGGCGCTCAGACCGGCGGTGTCGTAGTACAAACTTGCACTCACGATCTCGCCGTCTTTGACCTCGTAGAAGACGGCCATCGGTACCCGCACGGCCCGGCCGGTGGGGGCTTCGCCGAAGAGCGAGCCGCTGTGCACGCCTGAGAAGACGAACTGGTAGCCGGCGCGCTCGCCGTCGACGATCAGTGCCACAGGCTCGGCCCTGGCCCCGTCGAAGGCCGCGCCGTAGAAGCCGGCCAGCCACTGGGCCACGTCGCTTCTGCCCCGGTGGGGCTCCGCGGCGGCCGGCTCGTAGAACTCGACAGCCTCGGCCAGCCACTCGCTGCCGTGCTCGCCGAGAAACCCCTCGACCACCTTCCGGGTCTGCACCGCCGACATGGCCACCTCCCTGGGCACCGGGTCTCGTCAGCGCTGACCGTAAGAGGAAGGTGTTCCCGAAGTGTTCCCGCGCGCGGCGAGTTTCAACTGCTCTCTATGACACCCGAGCCCCGCCCATGGTCGCCAGCCTCTCTTCCACAAGCTCGCAGAGACCGGCGTCGCCGGTGTCGGCCGCTGCCTGTCGCGCCCGGGCGGCGTGATCGAGGGCCTCGCGGCCTCGGCCCAGCCGGTGGAGCAGGCTGGCCTGATGGGACAGGCAGCGAGACAGGTGGACCTTGTTGCCCAGCTCGGCCAGCACCGCCTGCTCGCTCCGACGGCATGCGAGCGCACCCTGGAGATCGCCGGTGGCGTCAAGACAATCCGCCAGCTGCCATTGGGCCACTGTCTCCACATAACGGTCGCCGATACGGCGGGCCGCTCGAAGCGCGCGGCGAGCCTCGCTCTCGGCCTGGGCGGCCGAGCCGGCGGCGAGCAACAGCCCCGAGCGGTGAATGGCCAGGCTGGGGACCAGACGAACGTCCCTGCAGCGCTCGGCGATGGCCAAGGCCCTGTCGGAGGCGGCGAACGCCTGGTCGAGACGACCCGCCGCCTGCAACAGCACCGCGAGCAGATCGAAACAGCGAGACGTGCTCACCTTGTCCTTGGTCGAGGCGAACTGAGCAGCGGCGGCGGCCAGACCCGAAAGGGCAGCGTCGACATCGCCACGGCGGTGGCGAGCCCAGGCAATGTCAGCCCCGAGACGAGCCTGGGCCCACACCGATCTCCCGGCAACCAGGCGCAGCCCACGCTCATAGGTGGCCTCAGCCTGCTCGAAGTCGCCGCGCTTGTAGCACACCCCGCCCAAGGCGCTGCAGCCGGCGGCAAACTCGTTGTTACCCCCTGCCAGCCCAAGCGCCTGCTCGAATGCGGCGGCGGCAGCGTCGAGCTCCAGTCGGTCGCTGCGGATATGGCCGATGTCCATCCACCCCGCAAATGCCGCTCGGCGGAGCTTCCGACGGCGGCTGGCCGGAACCGCCTCGAACGCGGCCAGGGCTGCTGCCAGCAGCTGCAACGCTGAGTCGTCAGCCACCAGGCTGCGCGCAACGTGCCCGGCGTCCAGCCCGGCGCGCGCAGCGGCCTCGGCATAGTCCGCCACCGGCACGGAGCGAAACGCCCCGATGCGGTGGCCGGCTGCCACAAGCTCCCGGCCGGGAAGGCGGTCCAAGGCGTCGGCGATCTGACTGTGCAAGCTGGCCAGGCGCAGCGGGTTCAACCTCGAGAGGGCGGCTTGGCGCCACAAAGGGTGCGACAGACGCAGCCTCCCTCTCGTCCAGACCACGACCGCCGAGGAGACCAGCTCGTCGATCACCCCCGCCGCCAAAGCCCGGTCGAGGCCCAGGGTCTGCTCCAGCTCGGCAACCAGCGCCAAGTCGGTGTGCGGCTCGGCCAGCGCGACGAGCGGCAGGGTCGACCGCGCCCCGGTCGAACACCCTGCCAGCCGCTGCTCGAAGAGCTCCACCACCCGTGCGGGCACCGAGCCGATCTGTTGAGCCGACACCACCCCCCCTGCGGCCACGTGGCGGACCAGCTCGACCAGAAACAACGGGTTACCCCCGCTCCAGCCTCCCACGAGGGTCGCCAGCTCCTCCCGCCGCTCCGGCGCCACCCCCGCCGACTCCAGGTGGCGGCGGGCCAGTGCCTGCGCCACCGACACCTCAAGGCCTCCCAGGCCAAGCACCAACACCTCGTTGGGAAGCACCGGCACCGCACGACCCGGCTCGTCGGTTCGAGCCGACATGAGCAGCGACCACGACCGGGCCGGTCTGGCGGTCACTGCCCGACCAACCAGGTCATGGGTCGCGGAATCACAGCGGTGCACATCGTCAATGACCAACAGCACCGGGGCGGCCGCAGCCAGGCGATCCAACAAACCGGCCAGATCCGCCGCAAGGATCGGCAGTGCCCAGCGGACCTCTGATCGTCGACGACCGCCCGTCCTGAGAAGCGCCCGGATGGAAGCAGGGACCCCCACCCCCGATGGAGCCGAGCCCAGCACATCGGCCAACGCCGCCCGCAGGGCCGAATAGGGCACCAGCTCGTCGCCGGCACCGGCCACCGCCCAACCCACCCGCCAGCCCTGCTGGCGCAGCGAGGCGGACACCGCCTCCAGGATCGCCGTCTTGCCGATCCCCGCCAGCCCCGACACCAACACCGCCCCCCCGGCGTGGTCCTCGGCCCCGCGCAGCCATCCCAGCATCGACTTCATCTCAGCGTCGCGCCCCAACAGGCCACCCCCGACACCCATCGGCTCGGGGGCGACCGGGAAGAGACCCCGAACCGCGTCTTGGAGCTGGGCCGAAGGACTCGCACCGGCATGCCGGGTCAGCTCGGCGCGGCACGCCCGGTACACCTGGACGGCCCGGGCGTCCGCGCCGGTCCGGCGAAGAGCCCCGATCAGGCCGACCGCAACCTCCTCGTCGGAGCGGTCCACCTCGAAGGCACTCTCCCACCCCTCCGTCGATCCCGACGCCGACTCGATCTCCTCTGCCAAGGCCACCCGCCCAGCCCTCACCAGCTCCCCGAGCTGCCGGCGCGGACTACCCACCCAGTCGGCGTCCGCTTCGCCTGGCAGCAGCGGCGACACTCGCTCCAACTCCCTCTCGAGCAGCCGTCGCCTTGCCGCCCCGGACCCCATCCCCAACGCCGAGCGCAACC
The DNA here is from genome assembly GCA_021797795.1 of Actinomycetes bacterium. Lineage (GTDB taxonomy): Bacteria > Actinomycetota > Acidimicrobiia > Acidimicrobiales > Bog-793 > JAKACF01. The sequence goes on along the minus strand of JAJZZB010000005.1, from coordinate 62,853 downwards.
CGCCACGAACCTCGTCCAGGTCGGTTCCCACCTCGCCGCCCAGGCGCAAATAGGCGCCTTCGGCCACGATCGCCCTCGCCCCCAACACCTCGCGGGCCTGGCTCAACGCCTTGCTCACCGCCCGCCGGCACTGCTCGGGGGGAGCGTCAGGCAGCACCGCCCCCGCCGCCTCGACCCTGGTGACCCTGTGCCCCTCTGCCATCAACAGCAGCTGCACCAGCCGCCGAGCCGGAGGGCGCGGCCAGCCCTCCACCTCTCGCTCCTCCACCCACACCGCGAAAGAACCCAGCAGCCGCGCCGACACAGGCGGCGGACGACTCTCTGCGTCGCCCACCTTCGTCGGCGGCGTGAGGACGACAGCCCCCGCACCCACAGCCCCGAAGTATGACCACCTTGGAGAGATAGTCAAGACCTGTGGGCGCCAGAGCCCGGCTCGGGCCTCTGGCCCGGTGCTCAGTTGTGGCAGCCAGGAAAGTGACGGCGATCAAGAGACCGCCCGGGCCGGCGACCGGCCTTCGGGTGCAGGAACGGGCTCGTGGCGTGGCCGGACAGGTAGTTCTTCGCCTCGGCAGCGAAGCGGTGGTCGGCGACATAGGCCGTGGCCGCCAGTGCGTCCCGCTCGACAGGGGGCACCTCGGGCGGCCGCAGGACGGCGGCCGAGACTGCTGTCGTCACCACGAGGACGAGGACAGCCGAGGGCCGGAGACGGCGTGCACGCCGGGTGCAGAAGCCGGCCGAGGAGAGCCGGCCCCGGGCGCGCAGCCCGTCGAAGAGGTCGTCGCCGATGAGGTATCCCGAGATGACGACGGAGACGTCTACGCCGGCACAACCGCCGCCGACCCCGGGGCACGCCGGCGCGGAAGGCGACCACGGCCAGGACGGCGAGCGCACGAAGGCACTCGACGTCGGACGGCTTGGCCGGGCATCCGGCCTACCGGTCGTCGGGTCCCGGCCCGTGCGGGCGCAGCTGCATCGGTGGACGCCATGGCGACCCGATGCCCCCGAGGAGCGCCGAGGCCCACGGCGGTCGGGCAGGCCGACAGGCTCTCGGCGTGGCGCGCCCTCGCGGTGTCGTCCCGACCGCCTGCAGCCCTCGCCCGGTTCTGGCCGGGGCACGCCGTTGGCGGCGGTGAGAGAACAGCGATCCACCCCGGTGCGGTCCGGAAGAGTGTCGGAGCAGGGCGGTGAGCCGCCATGGACGGCGACGGTCCGCGGTCGGCCATGCCACCGGGCCGGAGGGGACCAGCCCGGTCGTGGTGGGCTCAGGCCGCTCGGTCTGCTCGAAGCGAGCCCGACGGGGACGGGGCGACCCGAGCCCACGACACCACCGACCGCCCCCTCAGCCGTAGTACCAGTTCGACCACTCGGGGAACCCGAAGGTCTGCTGAGGCTGCCACCCGTGCAGCGTGCTCTTCACGACCGAGATCTGGTTGGCCCAGGTGGGGAACCAGAGAGCAGCTACCTGGCGGGAGATGTAGTTCTGGTAGGCGTAGAGAGGAGCGAGCCCGGACACCCGGTGCGTTCGCCTTGATCAGCGCGTCAGCCTGCTTGGAGCTGAAGCCCCCGCCCCAGTAGTTGCCCGTGCCGAACGACTGTCCTCCCGTCGGCTCGACGTCCGTGTCGCCGTAGTCCCAGAGCCAGTTGGCGAACATCTTGATCCCCCAGTTGCACGGCGGGGAACCCGGGCAGACGCCGCCGAGGGAGTCCATGGTCGGGACGGTCTGGGGGCTGAGCACGATGTCGATGCCGGCCTTGGCTGCGGCCGACTGGAACGCCTCGACCTGGGCGGCGAGGGTCAGCGACTGAGCCTGGTAGAGCCGCCAGTCGGCCCTGGAAGGGGTGGTCACCCTCGTCGTCACCGGGCCAGACCCGCACGGCTGCGCCGTGTGCGAGGACGTTGACGATCGCCTGCGACGCCAGGTAGCGCAGCGGCTCCGGCTCCCAGGGGCGAGCCCGGTGGCCGACCCACGGCAGCGTCACGAGATCACTGTCGTGGCCGAGAACGAGGTCCGCGAGCGTGCGGCCGGAGATGTTGGACGCGACGAGCCCATGACCCGAGTAGCCGCCTGCCCAGCCGAAGCCGGTCGACCGCTCGTAGTGGACACTCATGCACCAGTCTCTCGGAACGGCGAGCGGGCCACCCCAGTGGTGCGTGACGGCCGCATCGCCGGCCGCCGGGAAGTGCCGACGGATCGTCGCCTGCAGACGCTCGTATACGCCGGCGTTGCGCTCCCTCGCCTCATCGATCGGCTTGTCGAGGTGGTAGGGCGCGCCGCGGCCGCCGATCGCGATCCGGCCGTCGGTCGTGCGCTGCGCATAGAAGAAGACGTGGTGCTTGTCCCGGATGGTCAGCCCGTCACGCCAGCCGAGCTCCCGCCAGGTCGCCTCCGACAACGGCTCGGTCGCGATCATCAGGCTGTAGAGGGGGAGGTAGCGGCGCTTCTCTCCCGCCAGCTCGGTGGTGTACGACTCCGTGGCGCGAAGGACGTGGTCCGCGGTCAGTGTGCCCTGGCGGCACCGCACCCGCCCCGGGACGACCTGCAGCGCTTCGGTCCGCTCGAAGATGACCACGCCGGCGCGTTCGCATGCCTCGGCCACTCCCCTCGCCAGCCGCGCCCGGGTCGATCCTGGCGGAGTGGGGAGAGTAGAGGGCGAGCCGGCAGCCGGGGACGCACACGAGTTGCTCGAGCTCGCTCGCCTCGAGCACCCGCACGTCGTCCTCGCCGAGGCCGATCCTTCGGGCCGCATCGATCTCGCTGCGGGCGCGCGAGACCTGAGGCGCCGTCATGGCGAGGTCGACGGTGCCCGCCTTCTCGAAGCCGCAGTCGATCCTCTCTTCTCGCGCCACGCGGCCGATCTCGTCCACCGTCGAGAAGGTCTCCCGCTCCGCCCGCCGGACCGCCTCGGGCCCGTGCCGCTCGGCATAGACGCTCGGGCTGCCAGCGATCCTGGCCGACACCCAGCCGCCGTTCCTGCCCGACGGCCCGAAGCCGGCAATCTCCGGTTCGACGACGGCGACTCGGGCGTCGGGCCGGTCTCGCTTCACGTAGTACGCGGTCCACAGCCCAGTGAAGCCCGCTCCGACGACGGCCACATCGAACTGGGCGTCACCCGAGAGGGACGGACGAGGCGAGAGCGGCCCGGGCGCGTGGTCGAGCCAGAGACTGCGCCCCCGATAGCGCTGTTCGAGGGAGGCGGTTGCCATGGAGAAGATGACTACCGGATCGGGGCGGGCGCGGCAATCTGGACCTCGGTGGGCTACGTGTGACCGGCGCCGCTCGCCGGGGCTGGCGGCAGTCGTAGGCACACCGGCCTCCGCCAGGCCCACGGCGATGGAGAGCGGCGGCGCGGGTGCACCGCGATCCCCGGTGGGGTAGGCAGGAGCCGATGAGCGAGGGTGTGCGGGAGACGACCGGCCCGAACCGGCTCGGTCCACTCCGCTTCGTGCTCGTCTTCGGCGTCGTGAGCGGCCTCGCCGACTTCGTGTACGAAGGGGCGCGCAGCATCGTCGGTCCCTATCTGGCCACCTACGGAGCCTCCGCAGCGCTCGTCGGTGTCATCACAGGACTCGGCGAGGCAGTGGCGCTCGTCTTCCGCCTCGCGAGCGGTCGCTGGTCGGACCGCAGCGGCCGGCAGTGGGCCATCAGCATCACCGGCTACGCCATCACAGTGGTATCGGTGCCCTTGCTCGGCGCGGGTGGCCCGCTCGGCGTCGCCTGCCTGCTCGTCGTGGCGGAGCGATTCGGCAAGGCGGTGCGGACCCCGGCCCGTGACACGATGCTCGCCGAGGCGAGCGTCGACCTCGGCCGGGGCCGCGCCTTCGCCGCGCACGAGGCACTCGACCAGTCGGGCGCCATGGTCGGACCGCTCGTCGTGGCCGCGGTGCTCGCGACCCACCACGGTTACCATGACGCCTTCGTGGTGCTGGCCGTCCCCGGAGTGGCCGCCTTGGCGGTGCTCGGGTACCTGCGCCGCCGGGTCCCGGTGCCCGCCGCCTACGACCGGGGCGTCCGGGCACCCCAGACGAGGGCGGTGTCGTTGCGGGGCTTCAGCCGTCGCTACTGGCAGTACGCCGCCTTCAGCGCCGCCACGCTCGCCGGCTTCTCCACCTTCGCCGTACTCGCCTACCACCTTCAGCGCCACCACGTCGTCTCGGAACCGGTCATCCCCGTGCTGTACGCGCTCGCCATGGGGGTCGCCGCCCTTACTGCCCTCGTCTCGGGACGGGTGTACGACCGGTTCGGCCTGCGTGGCCTCGTGGTGCTTCCCCTCCTCGGAGCTGCGGTGCCGTTCTTGTCGTTCTCGACGGCGGTACCGCTCGTCTCGGCCGGTGCCGTGCTGTGGGGAGCGGTGATGGGCGTGCACGAGTCGACCATGCGGGCGGCGGTGGCCGACCTCGTCCCCGCCGGCCGGCGCGGCGTGGGCTTCGGGACCTTCACCGCCGTCTACGGGGTGGCCTGGCTGGCTGGCTCCGCCCTCATCGGCGTCTTCTACGACATCTCGATCGACGACGCCATCTACTTCGTGGTGGCGGTCCAGTGCGTCGCCGTCCTGGCGTTCATCCCGCTGTGGAGAGCTCAGACCCCTCGGGGGTTCGGCGGCGCAGAGGAGAGCTCGTGAGCGGCGACGGCGTCAGGGCATTCGGGGGCGACCGCCGCTCCGGCCGTGGCTGTCCGGAGGCGCCTCTCCGGCCCGGTCCCTGTCGGCAAGCATGCTCAACGGCCGACCTGGAAGACTGCAGTGGGAGCCCGAAGGGACCCGGTCCTTCGTCGCTCTCACGGCCCGCCAGCAAGTCGCTCAAGCGCCCCACGCGGCGAGTGCTTCGCGTACCAGGTGTCGGCCGATGGCTCGCCCCCCTTGACTTCGCGGCACCACCGGCGCATGCCGGGCAGCCGATCAGTGCGCAGACAGCTCTCCGGCTGCAGCCAGCCGGGCAACTCGCTCGCGCAGGGCCTTCTTGTCGATCTTTCCCACCTGAGTCTTCGGGATCTCGTCGCAGAGCTCGAGCCGCTCGGGCAGCATGTAGGCGGCCACCCCTGCCTCGGTCATCCGAGCGCGCAGGGACGTGAGGTCCAGACTCGCCCCTGGCCTGAGGACGGCATAGAGGCACACCCGCTCACCGAGCACCGGGTCGGGCATGGCGACAGCGGCCGCCTCTCGCACGTCGGCGACCTGGTACGCGAGGTTCTCGACCACCTCCGCTGACACCTTCTCGCCGCCGCGGTTGATGATGTCCTTGTCGCGGCCCTCGACGACGAGATTGCCCTCCGGGGTCGTGCGGCAGACGTCTCCGCTGCGGTACCAACCCTCCGGGGTGAACGCCCTCGCGTTCTGCTCCTCCGCTCGGTAGTAGCCGCGGGGCGTGTACGGCCCGCGGGTCAGGAGCAGTCCGGACTCGTCGGGCCCGACCCCCCTACCCTCTATGTCGACCAGGCGCACCTCGTCGCCCGGGCTCATGGGGCGGCCCTGGGTCGAGCAGATCACGTCCGGCGGGTCATCGAGGCGGGTCATGTTGATGAGCCCCTCGGCCATGCCGAAAACCTGCTGGAGGGTGCATCCGAGCAGCGGGGTGACACGCCGTGCGAGCTCATCGGCGATTCGCGCCCCTCCGACCTGGAGAACCTCGAGCGAGCTCAGATCATCGCCGGCCCCCTGCTCCCGGCGCTCCATCCAGCGCTGCGCCACAGCAGGTACAACGGCAGTGTGGGTCACGTGCTCGCGGGCGATGGTTGCAAATGCGCCAGCTGGCTCCGGTGAGGCCAGCATGACGACCGTGCCGCCGCTCAGCAGGGTACCGAGGACGCCCGGGCAGGCCAGTGCGAAGTTGTGGCTGGCTGGCAACGCGGCCAGGTACACCGTGTCGCCGCTCATGCCGCTCGTCACCGCGCTGCACCTGGCGTTGTAGGCGTAGTCCTGGTGCGTGCGGCTGATGAGCTTCGGCAGACCGGTCGTGCCGCCGGAGAGGAGGAAGAGCGCGATGTCCCCGCCACTCGGCGACGCCAACTCCGGCGGTCGCCCCTCGGGGCCGGCGCACACGACGTCGAGGTCGATGGAGCCGTCACGAGCACCCCCGGCGACAAGGACGTGCTCGAGATCCGGCAGGGCATCGGCCAGCTTGCCCGCCAAGGCCTGATGGTCGAAGCCGCGCCAGACAGACGGCACCGCGATCCCCCGGGCCTCCGACAGCTGGGCGAGGTGCGCCAACTCGAGCTCCCGGTGAGCCGGCAGCGCCATGATCGGCACGACACCAGTCCGCAAGCAGGCCAGGCTGAGGACGACGAAGTGCCACGTGTTGGGCAGCTGGACGAGGAGGCGGTCTCCAGGCTCGAGGCCGAGGTCCAGCAGCCGCCCCGCAGCCGCGTCAGATCGCGCGGCGAGCTCCGCGTATGTCAGGCGGATGTCCCCGTCCACGAGTGCCGGATGTTCGGCGCGATTGGCGGCCACATCCCAGAGCTCGTCCCCGAGCGAGCGGCCAGCCCACCAGCCCGCCCGCCGGTAGCGCTCCGACTCCTCCTGCGACCACGGCACGAAGCCGTCGGTGATAGGCCGAACCATGCTTCCCCTTCTTCCTCCGCACCTCTCACGGCGTCGCGTCTGATGGCCCTGCCTGCAGGCGGTCCCGGGCGTCGAGCCACTTTGTGCATCTGCCGGAGCGCCCTCCCGACCGCTCCGAGCCCGTGCTCGACCACGCGTCGTCGAGCACGGCGACATTGCCCATGGTGGCATGGAACAGCACGTTGGATCCGGCGTGACCGCGTGATGCCGAGGCCGGAGGTGAGGTCGTTGTCCCGACCGGATCGGGATCCGCCGCCTCGCGCCACAGAGCCGGCCAGCTACCGCAGCACCTCCCGACCTGTCGGGTGGACGACGGCAGTCCCTCGGGCTGCCACACTGCGATACGCCAGGCGGCCTCCAGCCGACCTACGGCGCGGGTGCCGAGCGGGCGGACCGGCCCACCGGCCAAGCGGGACATCGGCACGGGGTTGAGCCAAGCGGCACGCACCCTCCAAGGGCGCGCACCGCCTACCGCGAGCTCAGAGGCTGCTGGCACCGTTCTCACGGCCAGAGAGACGCTCACCGGTCTCGTGATAGCGGTACAGGTCAGAGACCCCTCCTTCGAAGGCAAGGGGGCGAGGCGCCTCGCCGGGGAGGCCGAAGTCCCGGCTCCAGCGGCTTGCCACGCGCTCGAAGGTCGCCGACGACAGCGCGGTCCGCGTCGAGAACTGGGCGAGGTAGCGATGCTCCCTACAGGCGTTGATGAGGCCCTTGGAGCCCCACGCTCGGATCTCCGGCGGGTTGAGAGTGGGGTCGAGCCACGTGCTCCACGTGTCGTGGAGGACGTCGATGTCATTGGCAGGGCTGCAGCGGGTGCTCAAGGCCCAGAGAACCTGGGAGAAGTCCGTGGGGTCGACATCCTCGTCCACGGCGATGATCCACTTCGTGAAGTAGGCGGTCGCCGGCGCCTGAGCGGCGAGGGCCAACACCTGCGCCGCGTGCCCCGCGTACCGCTGCTCGAGGGAGACGACGAGCACGCCGAAGGCCGAGGCGGCTTCGGGAGGAGCCCACACGCCACGGATCCCGGGAATGCCCAGGCGATCCAGGTCATCCCAGAGACGGGCCGATCTGGCGACACAGTTGAACAGGCCCATCTCGCAACTCGGGTGGTCGGCCATGAGCGCGTTGGTCAGAATCGGCTCGCGCCGCAGATGGACTGCTGTCACCTCGACGAGAGGCGCGCTTCCCTCGGGACGCCCGTAGTAGCCGGTGAACTCGCCGAAAGGACCCTCGGGGCGCGTCGCCCCCACGTGGATCACTCCCTCGATGGCGATCTCAGCCGCTGCTGGTATCGGTAGATCGTTCACGGTCCCGTTCACCAGCTCGAAGGGCCTTCCGAGCACACCGCCCACCGCGTCGAGCTCGGAGAGGTTCTTCGGGAAGGCCTGTGAACCGAGGATCATCCACAGCGGATGGACGCCGTAGACGGCGACGACCTCGACGTCTTTTCCCTGCTCCCAGCTCCTCGCGACGTGCAGGCGCGCGTCCTTGCCCGGGCTCAGATACAGGCCCACATGGTTGCGGTCATGCAGCATCATCCGGTACGTGCCCATGTTGACGTGCCCGAGGTCGGGGTCCCGGGTGAGCACGACGTCTGCGGTGCCGATGTAACGGCCGCCATCGAGTGGCCAGTGCTGGGGAACAGGAAGCGACTCGAGGTCGATGTCGGCGCCCGTCAGCACCGTCTCGTTGATCGGCGCGCGGTTGGCGTCGACCGTCACCGGCGCGACCCGCCGCCGGAGCAGGTCTCGCGTCGCCTGGACGAGCGTGAGTGCGTCGAGGCCGGGGTCGAGCCCGAAGGCGAGAGCGTAGCGGCGCAGGCTGCTTCCCACCATGTTGAACAACGCTCGACTCCCCGGGCGCGAACCTCTCACGTTGGTGAAGAGAATCGCCGGTGCGTCCTCGGCTTGAGCGGCGAGATAGGTCGTCGCGGCCATCTCCTCGACCGGATCGACCTCCGACTCGATCGTGTGCAGCTCGCCGATCTCCTCCACCTGCCCGAGCCAGCCCCGAAGGTCGTCACTCGTTCGCACCTCTGCTTGCTCGGTGACTTCGGTGACACTCATCAGTTCCTCCCGGATCCTCTATGGTGCTGCCGCAGCGAACACGCTCTCCCGACAACGCCCGTCGCACGCCGCACTCCGCCGCCGGATCACTCCCCCGCCCTTCTCGAACATCGAGGAGCACAATGGACGGTCACAGGCGACCGGCGGTCCCGTGGGCCAGTTTTCGGACCTCTCCTACCTTATCTCTCTGGCCCTACGTCAACTCAAATACTTGAATTTATTCGGTTCAAAGGAGACCCTTCTCGCCGCTACGACACAGCTCCTGCTGGCGCCGCTGCCGGGGTGGTCGGCCGCAGGGAGTCCTGGGACACCATGGTCATTGGGTGTCCGGATTCCCCAACTGGGCTCGATGACGATCCGCGGCGATGAAGATGCCGCGACGCTCGACGCCGGACCCGGCTCGAGGTTGCCCACGGCCTGGCCCGTCAAGCCAAGGACCACCGCTCGGCCGCGATGGACTCTCGCCGCGCAGCCGGCGGGAACGGTCGGCAGCCGCTGGAGGCGATCACTCCGCCGTGCATGTCGACGAGGTGGTGGCCGCCGTGAAGATGACGACGGCTCCGGTCTGCGATGGCGTAGGCGGGACCGCTCACGGGCGAGCCGCGGAACCTCGCCGCTCGGTGGCGGGACACTCGGTCGTGGGAGTCGACCAGCCACCAACGCTCAGAGGAGCCCTCGGCGACGATCGGTCCGTTCAGGTGGTGTCCGCGGAGCGAGACGGCCCCACCGGGGCAAGACCCCGGCCGGCGTGCCGTCGTCACTGCTCGGAGACGGCCTCCGGCTCGAGGAAGCCGTGATGCTGTCGGCGGTGGACCGAGGCGGAGCAGCCGCGCTCAGGACGAGACGGTCGCCCTCTCCGCGGCCTCGACCACCGCCCGGATGCGCCGGACGCCGGCCGAGGAGGACTCCTCCTTCACGATCCGGAAGCGCCCGAGCTCGCCGGTGTGGCGGACGTGTGGGCCACCACAGATCTCCTTGCTGTACCACTCGCCGGAAGGATCGCCGGCTGTGTAGACGGAGACCACGGGTCCGTAGCGGTCGCCGAAGGCACCAAGAGCGCCTGCGGCGAAGGCCTCGTCGGGCGACATCTGCGAGATGTTCATCGGCCAGTCGCGGGCGATGTTCTGGTTGACGATCCGCTCGACCTCGGCAACCTGCTCCGGGGTCATTTTGGCCGGGTGGGAGAAGTCGAAACGCAGCCGCTCGGGCGTGATGTTGCTGCCCCGCTGGACGACATGGTCACCGAGGACCAGCCGGAGCGCCTTGTAGAGGAGGTGGGTGGCGGTGTGCAGGCGGGTGGTCGCCTCCGACTGGTCCGCCAGGCCCCCCTTGAACATGCCGGCTGCCGCCGTGCGGGACCGCTCCCGCTGCTCGGCCATGAGCTGGTCGTAGCGCGCTCGCCAGCCCTCTTCCACCGGGAGGCCGGCCGACTGGGCCTCCTCCACGCTGAGCTCGGGCGGGAAGCCGTAGGTGTCGAAGAGGGTGAAGACGACGTCGCCGGTGAGGAGCGGGCCGGCCAGCTTCGGGAGCTCCCGGACGCCACGGGCGAGGGTCCTGCGGAAGAGGCTCTCCTCGCGGTCGAGCACCGCAGTGATGTGGCCGGCACGGTCCGCCAGGTCCGGGTAGGCGGACTGGTAGCTGGCGGCGATCGGGGCGACGAGCGCCGACAGGAGCCCGGAGTCGATCCCGAGAAGAAGGCCCTGGCGCACTGCCCGGCGGGCGAAGCGACGCATGACATAGCCCTGGGTGTTGTTGGAGGGCTCGACGCCGTCGAGAGCGAGGAAGACGACCGCGCGGGCGTGGTCGGCGATGATCCGCTTGGCGCGGCGGTCACCGCTCGAGGCGGCCGGGAGCATGGCGTCGATGGCAGCCGTCACGGACTTCAACAGGTCGACCTCGAAGACGTCGTCAGCGTCGATCGACGCCATGGCGAGGCGCTCGAGGCCGCCGCCGAAATCGACGTTCGGCTGGGGGAGCCGCTCGAAGCCGCTCTCCGTCCGCCGGTACTGCATGAACACCGAGTTGCCGATCTCGACGAAGCGACCGCAGTCGCAGTGGGGGTGGCAGTGCACCCCGAAGGCGGCGTCGTGGACGACCTGCGGGAAGAGGTAGAAGACTTCCGAGTCGATGCCGCCGGGCTCACCCGCGGGCATCGACGCCGGCGGGCCGGAGCGGCTCCACCAGCACTGCGACTCGTCGTAGAGGATGATCCGGCCCTGCCCGATGCCCCGGCGCGCCGCCTCCTCGGCCGTCCCGAGGTCGACCACCTCGGCGCTCACACCTGCCTTGGAGAGCAGTCCGGCCCAGATCTCGATCGACTCATCGTCCCGGGGGATCCCCCACCGGGGCGATCCGGCGAAGGCGCTGACGTAGAGCCGTCCGGGGTCGAGGTCAAGGACCTCGGTCAGGAAGCTGAACAGCCATGGCAGCTGCTCGGCCTTGAAGTAGTCGCCGAGCGACCAGTTGCCGAGCATCTCGAACATCGTCGTGTGCCGGGCGTCACCGACCTCGTCGATGTCCTCCGCTCGAAAGCAGGGCTGCGAGTCGACGAGCCGCGTGCCGTCGGGATGGGGCGCCCCGAGCAGGTAGGGGATGAGTGGCTGCATCCCCGAGCCGGTGAAGAGCGTGGTCGGGTCCTCGCGGGGGACGAGGTTGGCCCGCGCGATGCGGACATGGCCGCGCTCGCGGAAGTAGTCGAGATATGCGTGTCGGATGCTCCCGGCGTCCATGGCCAAAGGGTATCGAAGCCTCGCCGCCCTCTTTGCCGGGGGATCCGACGGGCGACAGCCGGTTCGCGCCGGCCTGGCGCCGGCCGGCCGGCCCGGTCGGGTGATTTCGCCTCGCCCGTGCTGGCGCCGGCTCCCTCCACCAGGGACGGGGCGAGGGTGCCGGGAACCTCGATCCGTACCTCGGCGCCACCGCTTCCGCCGGAGGACGCCTGCGGACTGGCAGAGGCGGGCGGGGTGGCGAGATACCGAGCCCGCGTTCCGGCGCGCAGTGCGACCCCTGCGCCCTCGGGCTCCGGCCATCGCCGTCGAGGTCGAGCCCGACGGGCGTCGAGAGCGCCATCTGGTCGCAGCGCTCGCCCAGCTCTTCGTAGCCGTCGAGCACCGCGTGGCGCCTGTGTGCCCATCCCGATGGCGCCGTCCGCCTCGTGAGAAGAGCCCTGTCGGACTTCGCGGACGAGATCGCGCGCCACGCCCGCGGGCGCTGCTCAACCTTGAGGGCGGCGAGGTCGTGTCCATCCCGGTGGCACGAGGAGCATCCGGCGGCCGGCGCACGTCCGGCCGAAGGCGCGCCGTCCGCGCCTCTGCCGCCCCGGACACCTCTCACAACGACGCCAGCGCCTCTCTCAGGCGGACGAGGTCGTCGCTGGTGCAGTCGACGTGAGGGCTCACGCGCAACGTGAGCGAGGACATGTCGCGGGGCGCCCGGAAGACCTGCTGGGCCGTCGTCACCGTGCCGTGGTCGCGAAGAAGGCGCGAGCGCACTCCCATGACGTCCTGACCCGCGGCGGGCTCGAGGGCCGTGATGGCGCTCGCCTCGTCAGTGGGCCCGATCACCCGCCAGTTGTCCAGGCTGCCGAGAATGCGGCGGGTGGCACGGCCGACGGCCGCCAGCCTCTCGAAGACCGCCGCCGGGCCCATTTCGAGGAGGTCCTGGGCGGCACGGCCGAGGCCGAGACGCCCCGCCAGGTGCGCCTCTCGCGAGCTGAGGGCGGCACCGATCGTCTCGTCGGCCGGGTCTTGATGCGAGGCCGTGAGCGTCGCCCGCAGCCGGTCCGAGCACTGCGGGGCGGCGGCGAGGACGCCGACCCCCCGGGGCCCGGTGAGCCACTTGCGACTGGTGGCGTAGATGATGTCGGCGCCGGTGGCGGTGTCCACGTGCCCGAGAGCCTGGGCGGCGTCGACGATGAGCGGCACTCCCGCCTGTCGGCACACGGTGGCGATCTCGGTCGCGGGCTGGACGAGCGGGCGGTGCGAGGCCACCTGGGTGATGTGGACCATAGACGGCGGTGACGAGGCGAGCAGGTCTTCCAGCTCGGCCAGATCGACATGGCCATCGGCATCGACGCGCAGGTCGACCATCCCGAGTCCATGTCGTGTGAAGGTCGCCAGGTTGGGACCCCACTCGCTCGGTGCCACGGCGACGGTCGCTCCCTGCTCGAAGGGCCAGGCCTGGAGCAGCGTGCTGAGCGCCACGCTCGCGCTCTCGACGAAGGCGATGCCGCCTTCCGGCATGCCGAGCAACCGGCCGATTGCGGCCCGGCTTGCGGCGAGGGCGTCGGCCGCCATCTCCTGCGCCACGTAAGCGCCCGCCCGCGCCTCGAGAAGTGCATGGTCGGAGACCGCAGACAGCACGGCGCGCGAGCTCCTCCCGGCGGCGGCCGTGTCGAGGTGCAGTCCGAGGGGCTCGGGTCTCGCCCGCCTCCAGCTCTCCCAGCGAGGGTCGGGGTCAGTCGAGGTCTCCATCGCCAGGCAGGCTATGCCTCGTCGTTGGTCCCACAGCTGGAACACTCCGATCGAACCGGGCACCAGCTGCATGCCGGTCGGACCGGCGCCCGGCCTCCGGCCCTGTCAGGCCACCGAGAGGCGACGGCCGCAGGCCACGGCCGGTCACCCGCGCCCCGGTCCCACCGAGCGCGGGCGGTAGTGACCAAGCGCCCACCGGGGAGAGCTTCATGTCCGGAGGGCTCCCATCGCTCGTCATCGAATCCCGGCTTCGCTCGCGTGGCAAGGCGCGGCTCGAGGTGCAGCAGCTCAGCGGCCGATACCGCCCATCATGAGGCGTTCACCGCCCGCCCGGTCTTTGCACCCGGTCGAACCTGATCGCGCCGTCTCAGCGGGAGCGGGAGCGATCTCTGCTGGCCGGGTGACGCTATCTGGGCCCGCGAACGGTCATGGAACGACACAACCAGAGCATCCCGGCTGGCCTCCTCAACGGGCGGCTCGCGGCCCAGTCTCAGCTGCCCTCGGCGAGCGCAGCGAGCCGGTCGAGCGAGGCGTGGAGTCGTTCGGGCGTCGTCGCCCGAGCCCGTGCGTAGCGCTGCTCGTCGGTCAGCTCGGTCCAGTCGTAGGTGTGCGTGACGTGCGTCCGGGACGGCCCGAGTGGCTCCAGGGTCCAAGCCCAGAGATGCCCAGGTGGCTCGCGACCGGGCTCTGCCGGCTTCCAGGCGATCCGCCTTCCCTCCACGAAGTCCACCACATGGTTCTCGCGAACGGCGCCACCTGTCAGCCTCGTGGTGAACACGTCGCCGACGGAGCGGACCCGCTGGCCCTCCTCGGCCACGGCCAGGTTGTCGTTGCCATCCCAGCGAGGCTGCTGTGCCGGGTCCGCGATGAGCTCGAAGATGCGACCCGCCTCAGCGTCGATCTCGCGGGCGGCGCTCGCCACCCGGATCCCGTCCTGCTCGATCGTCATGACTCCATCCAAACACCGAACGGGCGGCCCAGGCTCGCGCCATCTCGCTGTTCGAGGCGGGACGGCCGGACGGCACGTTGGCGCCACGAACCTCGGCGTCCACCTTGGGTGCTCAGAGCCGGCCCGGCTCCTCGACCTGGGCGGCGCATCGTCCGGAACGGTCGAGCCGCCCGAGTCGTGCCTGCGCCGAGCACCTCCGACGGCGCGGCAGGCTCTCCTACCCTCGGTGAAGCCTGAGCCGAGAGGGCCTCCGAAGAGCGGCGGGGCCACTCGTAGCGCAAGCTCGTTCCGGTTCGTGCGGCACCCGTCGCCTCGGTGCCGATCCTCCTCCCGTCCTCAAGGCTCCCGGTTACCCCGACCGCGCCCTCGGTGATCGAGCGCACCGGTGTCGTACCGGGCGAGGAGAACGGAACGAGCCATACCGCTTCACCGCGAGCTTGCCATCCTCCAAGGTGCAAGACGAGAGAGTCGTCAAACGAGAGCCCCGTCAGGGCTCGTCTGCCAGGAAGCCGGGCGCAACTCGGGCGGGAGCCGTCACACCCATGCTGCCCGAGGTCAGAATGCACCCCATGCCAGAGATCCGTCTGCGCCCGATGACCGGTGAAGAGTTCGCGCAGTACAGATCGCGTCTCGTCACCGGCTACGCCGCCGAGCACGTCCGCGCCGGCGATTGGAGCCTTGCAGAGGCCGAGACGCTCGCCTCAGAGGAGACCGACCGCCTGCTTCCCGGCGGCGCCGACTCTCCGGGGATGCTGCTCCGCATCGCCGAGACCCTCGAGGGCGAGCCCGCCGGGATCATCTGGATCGCCCTCGAGCACCGGCCCGGGTCAGGACAGGGCGGGTGGATCTACGACATCGAGGTGGCCGAGCAGCTCCGTGGGAAGGGCTACGGCAGGGTGCTGCTCGAAGCAGGCGAACGAGAGGCGGCCGGCCGCGGCGTCGCGGCCCTCGGGCTCAACGTCTTCGGCTCCAACACGGTCGCTCGTCACCTCTATGAGGGCTCCGGCTACGAGATCACGACCCTCCAGATGCGAAAGCACCTCGCCTCGCCCGCCTAGCTCGCAGGCGCGGGGCCGGGACGGTGTGGGCACCGACGCAACCGGGAGAGGAGCGTAGTTGCCGGCCGGCACGCACGGCCGGCTCGGTGCGCTGCCCGCTGCGGGATCAGCCGCCTCCGGGTGGGACGGCGAGCGCTCCGGCTGGTCCTGGCGCTTCTCGCCGATCGCTTCCCGGCGGACCCGCGCTCTCGATGGGTCGCTACCCGTCTTGCCTATCTACTATCGTAGGTATCCAACAGGGGAGCGACTGAGAGCAAGTCGATCCCCCGGCAGGGGCTGGGAGACGCAGGCAGCCGATGGAGCTACTGGGGAAGGTCGCGATCGTGACGGGAGGTGCCTCCGGAATCGGTCGTGCCATCGCCGCCGAACTCGCACGGGCGGGCGCCCACATCGTGATCGCCGACGTGAGGCGCGCCGAGGAGGCTGCGTCGATCATGGCGGCGACGTTGCCCGAGGACGCCTCCCCACAGATCCTCGGCGTGTATGCCGACGTCTCCTCGGAACAGTCGGTCGGGGAGATGATGGACGGGGTCCGCCACCACTTCGGCGGGGTCGACATCCTCGTCAACAACGCCGCCCTGTTCGCAGAGACCACGGGGGGCCCATTCGAGATGATCCCCCTGGAGGAGTGGCGGCGCGTGTTCGAGATCAACGTGCTCGGCACGTACCTCTGCTCGCGTGCCGTCACCGGCTCGATGCGAGAGCGCGGCGGAGGGGCGATCTTGAACCTGGCGTCGGGGACCGTCTTCAAGGGCGTCCCCTGGCGCCTCCACTACGTCGCCAGCAAGGGTGCCATCGTCGCTTTCACAAGGTCGCTCGCCAGGGAGCTCGGGACGGACAACATCCGGGTGAACGCCATCGCACCGGGTTTCACCATGAGCGACGGCGTGCTCGCGAACGCTGAGGGCTTCACGGACTCGATCCGACAGTCCGCCGCCTCTCGCAGCCTCGTCCGGGACGAGGTGCCCGCCGACCTCGCCTGTGCGGCCCGGTTCCTCTGCGGTCCTGGGGCGGGCTTCATCACGGGCCAGACAGTCGTCGTCGACGGTGGCAGTGCCTTCCACTGAGCCAGCGGAGCGAGGCTCCCGGCCCGCCGGCGGCTACCTGTGAGACGTCGTCGGTATATATAGTGGCCATGCCCACCTACCTCAGTAGGGTGGAAGGAGAGACATGAGACGCATCGACCTCCACTGCTATCCCGGTACCGACGTCTGGCTGGCCTCGCAGGGTCCCTACGTCGCCGCTCTCGAGGACTACTGGTCGAAGCCGTGGGTCGCCCGGAGCGAGACCGACGTGGTGGCCGATATCCGAAGGGTCGGGGTCGAGGCCGTGCTCGTCGCCTTCGACATCGAGTCGCTCAGCGGAGCTCCCCCGTGCTCGAACAGCTACGTGGCCGATCTCAGGGACCGCTACCAGGACACCTTCATCCAGGCATGGGCCACGGTCGATCCCCTGAAGGGCGACGTCGCCATCAAGGAGGCGGAGCAGGCGGTCCGAGAGTACCGGGCCCTCGGCTTCCACTTCCACCCGATAATGGGCCACTACTCAGTCGACGACGAGGAGCTGAGCCCGCTGTTCGAGACCATCACGGGACTCAGGGTTCCGGTCATGGTCGACGTGGGCACCACCGGGATGGGCGCTGGCACGCCGGGCGGCATGGGGGCCATTCTCCGGCACGCTCACCCAGCAGCCATCGACCGTCTTGCGGCCCGCTTCCCGGATCTCACGATCATCGCTGCCCACCCGGGATGGCCGTGGATCGACGAGATGACGGCCGTGGCCCTCCACAAGGGCAACGTGTACTGGGAGTTGTCGGGCTGGGCGCCGAAATACTTCCCGCCGAGTCTGCGCACCGACATCCGGGCCCGGTTGCGGAGCAAGATCATGTTCGGCAGCGACCACCCTTCGATGACCTACGAGCGGATCCTCAGAGAGTGGGACGAACTCGGCTTCGGCGATGAAGTGATGCACGCCGTCTTCCACGAGAACGCCGAGGCGGTCCTCGGCCTGTGAGCAGCCGCCTCACCCAGGCGGGCTGCCGGTAGAGTGGCCTCGTCCTTCTTTCTACCGTAGGGAGTGAGCATGGCGGAGACCGGTTCGGGAACGGTGGAGCGCCTTGTCGAACTCGGCTTCTCCCAGTACGAGGCAAGGGCGTACATCGGCCTGCTCGGGAACCCGCCGATGACCGGCTACGCCCTGGCGAACGAGACGGGGATCCCGCAGCCGAAGGTGTACGAGACCCTGCGGCGGCTGGCACGCAAGGGGGTGGCGATCGCCATCGAGGGAGAGCCGCTCCGCTTCGTGGCGGTCCCGCCGACCCAGGTTCTCACCCAGCTGGACACGAGCTTCCGCCGCCGGCTCGCCGACGCCGAGGTGAGTCTCATGCGTGAGGCCGGGGACCCCGGCCAGCAGGTACGGGCGTTCGAGGCGTTGTCTGACTGGCCGGCGATCGAGCGCCGGGCGATCGAGTTGCTCGACACCGCTGACCGGCACGTGTACATGTCGATCAATTGCGACACCACGGCGTTCCTCGAGTCGGTCGCCCGCGCCGACGAACGAGGGGTGGCCACCGACACCCTGCACTTCGGCAAGGAAGAGTTCTCCATCGAGCACGGACGAAGCATCCGCCATGTGACGACCGACGGCGTCGTGTACCGCCACCACCAGGCCCGCCACCTCGCCGTCGTAGCCGACAGCACGAGGGTCCTCTGGGCCCTCGCGCCGGGAGGTCGTGACTGGCAGGCTCTCTACGCCGACGACGCTCTCCTCGCGGCAGCCGTGAAGGGCTACATCCGCCACGACATGTACGTCCAGCAGATCTCCCAGGACTTCGGGGAGCAGCTCGAGGCCTGTTACGGCCCCGGCCTCGAGCAGCTCGCCGCCTTGAGCCGCGACGTCGCCGGCGAGCGACGGGCCGTGGCCAAAAGGGTCAGCGTCGTCTCCACCCGCAACCGGAAGCGAGTCCAGACCGCCTGAACACGGGTGCCTGCCGGCCCCTGCGCCGCCGGCGCGTCGATGCAGGCCCAGCAGACCGCCGCGGCGCGACGAGGGTCAATCGATCCTGCGAAGCTCGGCGACGAAGCGACGCGAGTTCTCCACGTAGACGGCGGCGCCACGACGGATCGCCTCGATACTCCATCCGCCTGCGGTGACGCGGGCCGGTACGCCTGCGGCGAGGTGGGCGGGCGGCACCACCGCCCGCTCCTGGACCAGTGCTCCGGCCGCCACCGTGGCCCCTGCCCCGATCGAGGCATCGCGCAGCACGAGGGCGCCCGCGCCGATGAGGCAGTCGTCCTCGACGACACAACCTTCGAGGTACGCGAGGTGTCCGACGATGCAGCCCCGACCGAGCACCGTCGGTGCGTCGTGGTGGGTGTGCAGCACGGAGCCGTCCTGGATGGAGGTGGCCTCGCCGACAGTGATCTCGCCGTAGTCGCCTCGCAGCACGGCCGCCGGCCAGACGCTCGCGTGAGGACCGAGCCGCACCGCACCGATGACGACCGCGTCGGGATGGACAAAGGCCGTGGGGGCGATCTCGGGAGTGAGCTTCCCGAGGGCGTACACCGCCACGGCTCAGAGCAGCCCGTCGGCGGCCATCTGCTCCACAGCGGCCACCTCCTCGAGCGCGAGATGGCGACCGTCGGGGCCGAACTCCTTCTCCCGTTGGCTGCGCACCGTGTCGGCCTCCTTCCGGTAACGGTCGAGAACCTGCCCCTCCCAACCAGGGTCCGGCCAGGCGTGGTCGAGGTCAACGATCGCGCCGGGCTGCAGGTCCGCCTCGGCGAGCTCGAGCACGTCTCTCACGATCACCCGCTGCTCGGCGGCGTCTCCCGGCCTCCCGAGGCTGTAGCCGAGCGGGTAGTTGAGGTACGCAGCCCGGGGAGGCCGGACCATCTCGGTCACGTCCCGCGCGCCGGTGACCGAGACCGTCGGAACGCCGCCTCGCTCGACGACGCGGGCGAGCAATCCCATCGCCTGGTGGCAGGCAGGACAGAGCGGTACCACGAGGACGAGGTCGGCGCCCGCGTCGCCGGCCGCCGAGACGACGGCGGGACCGAGTTCGGTGACGATCCGGGTCAACTGCTTGATCGCCCCGAGCATGGAGAGGTGGAAAGGGCTCGGGCTCCCGATCACCTTCTGCTCGGCGAGCTCAGCGAGGCGCTGGTAGGGATGCACGACGTTCACGTCCTGACGGCCGGGACGGCGGATCGGGCTCGGGTGAGACGGCCGGACTTCCGAGGGATCGACGTCCTGTGCGAGACGCCGGCAGCTGAGGTCGTCGACGGATGCGAAGGGCGGATCAGAGCGCAGGTGCACGCCGACGCTGCTCGCGATGAGGACCGTCGCCTCCTCGAGCGGGACGGCCAGCGGGACGAGCGGTGGAGGGCCGAGTCGGGCGACCGGCATGGGCGGGAGGGGTGCTGTGATCTCGTTCACGATGGACAGGTAGGAGATGGGCATCAGCGACCTGACGACGAGATTCTGGAGCGAAGCATGGCCAGCCGTTCGGCGAAGGCCGGCTGGCCGGTCGACCAGAGCTGCTCGGTCACCTCGTGCCCGAGGGCCTCGTCGTAGGAGGACCGGCGGGCGAGGGAGAGGGTGGCCTTCATGCGCGCCACCAGTTCGCGCGGTGCCGCCGCGGCGGTGGCGACGAACGCCTCGGCCGTCTCGAGCAGCTCGTCGTCTGGGACGCAGCGGTGCGCCAGCCCGATCCGCTCGGCCTCCGCGCCCGGGATCGCCTCGCCCCCGAACAGCATGGCCACGGCTCCCGGATAGGTGAGGGCGCGCTCGAGCATCCAGCTGTGGCCGCCACCGGGATGCAGGCCGAGGGCGAGAAAGCGGGTGTCGAAGCGGGCGCTCTCGGCGGCGAGCCGCACGTCGCAGGCGAGCGCCAGATTGATGCCGGCCCCGACCGCCGCCCCGTTCACAGCGGCGACGGTCAGCAGCGGCGAGCGCACGACCCGCTCGAAGCCCGCATAGATCGCGCGGAGACGGTCCTCGTCGGCCGAGCCGAGCTGTCCGAGATCGGCGCCGGCGCAGAACGCCGGCGGCGCTCCGGTGACGATGAAGGCGCACACCTCGCCCGACTCCTCGAGCGCCGACACCGCCTCGGTGAGATCGGACGACATCTCGAGCGAGAGCGCGTTGCGACGCCCCGGATCGTCGAGGACGACGACGGCGAAGCCGCTGTGGCGTTCGACCGTGATCCTGCGGGTCGCTCCCGCCTCAGCCACCGGGCCTCCTCGCGAGGGAGGCGGCGAGGTCCTTCTTCGAGACCTTCCCGAACCCCGAAAGGGGGAGCGAGGCCATGATCTCGAGACGCTCGGGCAGCTTGAACTTCGCGATCTCGAAGTCCGTGAGGAACGACACAAGCTCCTCCAGGGAGAGCCTCGCTCCGGGCTTCAGCACGGCGCAGGCGCACATGCGTTCTCCGAGGAGCTCGTCGGGCCAGGGGACGCAGGCGACGTTCAGCACGCTCGGGTGGGCGAGAATCAGGTTCTCGACCTCTTCGGCGCTGATCTTCTCGCCGCCCCGGTTGATGAGGTCCTTCCGCCGACCCTCGACGACGTAGTTGCCCGACGGATGCAGCCTCAGCAGGTCGCCGGAACGGTAGAAGCCGTCCGGCGTGAAGGCCCTCTGGTTGTACTCCGGCGCCCGGAAGTAGCCCCGCAGGGTGCAGGGGCCCCGGACGAGGAGCTCCCCGACCTCGCCCTCGGGCACGACGGCGCCGTCCTCGTCGACGAGCAGGACCTCGTCGTCGGGACAGATCGGCCGGCCGCAGGTCTCCCGTCGGACGACCTCGGGGTCGTCGGAGCGGACGAACATGATGAGACCCTCCGCCATGCCGAAGTTCTCCTGGATGAACAGATTGGGGAGCAGCGACTCCGCCTTGTGGCGAGTCTCGGGCTGGAGGCGCTGACCGCCCGACTGGATGACGCGGATCGAGGAGAGGTCGTACGCGGCAACCGCCGGGTCGTTGATCCAACGGATGAGCAGCGCAGGCACGACGTGGATGTGGGTGGCCCGGTGGGTCTCGACGAGCCGGAAGACGTCCTCGGGCCGGGTCGAGGTCGAGAGGACCGCGGTCGCCCCTTTGAGGAGGAAGCCCTGCATCCCCGGACAGGCGAGCGGCAGGTTGTGCTCGATCGGCAGCACGAGCAGCAGCACGTCGCCGTCACGGATGTCGGTGACGGACCCGGCCAGCTTGGAGTTGTAGAGGTAGTCGTTGTGGCTGCGCGGGATCAGCTTCGGGATCCCCGTCGTGCCGCCCGAGAGGAGGAAGACGGCCGGGTCGTAGGGGTCGATGACCACCTCGTCGAGCGCCGACTCCGGCGTCCTCGGCTCGCCCACGAGCAGCGACTCGAGCGAGATGAAGCCGTCTGCGCCCTCGTCAGGATCTGCGCCCTGGACCAGGCAGAGCTCGAGGCTCTCATGGGCGCCCATGAGCTCTCGGACCATCTGGCGGAAGTCGAAGCCCCGGGCAAAGGCGGGGACAGCGCACGCCCTCGCCCCGGCGATCTCCACGAACTGGCTCACCTCGCGGCGACGGTGCACGGGGAGGGCCAGGATCGGGATGGCGCCGATCTTCTGCATCGCGAAGTACAGGTAGGCGAACATGACCGTGTTCGGCAGCTGGACCACGATCCGGTCGAGGGGCTGGAAGCCGAGATCGAGCAGGTGGCGCGCCAGCAGGCTGGAACGCTCGTCGAGCTCTCGGTAGGTCACCTGCTCGTGGTCGTCGACGAGAGCGACCCGCTCGGCGTTCCGGCTGAACACCTCACGGAACCCGTCGATCAGCGGGCGCTCCTCCCAGTACCCCTTCTCGACGAAGCGCTGTGCGTCGGTGGCCGGAAAGGGTGTGACTCCTTCGAGCAACATGCCTCCTTCGTGATGGCAGCCCGGGCGTGAGAGCCGGGACGGTGGCGGTGCGATCAGGTGACCGAAGTGAAGCCGCCGTCAACGACGAGGATCTGGCCGGTCACGAATCGGTTCGAGAGTGCGAGCGGCACCATCGCCTCGGCAACGTCGTCGGGGGTGGCCACCCGCTTCAGGGGGGTCATCCTCGCCCGCCGCTCTATCAGGCGGTCGTAGTGCTCCCCGAGCTGGTGCTCCATCCACTCGCCGACCATCCAGCCGGGCGCCACGCCGTTCACGCGGATCTCCGGCGCCAGGGCACCCGCAAGCGTGTGGGTGAGGTTCGCCACGGCCGCCTTGCTGGCGGCGTAGGGAAGGGGTTGGGGACCCGGACGCAGGCCGGCGACGCTGCAGGTCGTGACGATCGAGGCGACCGGAGATGCACGCAGCCACGGCACGCACGCCCGGGCGACCGAGAACAGACCTCGGACGTTCACGGCGAAGACGCGGTCCCACGCGTCGAGGTCCAGGCCTTCGAGGTCCGATGGCGGGGTGTCGATCGTTGTGCCGGCGTTGTCGATCAGGACGTCGAGCCTGCCGAAGTCGGAGCCGATCCTCTCGAGCATGGCCCGGACGGCGCGGTCATCGGCCACGTCGGCCCGGTAGAGCTCGGCCCGCCCGCCGAGCGCGGCAACCTCCTTCGCCACCGTCTGGGCCTCCGGCTCGCTCCTCGAGAAATTGAGCGCGACGTCGAGGCCGTGGCGGGCGAAAGTGAGGGCGGCGCTCCGCCCGATGCCGCGGGATGCTCCGGTGACGAGCACCACCGGTCTGCCTGCTTGGCTGCTCATCAGTAGTTACTCCGGTAGGTACCCACGTGGGAACGGTAAGCGGGGGCTGGCGAGGGTGTCAAGGCTGCTCAGCTCGTCGAGGTGCCGTCCGGCGCGGCAGCCGTCTTCAGCCGCTTGATCTTCGCCGTCGGGATGGGCCCCGTCCTTCCGGGCAGCACGCCTCCCGAGAGGAAGGTCCCGAGCAGGTTGCCCTCCGTGACGGGGAGGACGAGCGAGGAGGGGTACCTCGCGTCGTGGTGGACCGTCACCACCGAGGCCCGCTGGCGGCTCACATGACCGCATCCGGTGGCGCGAAGCGGGTCCGGCGGCGGCTCGTCGTCGGAGCTCGTGAGGCGGAGCATGAGACGCTCGCCCGGCCGCAACCTGACCGCCATCCCGCTGAAGCCGATCTCGAGAAGGACAACCTGGTCCCTCGCGAGCGGCTGGCGGCGCTCGTGCAGTTGGCGGGGGGCGTATGGCGGCGAGGAGGGATCCTTCTCCCGCTGGGAGGCGCGCAGCCAGCTGCGCGCCAGCTCCCGGGCGACCCCGTCTCCGCCGACGGCGTGTAACGAGGCGAACACGAGAGCATCGTCGTCGCTGCTCGAGCAGTACAGGTTGAGCACCGCCGGTCCGACGAGCTCGGTCTCCTCGACGAGCGTGGGTGTCGAGAAGCGGAGCTCACCGTGGAGAAAGGGGGAGTCCTCGTAGGCCGCCTGTGACGGAGCCGGTGCCGGCTCGCGTTCGCTCAGCAACCCTGCCGCATGGAGATGGAACGGCGTGAACCGGGTCTCGGGGAGCGGCCAGGCGGTCGTCCTCTTCCACCTTCCGGTTCTCGAGACGAACAGCTCGATGGGCGGATCCTTCGACCGCCCGGTGTCGTTCCCCTTCAGATACTGGTCGAAGAAGCGCACGGCCTCGTGCTGCAGCTGGTAGAGCGGTCGATCGAGGTAGACGTCGGGGCCGACCATCAGGCGTGCCGGACCGCTCCACGCGAGATAGCTCCTGAAGGCTGCAGGGAGATGGAGGCCATCGAGCCCCCAGCAGGCCCCGAGGTAGACGGGGACGGAGGTCCGGGAGTAGTCCACGCTCCGCTCCTGCCAGAACTGACCGTCGAGTGAGGCGAGGACGACGTCGGCGACGAGGGCGTCGGCGCCGGTGGGCGTCCGCAGGCAGGAGACGAGCTCCGGGACGGCAGCGATCTCCTCGTCGGCGAGGGCCTGTGAGATCGCCTGCTCGAAGCCGTCGGCGCCGAGGCGCTGGCGGTGCCAACTGTCGTAGCGGACGCCGTCCAGCTTGTCCTTCCACCCGAGGAGGAACCGGTAGGAGAGGATGCCACCGTGATAGAGGAAGTCGCGGTAGAAGTCCGTCGCCCCGAACGGGGCGAAGACCGCCTTCAGCGCCGGCGGATGGTGCATCGCCGTCTGCAGGTGCAGCCACGAGAAGTAGGAGATCCCGAACAGCCCGACAGCTCCGCTCGAGAACGGCTGGCGCGCCAGCCACTCGATGGCCGCTGCCACGTCGAGCGACTCCTTCGGGCCCATCGCCTGGTAGGTGCCACCCGACTTCCCCGTGCCGCGGACGTTGGCGACGAGATGGGCGTAGCCGCGGCGGGCGAAGAAGTGGGGATCGCCCGACTCCATCCATCCCCTCTGGAGGCTGAAGCCCTCAGGGGTGATCGGGGCGGTCTGGAACTCGTTGTTGTACGGGTGGAAACCTGCGATGACCGGCACGGGCTGGTCGGTCGTCGGCCGAAAGAGGTCACCGACAAGCTCCACCCCGTCGCTGCCCGGGACAGTCACGTCCCGCTCGACTGTCACCTCGTACTCCCGGGGAGAGGTGGACCAGTCTGGGCCGAACATGCTCACCGCTGCGACCAGGAGGGTGCGGGCGGGCGTCGACGAGGAGCCCGCAGGGTGTCCGGGGAAGGGCGCGCCCTTCCGCCAGGCACCGCCGGCGGGAGCTCAGGCCTCGAGGGCAACGGCGATCCCCTGCCCGACACCGATGCACATCGTCGCGAGTCCGCGGCCGCCGCCGCGGGCGTGAAGCCGGTGGACCAGCGTGGCGATGAGCCGGACGCCGCTGCAGCCGAGCGGGTGCCCGAGGGCGATGGCACCGCCGTTGGCGTTGAGCGGCGTCCAGTCGTCGGGGACTCCCCACTCCGCCAGAACGGCGAGGCTCTGAGCGGCGAACGCCTCGTTGAGCTCGACAGCCGCAAGGTCCTGCACCGACCAGTCGAGGCGGTCGAGAAGCTTGCCCGTGGCCGGAACCGGTCCGATCCCCATGATGTCGGGCCGCACCCCTGCCACGGCTCCCCCTAGGACCGTCGCCATCGAGGTCAGGCCGTAGCGCTCGAGCGCCTCGTCGGACACGAGCAGGGTGGCGGAGGCCCCGTCGTTGATGGAGGAGGAGTTGCCCGCCGTGACGGACCCGCCCGGGCGGAAGGCCGGGCGGAGAGCGGCGAGCGCCGCGAGCGAGGTCGAGGCGCGGGGCCCCTCGTCGTGAAGGACGCTGTCGCCCCCGACGGCGACGGGCACGATCTCGTTGTCGAAGCCACCCTTCGACCTCGCTTCGACGGCTCGCTCGTGGCTCGCCAGCGCGAAGAGGTCCTGGCGCTCCCGCGCGATGCCGTACTGCTCGGCCAGCCGCTCGGCCGTCTCGCCCATCGAGACGGTCCACTCCTCTGGCATGTCCGGGTTCGTGAACCGCCACCCGATCGTCGTGTCGACCATGTCGAGGACCCGAGGCAGTGCCCGATCCGGCCGGGCGATGACGAACGGTGACCGGCTCATCGACTCGACACCACCGGCGACCGCCACCTCCGCCTCGCCGAGGGCGATCGACCTGTAGGCGTGGAGAAAGGCGTCGAGACTCGAACCGCAGAGCCGGTTCACCGTCACGCCCGCCGTGGTGATCGGCAGTCCCGCCAGGAGCACGGCCATCCGGCCTACGTTGCGGTTGTCCTCACCGGCCTGGTTGACGTTGCCGAAGGCGACGTCCTCGATCGCCTCGGGCGGGAGGGTGGGGTTCCGGGCCACGACGGCCCGCAGCACGGTGGCAGCAAGGTCGTCGGGACGCACCGAACTCAGGACGCCGCGGGCCTTGCCGATGGGCGTCCGGAGCGCATCGACGACGTGGACTCTGCCCGCCCGCACCGGCATCAGTAGCCACCTCGGCAGTGACCCACGGCGGCACGGTATGGCCGCCCGAAACGTCCTGTCAAGAACGCACCCGGGCGGTTCATCCCTGCGCCGCAGTCTCGGGATCTCCGGCTGTGAGGTACTCCCACATCCGCTCGCCGATGCGGCCGCTCCAGGACGCGCGGGAGCGTGCCTGCTCCGGCGTGAGGCCCCCGTCGGCGATGCCGGCCGACCTCAGCGCGAGCTCGACCCGGGCGGCGTCCTCGAGGTACCACGTCAGCACGACCGCCCGCTCCAGTGACTCGGCAGCGACGACCGCACCGTTCCCCCTGAGGACGATGGCGGCGTGTTCCGCCATCGTCCCGGCGACGCGCTCTGCCGTCTCCCTGTCGCGGACGAGACGGACGTCGTCGTGTAGAGGGGGTGGGGAGCCGAGGTAGGCACCGAAACCGTGACGCGGGACCGGTGTGAGCCCGGCCGCCGAGAGCGTCATGACGGACGGGGGCTGCGTCCGGCAGATGCCCCCGATCTCCGGACGGCGACGGTAGACCGCCTGGTGGATCCTCACCTCTCCGAGCACGCCGTCGGGAAGCTCGCCATCGACCCCGCAGACCGTGCCGTGTTCGCCAGGTGCGATGAGAGCCATCGGCCGGGCGGCGCAGACGAGGAAGTGCGAGTCGTCGAGTCGCACCGAGCAGTGGCCGTAGGCGTGGACGAGACCTGCCCTCCCGAGGGCCCGAGCCGCCACCCGCACGACGCGCTCGTCCGAGGCTGTCGGCAGCGCGCTCAAGACCTCATCCGAGCCCCAGCATCTCCCGGGCGTTGCCCGAGAGGATGCGCTCCTTGCTCGCAGGGTCGAGTGCGGCGTCGTCGATCGCCCTCAGGATGTCGCGGGTCCACTGCTCCCCGCTGGCGGAGCCCATCGGGAAGTCTGTGCCGAACAGGACGTGCCTGTCGCCGAAGTAGCCGACGCCGCACTCGAGGGTCCCCGGTGCGTAGCTGATCGCGGTGTCGTTGTAGAAGCGCCGGAAGTACTCACCGACGGGACGGGACAGCTCGACGCTGCGCTCCTTGGTGAGCTTGAGGCTCGAGTACTCGTTGATCTCGGCATCGAACGCCTCGAGGCGGGCGCCGAAGTACGGGATCATGCCGCCGAGGTGGTGGGTCACGACCTTCAGGTCGGGGTGTCGCTCCATGACCCCGCCGTAGACGAGCCGGGCCATGGCGAGCGAGGTGTCGAAGGGCCAGCCGAGGCTCCGGTCCAGGAGCGACTCCTTGATCCACGGGTAAAGGTGCTCGGTGTGCTGAGGGTGGACCCAGACCGGCTGGTCCTGGCGTTCGCACTCGTCATAGAGGGGCCACATCTCCTTGTCGTCGACCGGCTTGCCCTCGATGTTCGAGAAGATCAGCACGCCGCGGAGCCCGAGCTCACCCCACGCCCGCCGGAGCTCCTCGAGTACCCCGTCGTCGACCCGGGGGGCAACCGCCACTCCCCGGAAGCGCCCCGGGTGGGCCTCTGCCATCTGGGCGATCCCGTCGTGGGCCGCCCGCAGCATGCGGTACATGATCTCCCGCGGCATGCCGAGCCACATCGGTGGCCGCACCATGACCAGCACCTGGGTGTCGATTCCCACCTCGTCCATGAAGGCGAGGCGCTTCTCGGCGTCGTACAGGTACGGCTTGCGGAAGAGCGCCGCGCTCTCGTCGCTCGGGTACTCCTCTGCCAGGGCGTCCATCAGGTTGCGGGGGCAGACGTGCGAATAGAAGTCAATGACCACTCTTCCTCCTCAGGCTCGTGAGAGTGACTCCACCTCGAGAAGGTCGGCGACCCGCTTCGCGAGGACGTTCTTCTGCACCTTTCCAAAGGGTGACAGCGGCAGCTCGTCGACGACCTCGACGCGCTCGGGGTGCTTGAAACGAGCCAGGCCCCGCTCGGCGAGCAGGCCCGTCAGGTCCGCCAGCGCCGGCGGAGCTCCCCGCGGCACGACGAAGGCGCACATGCGCTCCCCGAGCACCGGATCGGGCATCGGGACGCACGCCACCATCTTCACCGCCGGGTGGGAGAGGAGCAGGTCCTCGACCTCCTCGGCGCTGATCTTCTCGCCGCCGCGGTTGACGAGATCCTTCCTGCGGCCCTCCACGATGTAGTTGCCGCTCGGGTGAAGCCGGAGCAGGTCGCCGCTCATGTAGAAACCGTCGGCCGTGAACGACCGAGCATTCACCTCGGGCACCTTGTAGTACCCGCGCAGGGTGTACGGCCCGCGGCAGATCAGCTCCCCGACCTCTCCCGGCTCGACCGGCCCCCCGTCCTCGCCGACGAGTTGGACCTCGTCCTCGGGGCAGATCGGCCGGCCGGCCGTCTCGTAACGGACGTCGGCCGGGTCGTCCAGCCGGGAGATCATGAGCAGGCCCTCGGCCATGCCGAAGACCTCCTGCACCTTGGCGTTCGCGAAGGCCTCCTCGGTGCGGATCTTGGTTTCGCGCTGGTACTTCTGCCCGCCGGAGTTGATGACCCGCACCGACGACAGGTCGTGATCGGCCAGGTGCTCGTCGTTCAGCCAGCCGATGATCATGGCCGGGACCACCTCGAGGTGGGTGACCCGGCACCGCTCGATGATCGGCATCACCTCGGCCGCCCTCGGTGTCGTTGACAAGGCCACGCTCGCGCCGAACTCGAAGAACGCCTGGACGCCCGGCGAGGCGAGCGGAAAGTTGTGCCCGATGGGAGCAGCGACGAGGAGCACGTCGTCGGGCCGGATGTCGTTCACCGAGCCGATCAGGTGGCTGTTGAAGGCGTAGTCGTTGTGGGTGCGCGGAATGACCTTCGGGATCCCGGTCGTCCCTCCCGAGAGCTGGAAGACACACGGGTCGTCCGGGTCGATCTCGAGCGCCTCGAGTGCCTCCGGGCCGAAGGCCGGGTCCTGCTCGGCGAGGTCGCCGATCGAGACGAAGCCCTCGTCCGCCGGCGCCGGGCCGGCCACGAGCACGTGTCGCAGGCAGGTCGAGTTGGACCTGATCCCACGGGCGAACTCGAGGAAGTCGAAGCGGCCGAACGATGCCGGCACGGCGTACGCCTCCGCCTCGACGAACTCGACGTAGTGGCCGATCTCGTGCTCCCGGTGGGCCGGCAGTGCCATCAGGGGGATGGCGCCGATGTACTGCAGAGCCAGGTACAGCTCCAGGAACTCGGGCACGTTGGGAAGGTGGACGACGACGCGCGAACGCGGGCCGAGGCCGAGCGCGAGGAGGTTCCGGGCGAGACGCCCCGCCCGGGCGTCGAGCTCGCCGTAGGTCCACTCGACGGGATGGCGGATGGCCACCCGTTCGGCGTGCTCCCGCATCCACCCGCCGATGACGTTCCCGAGGGTCTCGTCTCGCCAGTAGCCGAGCTGGCGGTAGCGTGCGGCGAACTCCTGCGGGAACGGCGTGACGCCCTCCATCGCCATCCTCAGCCCGCCTTTGCCCAGCGAGCCACGTTGCGCGCGGCCGTCACATGGTCGTCGTACATGCGGTCATGGCGGGGCAGGGGGTAGACGATCGGATAGACACCCTCGTCGAGTAGCCAGCGCACCCGTTGGCGGCACTGATCCTCGGTGCCGAAGACGATGAAGCGCTCGAGCATCTCGTCGGTGACGAGCTCGGCGGCGCCCGCGAAGTCGCGGGTCTCCCAGACGGCCTTCACCTCACGGGCACGATCGCCAAGCCCGGCGAGATCCGCGATGTGCAGGTAGTGCTCGCTCGCGCAGTAGAACGCGACGCCGCGGCGGGCGGCTCGACGTGCCTGCTCGTCGGTGGAGTCGGTGCAGACCATGAGCAGCGTGGCGATGGTCACCTCCGCCGGATTGCGCCCGATCTTGTCGCACTCGAGTTTGATGAGGTTGCGGAACTCCTCGAGCGACTCGGGGATGAGCCAGTTGGTGATCAGCCCGTCGGCCACCTTGGCGCTCATCGCCGCCATCTGCGGCCCGAGCGCCGCCAGCCAGAGCGGGATCGAGGCGCCCTCGGGCAGCGGCCCCTCCCGCAGGTGGAAGTCGTCCACGTGGAACCACTTGCCCGCGTAGGTGGTCCGCTTCTCGGTGAGCAGGCTCCGCACGATCTCGACCGTCTCGCGCGCCCTGCCGACCGGGCGGTCGAACTCGATGCCATGGCCCCGGTTCATGAAGCCGATCCCGCCCGTGCCGAGTCCGAGCGGACCGAACCGCCCACCGGAGAGGTCGTGCATCGAGCGGGCGGCCATCGCGAGCAGCGTGGGCGTCCGCGAGTAGAAGTTCACGATGCTCGTGCCGAGGTGGATCGACTCGGTCTTCTCGGCCAGCAGTGCGAGGAGCGAGAAGGCCTCCTTCCCCGACTCCTCGGTGAGGAAGAAGCCGTCGTACCCGAGCGCCTCTGCCTGCCTCGCAAACGAGGCGATGTCGGGGTAGCTCAGGTCTCCGGTGTGGAGCATGACCCCGATCGGTTCTCCAGTCATGTACGTGCTCTCCTTTCCTCAGAGCCGGTGAGCCCTCGTGCTTGCGCGGCGGGGACCGACGAACTAGGACACGGGCGGCTGCAGCGCACCCCGCCGGCGTCGGACCGACGCCACGAACAAGGAGCGACGACGTGCCTCTCATCGAAGTGACCCTCGTCGAGGGCAGGCCATACGAGCGCCTCCGGAGTCTCATCTCCGAGCTGACGGCGGCGGCTGAGCACTCGCTCGACGCACCGAGGTCGAGCATCCGCGTCGTGATCCGGGAGGTGCCGACGACGCACTGGGCGGCCGGGGACGTGACCATCGCGGAACGGGGCTCCTGATCTTCTCATCGGTAGAGGGCGAAGACCTTGTCGGAATTGAAGACGTCCGTGGCGACGTATGACGACCAGCTGAGGCTCCGGCCGAGGCGCTCCATGGCTCCGAGGAGGACGAACCAGTTGAGCATCTCCTGTTGACCGGAGTCCTCGAGATCCCTCACCGTCGTCGCGCGCCAGAAGTCGAAGTCGTCAGCCTGCAGCGCCTCGTAGAACCTGCGGTCTGCCTCGCCGTCGGGCCGGAGCCGCCACGTCTTGTCGCAGAGGAAGGCGTGCGACCAGCTGCTCGACGCGACGAGCACCACCCGGTAGGAGCTGGCAACAAGCACGTCGGCCACGGCGGCGCCGACCTGCATCGCCCTCGAGGGCGACGGCGAGGGCGGGTCGAGGCGCTGGCGGTCTCCGAAACGTGAGACGAAGCCCTTGTAGCTGACCACCCGCCGCCCGTAGCAGTTGATGGGGAAGGGGACTACGGGATACGGAAACCCCGTGCGGGCGTAGTCGAGGTAGAGGATCGTGTTGAGGAAGGCATGCGGCAGGCTCTCGTGGTGCAGGGGCCGGTAGGCGTAGGCGACGTCGACGTCCCGCTCGAGCAGTCCCTCGGTGAGCAACCGGCCGACCTCGGGTGCGCCCCGCACCACCACGCGCGTGTCGGCGTCCTCGCCCCAGGCGTTGGGACGGCCGAGGAGGGCCGAGGACTCCTTGGCATGGCGCCACGGGTAGATCTCCCGGTCGCCGTAGATCTGCACCGTGAAGGCGGGGATGAGGTCCTCTTGGAAGTTCTCGTACTGGTCGTCGCCCCAGACCACAAGGGCGTCGGGAGCGAACTCGTCGATCTCGCGGCGCAGGCGGGCGAATCCCTCGACGAGCCGGACGCGGTGCGCCGCCGCCGCAGCCACTCCGCCGTCGACGCCCCACTCGACCCTCATCTCCTCGGGCCAGCCTGCGGGGTCCTTCTCCGCCGCTGGAATGTCGGGGTCCTCCAGGGTGTAGCGAAGGATCGACGCCATGTCCTCGTCAAGGCCTCCGAGAAGCGGGTAGTGCGACAGACCCACTCCGAGCACCTCAGCCATCGCTCCTCTCCTCTCTGGCGGCTCTCATGGACCGGTACTGACCGACCGCGAAGAGCCCTGCGAGCTCGTCCTGGCTCAGCCCGGCCAGCCGCTCGAGGCTGAGCGCGTCCAGGTAGCCGACCTCCCCGGTCTCGGGGACCTCGATACGCAGGCGAGGTGAGTTCCCCTCCCGGTCGACCCGGACCAGAACGCGGGCGAACTCGTTCTCGAGCAGGATCGAGTCGCCCGCCTTCTCTCCCGGCTCGCTCACAGGACGAAGCTCAGGTCGTTCTGCGCCTGGTCGACGTCGGCGAGGTCGACCCGCTTGCGCCCGATGCGGACGCGGCCGTCCCGAGCGACGAGCCGGTGCTCGCAGCGTGCGGCCACGAGGAGCTGCTCGCCGAAGCGGCAGTGGACGACGAGTAGCGCGGAGCGCACGGTCGCAGTCTCTTGTGAGAGGTCCTCTACGAGAACAGAGCTGTAGCAGTGGACTGTCGACGAGGGCGGCTCCTGGGCATGCGCGATGCCGCTGCGCAGCCTGGCGACCCGCTGGCGGAGGCGGGCGGGGCCCTCGAACGCGATGTTGAGCGACTCGCCGCCCTCGGTGCTCGAGCCGTCGAGCGGGATCCAGTAGAGGGCATCCTCCTCGAACAGCTCGATCCACTCCTCGTAGCGGCGGGAGTCGAGGAGGAGGGACTCCGTGGCGAGCAGACGGCTCGCACGCTCGGTCCAAGCGGCGAGGAGCTCGGCGTCAGGTGCGGTGAGGACAGCGGTCATCGCCCGTCTCCCGGGCCGGCG
The DNA here is from genome assembly GCA_021797795.1 of Actinomycetes bacterium. Classification (GTDB taxonomy): domain Bacteria; phylum Actinomycetota; class Acidimicrobiia; order Acidimicrobiales; family Bog-793; genus JAKACF01. Next base: position 30,299 of record JAJZZB010000005.1, on the reverse strand, counting down.
TCCATGAGCCGCCTCCACTGGCGGTACTGGGCACGCTGGGCGTTCTCGGCGGCGAAGTCCCCCTCGCTGCCGTCGCCCTCCTCGATGGCGGTGTCGTAGCCGCGGGCCAGCACGGTCCAGCCGACGGCACCGGCGGCCAGTCCGACCTGGCAGCGGCGGAACATCTCGACGTCGTCCGGGCCGCCCATCCCGGCCGGGCCGAAGAACACCTCCTGGGCTCGACGACGGAGGTAGTTGACGCGGGGGTCGGCACCGATGAGCTCGGTGGGGTAGAGCGTCACCTCCGTCTCGTCGACCGAAACCGGGCGGGTGACGCGGATCTGTGACTGGATGAGGCCGAGGTTCGGGAAGATGGCGACGTTGAGGCCGGTCGCGATCACCCGGTTGAGCTCCTTGCGGGCGACCTCGGCGCCGAGCTCGGACTCGAACTCCTCCAGGATCGCGGCCGCCCCCGGGGCGTTCCGCACCCGCTCGTAGAAGGTGTCGCCGAACTCCTCGGCCGAGCGACCGGCTCCGAAGTCGAGGGCGGCGTGCCCGTTGCGCAGCGCCTTGGAGCGGATCGGGGACTCCCCCCGCTTGAAGTAGGGGTTGGCCTTCTTCCCCGTCTGGTCCGCCATCATGTCGAAGAAGGACCGGTGGGTGAAGCCCGGGTGGTAGCCGTCGACCGTGTTCTCCATCTGGAGCTTCCAGTTCGCCCGGAAGCGGTAGCGGTGCGGGACCCCTCGCCGCACCCTCACCCCGAGCCCGGACCCCGAGTCGACGAACCGGTCGATGTAGGTGGCGGCTGGCCCGAGGTACTCCTCGAGGGGCTCGACGGCGGGAGACAGCGAGCCGAAGACGAAGCCGCGGTATCTGTCGCATCTCGGTGCAGCCACGAGGGCGAGCGTCTTCACGTCGAACCCGCAGGCGGCGTAGCCGTCCGGGAGGGTGACCCCGGCGAGCTCGCCCGTGTTCTTGTAGGTCCAGCCGTGGTAGTGGCAGCGGAAGAAGGTGGAATTCCCGGCCTGGTCCTGGCAGACCGTGGCGCCGCGGTGGCGGCACCGGTTGAGCAGGAGGCGCACCTCGCCGTCGTCGCCCCTCGCGAAGATGACGGGCTGGCGTCCCATGAAGGTCGTGCGGTAATCGCCCTTCTCGGGCACCTCGCTCTCGTGGCCGACGTAGACCCACCCGGACTCGAAGACCCGCTCCATCTCGAGCCGGAACACCTCCGGGTCGGTGTAGGTGTCGGAGTGGATGCCGGTCGGGCTGACGTAGCGCTCGACCTCGAACCTGCCGGCGGTCATCAGGCCACCTCCAACGGCGCGTTGAGGAAGAGGCTGCTCAGGTCTCCCATCGCCCTCAGCTCGTCGGCGCTCGAGCTGAGCCGGAGCTTCCCGTCGGTGAGCACGTATCCCCACGTGGCCACCTCGAGGCCGAGGCTCACCCGCTGCTCGATCAAGAGCAGCGCCGTCCCCGCTCCGGCGAGCGACTCCACGACCTGGTGCAGGACGCTCGAGGCGATGAGCGGCGCGAGATTCGCCGTCGGCTCGTCGAGGATGAGCAGCGTCGGCGTGGAGACGAGCGCCCTGCAGATCCCGAGCGTCTTGCGCTCACCTCCCGACAGCGTCCGGGCGTGGCGTCGCCTCAGCTCCCGCAGCGTCGGGAAGAGCGCGAAGATCTCCTCGATCCGGTCGCGGACCTCCTTCGGCTTCATCCGGTACCCGCCCATCTCGAGGTTCTCGGTCACCGTGAGAGTCGGGAAGACGTCGCCGCTCTGGGGCACGTAGCCGACGCCGCGTGCAGCGCGGGTCTCCTCGCGCATGCTCGATATGTCCTCACCGGCGAAGATGATGCGGCCGGACATGAGCGGAAGCTTGCCGGTCACCGTCTTCACAAGGGTGCTCTTGCCGGCGCCGTTCGGGCCCATGACCAGCACGATCTCGCCGATACCGACCTGGACCGAGACGTCCCGCACGACGGGCACCTTGTTGTATCCGCTCGTCATGTGATCGCCGCGGAGGTAGGGCTCGCAGCGCTGCGATGCCGTCCCGTCCGCGGTCTCAGCCGATGTAGGCACGTCGCACCTCCTCGTCTCGCACGACCTCGTCGTAGGTGCCCCCGGCGATCACCCGCCCCTGTGCCATGACCACGACACGGTCGCAGAGCTCGCGCACCACCTCCAGCGCGTGCTCCACGATGACGAGGGCGATGCCGTCGTCGGCGATCCGGCGGAGATCGGCGACGAGGCGCGCCACGAGATGCGGTGCGACGCCCACCATGGGTTCGTCGAGCAGCAGGACGTCCGGGCGCCGCATGAGACACCTCATGATCTCCACCAGGCGCCGCTGGCCACCCGACAGCTCGCGCCCGTACGCGCTGGCCGTGTCCGCCATCTCGAAGCGGTCGAGGATCTCCCAGGCGTGCGCCCGGGCGGCCGCCTCCTCCGCCTTGTTGGAGCGCCAGGCGAGCACGGTGTGGCCGAGGGAAGCACCTTTCGCCCCGCGCGCTGAGACCATGAGGTTCTCGAAGACGGTCATGGCCTCAAACTCGCTCGTCGTCTGGAACGTCCGGGTGATGCCTCCCCGTGCCCTGGCGTAGGAAGGGGAACGGGTGACGTCGCGCCCGTGCAGGCGGATGGAGCCCCCGGACACCTTGAGCTGGCCGCCGAGCGCACCGAGGAGTGAAGATTTGCCCGCTCCGTTCGGTCCGATGAGCCCGAGCGTCTCCGCCCGGTAGGCCTGCAGCGACACGTGGGTGACGGCCATCACCCCGCCGTAGCGGACCGAGACGTCCTCCGCCTCGAGGACGGGCGCCCCGTTGCTGTCTCGTGCTGCGAGCTCGCCCCGCCCGGCCTCGGTCTGAACGCTCATGACAGCTCCGTCCTCTCGCTGGCACTGCCCGCCGTCGCCTTGTCGGCTGGAGGGGCCGGCTGCGCGACGGTCGCCGCACGCCGGCGCATCGGCACGCCGTCTCCCCGGCCCACCATGAGCAGCCGTCCGAAGAACCCCGGGGCGGCGCCGTCGAAGGCGATCGCACCCGACCCGCCCCGGACGGCGACGAACCGCCGCTCGGGGATGAGGCCGCGCGGGCGCACGAGCAGCCCGAGCATCCAGAGGGCACCGATCACCATCCACTCGATGGCGTCGATGAGCCCCGGGTACCCGAAGGCGGGCAGGAAGCGGGGCAGCTCGAGGAAGAGGATCGGCACGAGGAAGATGCCGAGGATGACGCCCCGGTTGTTGCCGACACCGCCCACCAGGACAGCGGTGAAGATGACGAAGGTCTCCGCGTACCCCCATGCCCCGGGCGACCATGCCCCGATGAACTCGACGAGGAGTCCTCCGCTCAGGCCGGCGATGGCGCCGCCGAGGATGAAGACCTCGAGGCGCAGCAGCGTCGGGTTGAGGCCGATGGAGATGGCCGCGTCCTCCTGGTCGCGAATCGCCCTCAGAGAGCGCCCCCAGGAGGACCGGCAGAGCTTCTGGACGATGACGTAGACGACGGCACAGATCGCGAGAACGAAGGCGGCGTAGATCCACTGGTAGCTGGCGAGCGACACGTTGAGCGCGCCCTCGAGCGGCTTCGGGATCCCGGTAAGCCCGTTCGAGCCGTTGAAGAGGTGGACGTCCGCCGAGACCACCTGGAGGGCGATCAGGGAGACGATCAGCATGACGGCCGCCTGGTAGTCCCTGCGGATGCGCCGCAGCGCGAAGACGCCGATCACCGCCGAGAGCGCCGCCCCGGCGAGTGCGGCCAGTATGAGCGGCACCGGCCAGGGAAGGTTCGCGCCGAACAGGTAGGTCTGGTAGGCGTTGATCCCGGTGTCCGGCCCCAGCACCACCGTGGAGGCGATGTATGCCCCGATCGCCTGGAAGATGATGAACGAGAAGTTGATGACGCCCGCATAGCCGTACTGCAGGTTGAGCGACCACGCCGACAGCAGGTCGATCCCGAAGTAGACGACGAGCGTCGAGATGTAATAGGTGAAAGCTCCCAAGGTTGTCCCTTCCGGTCCGCCGACGGCCGCGCCGTCAGACGGTCAGCTCGACCTTCCGCGAAGCCGCCGTGAGCACTCCCGACGGCCGACTCAACAGGACCACGACGAGGACACCGAAGGCCGCCACCGTCGAGTAGGCCGACCCTCCCGCCGCCGCCACGAGCTCGGTGACGACACCGAGCACGAGGGACGCCACGAGCGCACCCCCCGGCGAGCCCACCCCTCCGAGGATGGCGGCCGCCAGGACCGACGGCAGGAAGAGGGTTCCCGTGTAGGAGTCGACGCTCAGGGCATTGATGACGAACACGACGCCGGCCACGCCGCAGAGGAACCCGCTCACGAGCCAGGTCGTGTTGATGATGCGGTCGGTCGGGATCCCGCACGAGCGGGCGAGGCTCGGGTCGACCGCCATCGCCCGGAGCGCCTTGCCGAGACGCGTCATCTTGAGCATCACCTCGAGAGCGATGAAGATCCCGATGCCGATGATGACGATGGCCAGCTGGGCGGCGGTGATGCTGATGGCACCGACGTTGAAGGTCGTCCCCTGGGGGAAGGTCAGCTGATAGATCTGATCGCGAGAGATGGCGTCGACGGCGTACTCGATGATGAGGGCGAGGGCGAGGGTCACCATCACCATCTCGAACAGGCGGGTGCCCCGGCGCGCGTAGACCTTGAAGATCGTCTTGCCGATGATCAGCGTGCTGGCAGCCCCGGCGAGGCCTCCGAGCACAAGGCCGATCCAGACGTTGATGCCGGCGGACTCGGCCAGGTAGGCGACGAACCCCCCGACCGTCATGAGGCTGCCGAAGCTCAGGTTGAGCACGTTGGTGAGGCCGAACTGGAGGGTGAAACCCATGGCGCCGATGGCGATGATGGACGCCGTCACAACCCCGAACCCGAGTGACTGGACGAAAAGATGCATGTCGCTCCTGTGTCTGCGGACTGCCGGCACGAGGCGGTCGGCCGGGGAGGCTGAGCCTCCCCGGCCGGACACCTAGCCGAGCTTCTCGATCGCTCGCTCTGTGATGATTCCGAGCACCGTCGGGGTCCCGTTGGCCGAAAGACTCTCAGCCGCCTCGTTCCCGAAGGAGTTGTGGTACTTGTCGAACAGCACCGGCCCCGAAGCACCCATGTACTGGATCTGCTTGCCCGCAGCCAGTGCGGCCTTGCCCTGGGCGAAGGTGTAGACCTTCTCCTTGCCGGGACCCGGCGCCGTGACCTTCATGATGTAGTTGTTGTAGACGGATGGGCTCGTGCTCTTCGCCGCCTGCATGGCAAGCGCCTGCACGATGACGCCGTCGTAGAAGGCCTGGGCGTAGGGGTTGCCGAACCACTGCGAGGCAGGGGACGGAACCTTGGAGGACTCGGCCTTCACACCCTGGACGAAGGCCTGGAGAGCCGGACTCGGCTTCGGCGTGCCACCGACGATGGCGGTGTAGTACTTCTGGAAGTTGCTCGCGCCGATGGCGCCCCGCACCGGGTTCAGCCAGCTATTGGTCACGGTCCCCTGCGTCCCGTAGATCGGCACGAGCTGACCGAGCTGCTTCATCTCACCGAAGAACGTGGCAGCTGTGGCTCCGTCCGACTCGGTCATGATGACCTGTGGGTGGGCGGCGAGCACCTGCTCGACCTCTGGCCGGTAGGACGGCTGGTCAGGGGTGAGCGACACGTTGGCCACGAGCTTGGCGTGGATCTTGGAGATTCCCTGGAGAACGCCGGGCAGGTCACCCTGGGAGCCGCTGTCGGTGCCGAACACCGCCGCGATCCGGGTGAAGCCGTGCTTCTGCGCCCACAGGGCCATCGCCTCGCCGTTCGCCGGGTCCGGCGGGACGAGCCGCCAGAAGTACTGGTAGGCGCTGCGGTCGTACCTCGCCTCGCCGGCCGAGCTCATCACGACCATCTTGTTCGAGTTGAACAGCGGGATGAGCGTCGGCCCCGACGTGGTGCCGGCTCCGGTGATCCCGACGAGGTTGCTCGTCGTGGCGAGCAGCTTCTGCGCAGCCGGCAGGGCGTCCGCCGGGTCGCCCCGGGTGTCCACCGTCTCGATGTTGAGCTGGTGACCGAGGATGCCACCCGCCTTGTTGATCTCGTACATCGCCGGGTAGACCCCGGAGTCGGTGACGCCGCCTTCGAAGGCGTTGGTGCCGGTGTAGGCAATGACGGCACCTTCGACGATGGGCCCCTTGGCCGAGCTACTGCCTGTTCCGGTGCTGCTGACGTTCGACGTGCCGCAGGCAGCCAGCCCGATTCCTGCGGCGAGCGCGAGGCCCACCGCGGCTGATCTCTTCGCTCTCATTTGACTCCCCTTCGTTGAGAATCTGCTGTCCTCTCCTCCGTGCGGCGGCCCGTCGTCCCGTGAGCCGGTGCCCCCCCTGGGAGACGGGACGACGTCGGATCGATCTCCATGACCACCGCCTTCGGCTCGGTGAAGAACTCCCGGCTGTATCTGCCTCCTTCCCGACCCACGCCCGAGTCGCCGACCCCGCCGAAGGGGGCACGGAGATCCCGGACGAAGAAGCAATTGACCCACACCGTGCCGGCACGGAGCCGTCGTGCGACTCTGTGCCCCCTACTTAGGTTGGTAGTAAAGCACATCGCATTTAAGCCGAACGGCGAGTCGTTTGCCAGTCGTACCGCTTCGTCCTCGTCCTCGAAGGAGAGGACCGGGACGATAGGGCCGAAGATCTCCTCCCGGCAGGCCCTGGCGTCGGGAGCAAGGCCGGTGACGACCGTCGGGGCCACAAACCAACCGTCCCTCCTGCCCCCGGTGAGCACCTTGCCCCCGGTGAGGGGTACCTCGTCGAGATACGCGACGACCTTGGCGTGCTGCTGCTGGGACGAGAGCGGACCGACGCTGGTCCCGGGGTCGCCCGGATCGCCGAGGACGAGCGCCTCCGCGGCGGCGACCAGCCGTTCGACGAATTCGTCGCGCACCGAGGCCTCGACAAAGAGGCGACTGCCTGCGAGACAGACCTGACCGGCGTTGGAGAAGGCCGCCCTTACGGACCAGGAGACGGCATGATCGAGGTCGGCGTCGGCGAAGACGATGCTCGCCCCCTTGCCGCCGAGCTCGAGGCTGACCGGCGCGAGGTGCGAGGCGGCGGCAGCAGCCACGGCCCGACCGGTCGCCGACTCTCCGGTGAAGGTCACGCGGTCCACCTGCGGGTGAGTCGTGAGGGCCTCGCCGGCTCCGTTCGGACCGAAGCCGTGAAGGACGTTCAGCACGCCGGGCGGGAGGCCGGCCTCGAGGCCGAGGCGGGCGAGCAGGGAGGCCGAGGCGGGCGACTCCTCCGCCGGCTTCAGCACGACGGTGTTGCCCCAGGCGAGCGCCGGAGCCACCTTCCAGCTCTCGAGCATCAGTGGGAAGTTCCACGGTGAGATGGCGACCACGACTCCGGCGGGGTCGAACTGCTCGTAGGCGTGATGGCCGGAGTCCATGGGGAAGATCTCGCCGGTCGAGAGGGCAGCGTGGTCGGCGAAGAACCCGAAGTTGTGGGCTGCCCGGGGGACGTCTCGCTCGAGCATGTCGCTGATCGGCTTGCCCATGTCGCTCGTGTCGGCGAGCGCGAGCTCAGCGGCGTGCTCCACGATGAGGTCGGCCAAGCGGTGCAGGACGGCGCGCCGCTCGGCGTTGCCCATGCGGGGCCATGGCCCCTCGTCGAAGGCCCGCCGCGCCGCCTCCACCGCCCGCTCGGCGTCCTTCTGCTCGCCGAGGGCCACCTCGGCCCACGGCTGCCGGGTCCAGGGGTTGACCGACTCGAAGCGGCCGCCGCCGAGGGAATCGACCTCCTCGCCGCCGATCACATGGCGCACGAGCGTCACTTCGCACCCCCCCCGATCGTCTGGATCAGGATTGAGCCGAGGCTGGTGAAGTCCACCCGGAGGCTCGAGCCGGGCGAGAGCTCGACGGCGTCGGTCATCCCGCCGGTGAGCACGACCCACCCCGCCTCGATGGCGACGCCCTCGCGCGCCAGGGTGTTCGCCGCCTCGGCGAGCGCCTCGGCGGGGTGGCCCTGGACGGCGGCGCCCGTCGCCGAGTCCACGACCCGGCCGTTCAGCTCGACAAGACAGGCCTCGAGGCTGAGGTCGAGCGAGTCCGGGACACGCCTCATCGGACCAAGGACGTACCGGGCCGCCGAGGCATTGTCTGCCACCACGTCGGGGAGGGTGAAGCGGAAGTCCTTGAAACGGCTGTCGATCACCTCGACCCCGCAACGCACGGCGGCCACCGCCGCGAGCGCCTCGAGAGCCGTGGCTCCCGGACCCGAGAGCCGCCTGCCCATCTCGAAGACGATCTCGGGCTCTGCCCGTGGATGGACCAGCTGGTGCGCCTCGAGCGGCTCGCCGAGGCGGAGCGCCATGGCGTCGGTGAGGAAGGCGGTGATGGGGCGGTCGATGCCCATCCGCTGCTGCTTGGCGCGCGAGGTGAGCCCGAGTTTGAGACCGGTCAGGCGCTCGCCCCTTGCGAGGCGGCGCGAGAGCGTGAGGCGTTGCAGCGCCATGGCCGCCTCGGCGTCAAGCTCCTTCCACTGGTCGCTCAAGGGCTCGAGCGCCGTCGCGTTGGCCTCGGCATCGAGAAGCATCTCGGCGGCACCTGCGAGATTCACCGCTCACCCCCTGTGGCTGGAGAGCCGGCTCGAGCCGGGCTGTCCCGGGTCGACAACTCGATGGCGATGTCGATGAGCATGTCCTCCTGCCCACCGACGTAGCGACGACGGCCGGCCTCGGCCAGCACCTCGTGGGTAGGAACGTCGTAGCGCCGACCGGCGCGCTCGGCATGAAGGAGGAAGCTCGAGTAGACGCCGGCATGGCCCATGATGATGGCGTTGCGATCCGCCACCGGCTCACGCTCCATGAACGGGCGGACCACCTCGTCGGCGGCTGCCAGCACCTTCGACAGCTCGATCCCGGTCGGCACGCCGAGCCGGTCGAAGACCGCAGTCAGCAACTCCGTGGCGCTGTTTCCCGAGCCGGCCCCGAGCGAGCAGGTGGCACCGTCGATCTGACGGGCCCCGGCCCGATAGGCCAGCACGGAGTTGGCCACACCCAGCCCGAGGTTGTTGTGGCCGTGGAAGCCCACCTCCCCCTCCGAGCCGATCTCGGCCACGAGGGCCGACACCCGGTCCGTGACCTCCTCCAGCACGAGGGCACCGGCCGAGTCCACGACGTAGACGCACTGGGCGCCGGCGTCCACCATGATCCGCGCCTGGCGGGCGAGGCCGTCCGGATCGAGCATGTGCGAGAGCATGAGGAAGCCGACCGTCTCGAGCCCCATGCTCCGGGCAAGCCCGAAGTGCTGGATCGCGATGTCAGCCTCCGTGCAGTGCGTGGCGATCCGGGCGATCGAGGCACCGGCCGAAGCGGCCCGCCGGAGGTCCTCGACGGTGCCCAGGCCCGGCAGCATGAGGACGGCGATGCGGGCACGCTCGGCCGTTCCGGCGGCGACGGCCACGAGGTCGAGCTCGGCTACCGCCGAGAAGCCGTAGTTGAACGACGAGCCGCCGAGCCCGTCACCGTGGGTCACCTCGAGCACCGGGACGCCGGCGCCGTCGAGGGCGGCGACGGTGGCCCGCACCTGGTCGACCGAGAAGCGGTGCGCCATGGCGTGGCTGCCGTCACGAAGCGTCGAGTCGGTGATCCGGACCGGCGCCGCACCGGTCGCGGCGTGCTCGGTCATCGCACCGCCCCGAGCCGCGCCAGAGCCAGCTCTTCGCCGACCCAGGCCGCAGCCGCCGTCATGATGTCGAGGTTGCCGGCGTAGGACGGGAGGTAGTCGGCCCTCCCCTCCACCTCGAGGAAGACACCCACCCGCTGGTGGCCATCCCACTCGGGCCGGGGATCGTCGAACTGGGGGTCCGCCTTCAGGCGGTAGCCCGGCACGAAGCGTCGCACCCTGTCCACCATCTCGACGATGGACTCGGTGACAGCGGCCCGGTCGGCGCCCTCCTCGAGGGCGCAGAACACCGTGTCCCGCATGACGAGCGGAGGCTCGGCCGGGTTGAGGATGATGATCGCCTTGCCCCGGGCGGCACCTCCGACGCGCTCGAGCCCGTGGGCGGTCGTCTTGGTGAACTCGTCGATGTTCGCCCGCGTGCCCGGCCCGGCCGAGCGGGAGGCGATCGAGGCGACGATCTCGGCGTAGCTGACCGGTGTCACGACGCTGATGGCGGCGACGATCGGTATCGTCGCCTGCCCGCCGCAGGTGATGAGGTTGAGGTTCGGGGCATCGAGCTCGTCGGGGAGGTTGACGGCGGGCACCACATAGGGACCGATGGCGGCCGGGGTGAGGTCGATCGCCTGGATCCCGCTCTCCTTGTAGAGCGGCGCGTTGGCGAGGTGGGCCCGCGCCGAGGTGGCCTCGAAGACGAGCCCGGGGAGCTCCTCACGATCGAGGAGCCACGCGACGCCACCTGAGGAGGCTTCCAGCCCTTCGCGCCGTGCTCTCGCCAGACCGTCGGAGGACGGGTCGATGCCGACGACGTACCGCAGATCGACGTGGTCGGACCGACGCAGCTTCGCCATGAGGTCAGACCCGATGTTTCCGGTGCCGACGATGGCGGCCACCACCTTCTCGCCCGTCACGACCCGCGTCCTTCGAATCTGGCGCTCACCTGGCCGAGCCCCGCGAACGATGCCGAGACGACGTCTCCTGGCACCACCGGCGTCGCCGCCGTGCACGAGCCCGGCATCACGACCGCGCCCGCCTCGATCCCCTCGGAGAAGGTCGCCAGGCGGTTGGCGAGCCAGACGAGCGCGTTGAGCGGGTTACCGAGGACGGCACCGGACGCCCCGGTGGCGGCGAGCGCCCCGTTGCGCCAGACGTTGCACCCGAGAAGTCGGAGGTCGAGGCCGTCGAGGTGCCGCGGACTGCCGCCGAGCACCACTCCGCCGGAGGAGGCGTTGTCGGCCACCGTGTCGACCAGGCTGATCCGCCAGTCGATGATCCGGCTGTCGATGATCTCGAGCGCCGGCAGGACGAAGTCGACGGCCGCGATCGCCTCCGCCATCGTCACGCCGGGACCGGCCAGCTCCCGACGGAGGACGAAGGCGACCTCAGGCTCGATCCGGGGGGCGATGAACCGGTCGGCGGCGATGCCGCCGCCGTCGGGATGGAACATGACGTCGAGCAGGCAGCCGAAGTCGGGCTCGCTCACCGAGAACGCCCGCTGCATCACAGCGGAGGTGAGCCCCACCTTGCGACCCTTCAACTTGGCACCCTTGGCCGTGAGGCCGGCGACGAGGGCGCGCTGGATGCCGTAGGCGTCCTCGAGCGTCGCCTCCGGATGAGCCTCCACGACCGGGTGGATGGGCCGGAGCCGCTCATGGGCGGTCACGAGGGCGCCCGCCATCTCCGCCACCTCGGAGTCGGTCATCATCTCGGGGCCCCCTTGCCGTCGCGGCCGCCGACCTGGCCGAGCATGCTGGCAGGCGCGTGGTGGGCGGCGAGGGCGCCCGCCTCCCCCTCTTCCCGGCGGCGGATCGCCTGGACGAGGCGGGCGTGCAGGTCGAAGTTCTCCCTGCGGTGCTCGGCGAAGCTCGCCGCCGCCAGCGCCTGGGTCAGCTCCTCCTCGAGGAAGCGGACGAGCGAGCCGTACAGCCCACTCAGCACCTCGTTTCCCGTCGCCTCGGCGATCACCCGGTGCAGCTGCCAGTTGAGCCGTAGGTAGGCGGCCGGCTCGCCGAGGTGGCGCTGCATCGCCTCCAGCACCTCGCCGAGGCGGTTCAGGTCGTCGATGCTCCGCCGGCGGGCGGCGAGCTGGCCGATGGCGGGCTCGAGGGCCTCACGGCTCTCGAGGACGTTCCTCACCGTGAGCGTCCCGCTGCGAAAGCCGACGAGGAGGTTGCTCAGCAGCAGCCGTCCGGACGGCTCGGCGGTGAAGACGCCGCCGCTCGGCCCGGTGCGGAGGGTCACGAGCCCGCGAGCCTGCAGCAACCGCAACGCCTCGCTCATCGTGGCACTCGAGACCCCGAAGCGGGCACGCAGCTCCGCCTTCGTGCCGAGCCTCGTGGCTGCGGGCGACCCTTCGGCGAGCGCCGCCAGGCGGTTCGCCACCTCCTCGGCACGGGTGGTGAAGGTGCCGTCGAACGTCGTGCTCCCGTCGAAGGTTGTCACTACTAACCACGGTAATGACTAGTTTCAATACGGTCAATAGGTTCTTCGAGATTCTTTCGCACCCTGGCCCGCGGCAGGCGGGCGGATCGCCTCTCCCGCGTCCCGAGGTCGCGCTGCTTTCGAACCGGACCCAGGCGCGGTAGGTTGCCCTTCCCGTGGAGGTCACCAACCGACGGAGCCGTACGGTCGCATCGGTCGATAGCGCCTTGCGCCTCCTCGGCAGCTTCGGCGATCATCCGACCCTGTCGGTGAAAGAGGGTGCGGAGCTGCTCGGCGTCTCGCCGTCCACGGTCCACCGCCTGCTCGTCACCCTCCTGGCCCGGGGATTCGTCTCGCAGGATCCGGCGACCCGCCGCTACCGGCCCGGGCCGGCGCTGCTCGACATCGCACTCGGCGCGCTGAAGGGCATCGACGTCCGGCGTGCGGCGCGCCCCCACCTCGAACGGCTCACGGCCGAGGTCCGCGAGACGGTCAACCTCATCGTGCTCGACGGCCCGCTCATCCGCTTCATCGACTCGATCGAGGGTCCCGAGGCGGTCCGGGTGAGCGCGAGGACCGGGACTGTTCTCCCGGCTCACTGCACGGCAGGGGGGAAGGTGCTGCTGGCGGCACTCGACCGCCGCCATCTCCAGGACGTGCTCGGGGGCGGGAGCCTGCCCGGGCTGACGGACCGGTCCACCACCGACCGGACGACGCTCGACGAGGAGCTCGCCGAGATAGCGCGCAACGGGTACGCCACGAGCTTCGAGCAGAGCACGGTCGGCCTCTCGGCCGTGGCGGTGCCGATCACCGACGCCCGAGGACACGTCGTGGCTGCCATCGGAGTATCGGCGCCGGCCGCCCGGCTCGACAGCCGGCGCGTGGCGGAGATCGCCACCGCCGCCACTGCGGCCGCCGAGGCCATCGCGGCCGACCTGCATGGTTCGTCCGGGTGACTGTGGAGCCGATGTCGGCGGCTCGCCGGAGACAGTCCGTTTGCCCGCACCTGATCGACGTCGACGCGTACGGTGAGGATCTCGAGGTCGGGACCGGGCCCATACGCATCACCGGTCGGGGCCCCCTCGGAGACGGACCCGAGGGCCCGGGGATGGCGGGGCCCCTTGCCTAGCGCCAGCGGCGGAACAGGTCGTGCTCGATGCCGAATTGGTCGAGCACCTTGCCGACGACGTGATCCACGAGATCGTTGATCGTCTCGGGCCGATGGTAGAAGGCCGGCACCGGCGGCAGGATCGTGGCACCGGCCAGGGTGAGCGTCTCCATGTTCCGGAGGTGGATGAGGTTGAGCGGCGTCTCGCGGGGCACGAGGACGAGGCGCCGCCGCTCTTTCAGGCAGACGTCGGCAGCACGCGAGACGAGGTCGCCCGTCACGCCGGCGGCGACCGCCCCGAGGGTCCGCATCGAGCACGGCATGACGACCATCCCCATCGTGACGAACGAGCCGGAGGAGACGGCGGCAGCGAGGTCGTGGACGTCGTAGCAGGTATCCGCCAGCTTGGCGACGGAGTCTGGGGTGCGGTCCATCTCGAGGCGGAGGCTCTCGGCGCTCCCGGCCGAGAGGACGAGGTGCGTCTCGACGTCCCGCCGGTCTTGGAGCACCTCGAGCAGCCGCACGCCGAGCTGAGGGCCGCTCGAGCCGGTGATGCCGACCACGAGGCGGCGCGGCGCCGGGTCGCTCACCTGAGGATCCACGACCACCGCTGTCGGGTGACGGCCTTCTCCTCGGGAGTCGGCCCGATGGCCTCGGGGAACTGGTCGATCCACTCGTACGGCTTGGTCGCGTCGATGACGACCCGGGAGTTGAACCCCTTCTTGCCCGGCTCGATCGCCGGGTCGAGCGGCCCGCTCCAGGCCCGGCGGATGATGTCGAAGGAGCGCTCGGGGTCACAGCGCGTGGAGATCGCCCAGATGACCTCGTCGAGGTCGGAGACGTCGATGTCGTCGTCCACGACGACGGTGATGCGGCCGAGGTAGGCACCCGTCCGGCACTGGGCCGCGATGTGACCGGCCTGGCGGGCGTGGCCCGGGTAGCGCTGCTTGATCGAGACCGCCGTGAAGAGCTGGCAGCCGCCGACGCCGTGGCACCAGGCGGCGGTGACGTCCGGTACGCCGGCGAGGCGCATTTCCCGCCGGAGGTTGGCGCTCTTCAGGTACTGGCGGAACTTGTGGGCCTCGTACGGCGGCTTCTCGGGCGGGACCCCGGTGATGATCGGGTCGTTGCGGTGGTAGATGGCCGACAGGCGGAAGACCGGCTCCTCCCGGCTCGCCGAGGCGTAGTAGCCGGTCCACTCGCCGAACGGCCCCTCCATCCGCTCCTCGTCGTGCATGAGGAAGCCCTCGAGGGCGATCTCGGCGCGGGCCGGGATGGGCAGGCCCGTGTGACGGCCGGCGATGCACTCGACCGGCCGGCCGCGCATGCCGCCTACCCACTCGAGCTCGGACTGGCCGTAGGGCATCTCGAGGGCGCTCGCGAGGAACAGCAGCGGGTCGAGCCCGACGAGCACGACGGCCGGCAAGGGCTCGCCGCGCTCGAAGGCCTTCTGCCGGTGGAGGCGACCGTGCTTGCCCGGCGACATGAAGATCGCCGCGTTGGTCGAGTCGTGCACCATCACCCGGTACGTCCCCATGTTGAGCCAGCCCTCCTCGGGGTCGCGGGTGAGGACGGCGTCCCCTGTCCCGATGTAGCGACCACCATCCTGGGGGTGCCAGAGGGGGGTGGGGAACTTGAGCAGGTCGATGTCGTCGCCCTCGAGGACGTTCTCGAGGATGGGCCCGCCGTCCACCATCATCGGGGCGACCGGCTCTGTCTCGTCGCGACGGCGCTCCCACTCGTCCATGAGCTCCCAGGTCCCGATGTCCGAGGGGAGCCCGAGGCTGACGGCGAGACGGCTCCTCTCGGCCTGGGCGTTCACGAGGATGCGGAAGCCCTTCTGCGCACCGGGAATGGCGTCGAAGAGCACCGCCGGGGCGTGGTCGCTGTGGGTGAGCATCTCGGTGATCCGGCCGATGTTCTCCTGCCAGTCCACGCCCTCGAGGACGCGCAGCTCGCCGATCGAGTCGACCAGCTGCAACCAGTCCCGGAGGTCCTCATGGGTCGTGCCCCCCCGCGCCAGCTCGGCGAGCTTGGCGACCTGCTCCGGGTCGGACGGCCGGTCGCCATAGGGCGTGAAGGTGGTGGGGTAGGTGGCGGGGTCAGCGTTCGTCATCGTCGGACACCGGCTCTCCTCGTGGTGGGTGGTCGCGCTCGGCGGCGAGCGCACGCAGCTGCTCGAGATGGCCGGCCTTGTGGCCGACCACGTAGCGGTCGAGGAACGCGCTGAGCGGCTCCTCGCCATACTTGATGTTGCGGGTTGCCGCCGCGATGTCGCCGTCGGAGAGCCGACAGAGCGCGCCGGCAAGGGCCGAGAACGCCTCGCCCACCCTCGACGGGATGCGGGACGGGTCGTCCGACCAGGCGGCGGCAACCGCCGCCAGGCGGCTCTCGTCGTCGTGGGTACGCCCGACGACGGCATCCGGGTCCGCACGCCAGCGCCCGATCTCGGCGGCGAAGAAGTGCGGAAACTCTGCCAGGTGAGCCGCCACCTCGACCGCCACCCACTCGCCGCCGCTTCGGGGCGCTCGGGCGAGGTCGGCGCGCCCGAGCTCCTCGAGCAGCAGCCGGTCGAGCGCCTCGTTCGCCGCCACCACCTCCACCGCAGTCATCCCTGCGGTAGTGAATGCCGCTTGGCCACTCATGGCCGCTCGGGGGGCGGCTCGGCGACGCAGACGTTCACGAGCTCGCCGATCCCTTCGATTCTCGTCCGGACGACCGAGCCGTCCTTCAGGAACCGGGGCGGGTCCATCCCGGCCCCGACACCACCCGGCGTCCCGGTGGCGATCACGTCACCCGGTTCGAGCGTCATGAGCTGGCTGATGTAGGCGACGAGCGTCGGCGGGTCGAACAGCAGGTCGCTCGTCCGGGCCCGCTGGACGACCTCACCGTCGACCTCGCATGTCACCTCGAGGTCGCGTGCGTCGTCGATCTCGTCGGGTGTGACGAGAGCCGGGCCGAACGGGCAGGTGCCTTCGAACGTCTTGCCCTGCAGCCACTGGAGCGTCCGGTTCTGGAAGTCGCGCGCCGTTACGTCGTTGATCACGCTGTAGCCGGCGATCGCCTCGCGCGCCTCGTCCCTCGTGAGATGGCGCCCGCAGCGGCCGACGATGACGGCGAGCTCTGCCTCCCAGTCGACGCGCTCGGAGACCGCCGGCAGGCAGATGTCATCCCGCGGTCCGACGAGAGCGGCCGGGAACTTGGCGAACAGCGTCGGATGCGCCGGCAACTCCCGCTTCATCTCGAGGATGTGGGTCCGGTAGTTGAGGCCGACGCAGAAGATGCGGGGCGGCGACGGCACCACGGGCGCCAGGGCGGCCCCGCCGAACGCCACGGGCTCGCCGGTCGGGGGCGAGGAGGGTGCGCCGCCGGCCTTCAGCATGGCGCCGACGTCCTCGAAGCCGAGCGGGACGAGCTCCTCGCCCTCGAGCAGCGCCGCGTACGGCGACGCCCCCGACCGGACTGAGACGAACCTCATCCTGCGCGTGCTCCTCCCTCGATGGACCGGCTTTGCCGGCAACTTATTCCGCCATGCGGAACGTGAAGCTGCCCGGCGTGCGTATGCTGCAACACCTAACCACAGAGCCCCCGCGGTCGCAAGGCTCGGACGAGCCCGGGCGACGCTCGCGGCGCGCGATCAGTGCACTTTGTTCGTGCAGGGTGGCGACGCCCGACCCGCACGCGACGAGAACTCGACTCTGGGACCGGGACTCCGCCGACGGAACTCCCTCCTCCGGCTGCCGGTCAGGCCGCCGGGGATCGCCAGGCGCTCACCGCCTGGCAGGTGCCGTTGCCGTCCCGAGCGCGGAGGTCAGCTGGACAGGCGCGAGGTCACCGGCTGCGGATCGGGGGCGACCTCCTGGCGAAACAGGTGAAGTGCCTCGAGGGCCGGCCGGTCCGAGAGCTCGAAGAGGTCCGACTGCGAGGCGGCGTGGTGGTCGACGTAGGCCCACGAGGGGGAGCAGAAGAAGTCGCCCGCCTCCCAGGTGAGCTCGGTGCCACCGATGACGCTTCGCCCTTCTCCCGACCAGGCGACGTAGACCGACGAGCCGACCTTTCTCCTCGTCAGGGTGGAGGAGCCTGCTGCAAGCCGCACCATGTGGCACCCAAGCGTCGCAAGGACCGCCCGTCCGCTGCGGGGGCTCACGAAGTCGAGCTCGGCCACACCGTCTCCGGTGGCGGCGAGCCGGCGGGACAGCTCGGCATCCGTCCGCTCCCAGCGGTAGACGAACAGGGGACTCCAGTCCTCCTCTTCCGACGGCGGGCGCGCCTCGTCGGCGAAGCCCTCGCCCGAGCCGCCGAAGGCGGTGGCCGACAGGTTGCGGCCCTCCACCTGCTGCAGCGGGGAGCCGAAGCGCTCGAAGAACTGGGCGTCGAGCATGTTGACGAGCGGCATGTCGAGGCCGTCGAACCAGATCATCGGCTCGTCGCCGCCGTTGGTGTGGTCGTGCCAGGTCCATGCCGGCGTGAGCACGAGGTCGCCGGGATCCATGTCACAGGCGTCACCGTTGACAGTGGTCCAGGTCCCGCTGCCCTCGAGGACGAAACGCAGGGCCGCCTGCGAGTGGCGGTGGGCGGGAGCGGACTCGTGCGGGCCGAGGTACTGGACAGCTCCCCACAGCGTGGATGTAGCGAAGGGCGCGCCGCCGAGCCCCGGGTTCGCCAGGGAGAGGACTCGCCGGTCCCCTCCCTGGTCGATGCCGATCAGGCGGCCGGACTCCTCGGCGAGCCGGCGCACTGTTGCGCCCTCCCAGAGGTGGGCCCTGGTGCTGGGCGCCGGCGCGAAGGGCTGGAGCGAGCGTCCCTGGGTCCAGAGAGGCTGCAGCTGCGCGCCGGCGACCCGGGCGTAGAAGGCGTCGAGTTCGGTGGTGCTGACGTCGGCCGTGCTCATCTCCGCCCTCCAGTGTCCAGTGACGGAATCCTACGCAGCACCATTTCGCCACGCGCAACGCCGATCGGGCACCGCGGACCGCACACCGGAGGGTCGCAGCGGATCGACCGGCGTTATTCTGCTCTGCGCACGACGGACGACATGCCGTCCACCATCGCGGAATGCAGATGGTCACGGCGCGGAGGTAGCGATGTGAGCAGCGACGGAGAGGTGGCGATCGTCGGTGGAGGAATCGGCGGGTTGACCCTCGCGCTCGAGCTCGCCCACCGCGGGATCGGCTGCCGGGTCTACGAGGCGGCCCCGGAGATCACCGCCACCGGTGTAGGCATCAACATCCTTCCCCACGCGGCCAAGGAGCTCGGCCGCCTCGGCCTGCTCGAGGCGCTGGAGGCGGTGGCCGTGGCGACCGACCAGGCGGTCTTCTTCAACCGATTCGGCCAGCACGTATACACCGAGCCGCTCGGGCGCTTCGCCGGCTACGACTTCCCGCAGCTGTCGATCCACCGCGGCGACCTGCAGTCGGTGCTGCACGAGGAGGTCGAGCGGCGCGTCGGGCCGGTGCGGACCGGGACGCGCGCTCTCGCCCTCGAGGCGACGACGGGCACCGAGGTAGTGCTCAAGCTCGAGGCCAACGGGGGCGTAGAGGAGGTCTCCTCCCCGGTCGTCGTCGGCTGCGACGGCGTCCACTCCGTCATCCGCCGGCAGCTACACCCCGAGGAGGGCCCGCCCAAGTACTCCGGGTACAACATGTGGCGGGGCGTCACCGTGTGGGAACCCATCCTGTCAGGAGCGAGCATGGTGCGGGCCGGCTGGCTCGCCAGTGGGAAGCTCGTGATCTACCCCGTTCGCAACTCGATCGACACCGAGGGCCGTCAGCTCGCCAACTGGGTGGTGGAGATCGCCGGCCCCATGCGGGCCGAGCGGGACTGGAACCGGGCGGGCTCGGTCGAGGACTTCGTCGCCGCCTTCGCCGACTGGCACTTCGACTGGCTCGACGTCCCCGCCTTCCTCCGGGCGACCGAGCTCGTCCTCGAGTACCCGATGGTCGACCAGGACCCGCTCGGGTGGTGGGGGAAGGGAAGGGTAACGCTGCTCGGCGACGCTGCCCACCCCATGGTGCCGCGGGGTTCCAACGGTGCCGGTCAGGCCATCCTCGATGCTCGCTGCCTCGCCGACGCCCTTTACGCCAACGGCCCCGGTGAGGGCGCCCTCCGCTCCTATGAGGAGCAGCGGATCGCCGCAACGGGTCGGGTGGTGCTGGCGAACCGGACCATGCCGCCCGACGCCATCTTGGGAGAGGTGTACCGGCGCACCGGCGACCGGCGCTTCGGACGGATCGAGGACGTCATCTCCGGCGAGGAGCTCGCCGCCATCACCGAGCGCTACAAGGAGATCGCCGGCTACTCGAGGGACATGCTCACCGAGGAGGCCGCCACCTGAGGCCGCACCGGGCTCAGGCCCGGGCGCCCCTGCTCGTATAGGCGGCGGCCACCTGACGGAGCCGGGCGTGGGTGCCGCCCATCCACTCCACCTCCGGCAACAGGGTTTTCGGGACCTTGGCGAGCACGGTGTAGTTGGCATCGCAGACGTTCGCGATCCTCGAGCGGGCGGCCTGGGAGACGAGCTGGTAGGCGTCCATCACCGAGAGACCGGTCGTCTCGGACACCCAGTGCACCATCTCGACGTGGGCGATGCGGAAGGCGTCCTCGAGGGGCCGGTACGAGCCGGCCACCATGACGGCCTCGTCGCTCTCGATGCGGGGCCACTCGCAGAAGGTGCCTTTCAGCACCTCGACGGTGAGGACGGTGTCCATGGCGCCCTCCACCGCCACGCCGCAGGCCTCGCCCTCTCCCATGGTGCAGTGGCCGTCACCGAGCGAGAACAGCGCCCCCGGCACGTTCACCCCGAGATAGACCGTGGCGCCGGGGCACACCTCAGGTGAGTCCATGTTGCCCCCGAAGGCCTCGGGAACAAGGACGTTGCGGACCTCGAAGGCCGCCGGCGCCACGCCGATCGTTCCGTGGAAAGGCTCGAGCGGGAGGCGGACGCGGTGGTCGGAGTCGAGGGCAGCGAACTCGACGCCGCCGCTGACGACGTCGATGTCGTAGCGCCACACCCGCTCGGGCAGCGGCGGCTGGAGTGATGCGGTGTACCTGGTCCCGGTGAGCGCCCCGAACAGCTCGACGGTCGTGCTCACCGCCCAGTTCCGGGCCGGGCGTACGTCGATGAGGTGGACGGCGAGCGTGTCGCCGGGCTCCGCCCCTTCGACGTGGAACGGCCCGGTCTGGGGATTGATGTAGGGATACGTGATGCGCCGTGACGGCAGGTCGTCGAGGCCCTGGATCCGGCCGGCGAAGCAGTCCTCTGTGAACAGCTCGACGACGTCACCCGGGGCGATCGTCACCCGCGCTTCCTCGCCCCCGAAGGTCCAGGCGTACTCGTCCGGTCCCGGGAGGACCGTGTGGACCTTCATCGCCTCAGTGGTTCCGGGGGAAGCCGAGGTCGATCGAGCTCGTGGACGGGTCCGGCCACCGGCTCGTCAGCACCTTGCCCCGGGTGTAGAAGCTCACGCTCTCGGGTCCGTAGATGTGGGTGTCGCCGAAGAGCGAGTGCTTCCAGCCCCCGAAGGAGAAGTAGCCGACCGGCACCGGTATCGGCACGTTGACGCCCACCATCCCGGCCTCGACCTCGAACTGGAATCGGCGCGCCGCTCCCCCGTCCCTCGTGAAGATCGCCGCCCCGTTGCCCCACGGGTTGGAGTTGACGAGCTCCATCGCCTCGTCGTAGGAGTCGACGCGCACCACCGAGAGGACCGGGCCGAAGATCTCGTCCCGGTAGCAGTCCATCTCCGTCGTGACGTGGTCGACGAGCGAGGCGCCGAGGAAGAAGCCGCCCTCGCGGTAGCGCTCGTGCTGCCGGCCGTCGACGAGCACCGTCCCACCCTGGTCCCGGGCGGAGTCGAGGTAGGACGCCACCTTGTCGCGGTGCTCTCTCGTGACGAGCGGGCCCATCTCCGACGCCGGGTCGCTGCCGTCGCCGATCCTCAGGTTCGGGAGCCGGGAGGTGATCGCCTCGACGAGCGGGTCGGCGACCCGGCCGACGGCGACGACGACCGAGATGGCCATGCAGCGCTCGCCCGCCGAGCCGTAGCCGGCCGAGACGGCAGCGTCAGCCGCCATGTCGACGTCCGCGTCGGGGAGGACCACCATGTGGTTCTTCGCCCCGCCGAGGGCCTGCACCCGCTTGCCCGCCTTGGCGGCCTCCTCGTAGATGTAGCGGGCGATCGGGGTGGAGCCCACGAAGGAGACGGCCGCCACCTCGGGGTGGGCGAGGATGGCGTCCACCGCCACCTTGTCGCCGTGGACGACGTTGAACACGCCGTCGGGAAGACCGGCGTCCGACAGCAGCTCGGCGAGGAGCACCGAGGCGAGCGGGTCCTTCTCGGACGGCTTCAGCACGAAGGTGTTGCCGCAGGCGATGGCGTTGGCGAACATCCACATGGGGACCATGACCGGGAAGTTGAAAGGCGTGATTCCGGCCACGACGCCGAGCGGCTGGCGGATCGAGTAGACGTCCACGCCGGTCGACGCCTGCTCGGAATAGCGCCCGGCCAGCTGGTTCGGGATGCCGCAGGCGAAGTCGACGTTCTCGATGCCACGGGCAACCTCGCCCATGGCGTCGGAGAGCACCTTGCCGTGCTGGGCCGTGACGGCGGCCGCCAGCTCGCTGCGGTGGGCGTCGAGCACCTGGCGGACGGAGAACATGATCTCGTTGCGCCTGGCGAGCGAGGTCGCCCGCCAGCCCGGTGCGGCGCTGCGGGCTGTCCTGACGGCGCGGTCCACCTCCTCGATGCTCGCGAGGTCGACCTCGTGGGTCTTCTCCCCGGTGGCGGGGTTGAAGACGTCGCCGCGCCTGCCCGACTCGCCGGGGACGGACTTCCCGCCGACGTAGTGAGTGATGAGATCCACAATTCCTCCTCGTTGCTGGGGCGTTCTCGTTCCGGCGTGCGCGCCGGGCACTCAGCCGGTGACGGCCCGGTCGGTGACCTCGAGCGCCTGGTCGAGCACCTCGAAGCCCTCGGCCAGCTCAGCCTCGGTGATGCACAGCGGCGGGTTGGTCATGACCTGGTTCCAGTGCAGGTTCACAAAGACGCCGTGGTCGAGGGCGAAGCGGGAGAGCTCGGCCATCTCCGGGCTCCCCGAGTTGAACGGCGCCATCGGCTCGCCGGTCTCGCGGTTGCGCACGATCTCGAGGCAGCCGAACAGCCCGATGTTGCGGTGCCCGCCGACCGAGGGGTGCCGGGCCGCAAGCTCCTCGTGGTGGCGGCGCATCACGTCGCCCATCTTGGCGCTGTGCTCGATGAGACCGTCCTCCTCGTAGACGCCGATGGTGGCCAGGGCGGCTGCCAGGGCGACGGGGTGCGAGTTGTAGGTGAGGCCGCCGGTGAAGGGGTGCTCGTCGAAGTAGGTCGCGATCTCGGGGCGGATCCCGACGGCGCCGAGCGGGACGTAGCTCGAGGTGAGCCCCTTGGCCGAGGTGATGAGGTCGGGGACGACGCCCCAGTGGTCGACGGCGAACCACCTGCCCGTCCGGCCGAAGCCGCTCATGACCTCGTCGGCGATCATGAGGATGCCGTAGCGGTCGCAGAGCTCCCGGACGCCCTCGAGGTAGCCGTCGGGCGGGACGAGGATGCCGTTCGTGCCGGTGACCGGCTCGATGATGAAGGCGGCGATCGTCTCCGGCCCCTCGAGCTCGATGGTCTCCTCGAGGGCGCGCAGCGCCTCGGCGGCGGAGTCCATCGGCCGGGTCGTGCCGTGGTAGAAGTCGAGGACGTGGACGACGCCCGGGATGCCGGGCTCGTTGGCCCACCGCCGGGGGTCGCCCGTGAGCGTGATGGCACCCGCGGTGGCCCCGTGGTACGAGCGGTAACGGGCGAGGATCTTGTGGCGCCCGGTGACGGCCTTCGCGATCCGGATGGCGTTCTCGTTCGCCTCGGCGCCACCGAGGGTGAAGAAGGACTTCTCGATGTCGCCGGGGAAGAGCTGGGCCAGCTTGTGGCCGAGCAGAGCCCGGACCTCGGTCGTCATGACGGCTGAGTTGACGTACGAGAGTGTCTCGATCTGCCTCGCCACCGCCTCGACCACCCGGGGATCGCCGTGGCCGATGTTGACGCTCATCAGCTGGGAGTTGAAATCGAGGTACCGCTTGCCGTCCGGGTCGTAGAAGTAGACGCCCTTGGCGCTCGCCACGGGGATGGGCGAGATCTTCGACTGCACCGCCCAGTCGAAGAGGGTGTACCGGGTCGACCACTCCACGATCTCGCTCGCCGAGAGTCCGCCCCTGGGTGATCCGTCGTTCATCGCGTCGCTCCTTGTGATCGCGCAAAGCGTACGACCGGGGTCTGCGAAGGACAATGCACAGAGTGAGCAGACAGATGCTCTACTACGCCACTATTGTGCACCTATGGGCGTCACGCTCCGGGACGTGCTCGGGAGCGACGCCCTCGCAGGCGCCGGCGCCAACGTGCTCGCCGGCTCCGATCACCTCGACCGTCCCGTGCGCTGGGTGCACGTCGCCGAGCTGCCCGACATCGCCCACCTGCTGAGCGGCGGCGAGCTCCTCCTCACCACCGGGCTCGGGATCGGCGAGACGGCGGCGCTGCAGCGTCGGTACGTCCGGGAGCTTGCCGGGGCGGGCGTGGCGGGCCTCGTCGTCGAGCTCGGCCGGAGATTCGCCGAGCTCCCCCGGGAAATGGTCGACGAGGCGGAGCGCCGCGGGCTCCCCCTCGTGGCCCTCGAACACGAGACGCGCTACGTCGAGCTCACCGAGACGGTCCACCGGGCGATCATCAGCCACCAGCACGAGCTGCTGAGCCGCGCCGAGCGCGTCAGCCGCCAGCTCACCGAGCTCATCTTGTCGGGGGCGGACGTCGGCCGGGTCGTCCAGGAGCTCGGGAGCATCTTCGGCTGCACGGTGGTCCTCGAGGACGCCACCCGCCGCGTGGTCGAGGTGGCGGCGATCGGCGCCGGCGCCGAGGGCGCCCTCGGGGAGTGGGAGGCGCACTCGGCACACGGCCACGAGGAGGCGGCGCTCGGCGGCGTGCAGGAGGCGGCCGGCGACGAGCGCTGCCTCTTCGTCGGGATCTGGCTCCGCCATCAGCTCTGGGGCCGCCTGCACGTCCTCCCCGACCGGGCCGGGCTCGACGAGATCGGCGAGCTGCTCGTCGACCGGGCGGGTGCCGCCCTCGGCCTCGCCCTGCTCTCGGACCGGGACGCCGCCCATCTCGCCGACCGGGCCGGGAACGCCCTCGTCGGCGACCTCCTCGCCGGCCGGCTCCCCTCGGGCGGCGAGCTCATGGCCCGGGCACGGAGCCTCGGCGTCGACCTCGGGCGAGGGCGGCTGGCAGCGCTGGCGCTCGAGTCGACGGGCGGCCACGAGCGGTCCGCACGCCGCGCCGTGACGGAGGAGGACCGCCTCGCGGCCCGCCTGGCGGTGGCCGAGGACCTCCGGCGGGCGGCAGGCGAACGGGGCTGCGCGGCTCTCGTCGGCCTCGACGGCGACCGGATCCTCGGCCTCGTCGCCGTACCGGGCCGCCGCCCCATCGCCGTCGTCCTCGAGGCGGTGGTGGGGGCGGTCGCCGAGCGCACGGCGGCGAGGGACCCCTCGCTCGAGCTCGTTGCCGGGGCGAGTGGCGAGCTCGACGGCGACTCGCTTCGCCAGGGGCTCGACGAGGCGGTCTCCGCCCTCGCCTTCGGCCGCCGGCGCGGCCCCTCGGGCCAGAGCCTGCACCACTTCGGAGAGCTCGGCACCTATCAGCTGCTGCTCCCGCTCGCCCGCGGCCCCGAGCTCTCCCGCTTCGTCGATACCGAGCTCCGGCCGCTCCTCGCCCACGACGCCGGGCGGAAGTCGAAGCTGCTGCCGACCCTCGAGGCCTACCTCGCCCACGCCGGGCGGAAGTCGGAGACGATCCAGGCCCTCGGCATCCAGCGCCGCACGCTCTACGCCCGGCTCGACCGGATCTCGGCCATCCTCCGCCAGGATCTCGACGACCAGGACACACGTACCCGCCTCAGCCTTGCCCTCCAGGCGATGGATCTGCTCGGGAGCCTCGGCGACCGGCGAGCGGCAGGTGAGCCCGGGCCGGCGCTCGCGACGCGCTGAGGAGTCGCCGTCAGAGCACGGCAACGGGCTCAGCTCCGGCGGGGAGGATCACCCTCTCCGGCCCCGTCGACGATCGTGACGACACCGCTCGGTGCCTCGAGCGCCTCGATGGTCCGGTGAGCAGCCTCGTCGACGTGCACGCGGGGCGGTCCCGGCGCCTCGGCGGGGTAGTACGTGCCCGGGCCGTACAGCTGGCCGTAGCGGAGCACCACTCCGCCGGCGGCGAGGACCGACCTCTCGAGCTCGGCGGCAGCAGCCTCGCCAGCGCCCGGCAGCGTCCAGGCGACGCTCTCGGCGAGCACCCTCCCACAGCGAGCCGCCCGTGCCGCCGAGAGGAGATTGGCCGTCCCCTCGGTGCGGATCCTGTTGTTGACACCGGCGAGCTCGGCGATGCGGGAGGGCTCATCGGGGAGGTCGGTGAGGAGGTGGACGAGGACCTCCGGGGCGAACGACACGAGCTCTGATTCGAGCCTCTCGCCCTCGAAGACGTCGCACACGACGGGGCGGGCGCCGAGGGCCACGAGAGCCTCCGCCTTGGCAGGCGATCGGGTCATCCCCGCCACGTCGTGCCCGGCGGAGCGCAGCAGCGGGACGACCCGCTCGCCGATCACACCGGTGGCGCCGGCGAGGAAGATCCGCATCGGGCTCACGGTACCGGTCGGCGGCGGCGGTGCTCGCTCTAGCCCGGTGGATGCTGGGGTGCATCCCGGCAGCGCCGGCGCAGGCACCCGCTGATGCGCTGTGAGACGCCCGCCCGGTCGTCGCGAGGGCGGGGTGCGAGTGCGCGTCGCGAGTCTCACCAGATGCCGGGCCCGCCCACCCCGGTCTCCCCGGCGAGCGCCGGGCGGGGAGGCGCTCGCCTCGGCCGTTCCGAGGCTCGACCCCGGGATCTCCCAGCACCTCGCGTCTAGCATCCGCCCATGCCACGGCTCGCGCCACTTGGCAACTGCCACCCTGGCCTTCGGCGGTGCTGGCACCCGGTCGCGCGCTGCTCCGAGGTGAGCGATCGCCCCGTCAGGGTGAGGCTGCTCGGAGAGGCCTGGGTGCTCGTCCGAGTAGGCGGGACGCTCCGCGCCTTCGCCGACCGATGCCCCCACCGACTGGCGCCGCTCTCCATCGGCTGTTCGCACGGGGACACTCTCGCCTGCGCCTATCACGGCTGGCGCTTCGACGGCGAGGGCCGTTGCGTCGAGATACCCGCGCTCGGCAGCGGGGGCGCGATCCCGCCCCGCGCCAGGCTCGAGGCGGCCCATGGCGTGACCGAGCGCCATGGCATGGTCTTCCTCGCTCCCGAGGCCCCCCTCGCTCCGCTCGGCGACGTTCCCGAGGACGAGGATCCCTCGTTCTCCGCAGGCGACCTCCCGGTGCTGACCGCCAAGGCGTCGGCAGGGCTCCTCGCCGACAACTTCCTCGACATGGCTCACTTCCCTTTCGTCCACGCCTCCACCTTCGGGGCCGAGGACCCGGTCGTCCCACCGCTCACCGTCTCGAGAGAGCCCTGGTCCTTCCTCGCAGTGACCGAGCACGAGTTCCTGAACCGGGAAGATCCCGGCGTCGCCGCCGGCATCCGACCGCTCGTCCAGCGTCGTCGCGTCACCTACCGGGTCGTCGCTCCCTTCCACCTCGTGCTCCGCATCGACTTCCTCGATGCCGGGGGCACGAACGTGATCGGGTTCTTCCTCCAACCCGAGAGCGAGGAGTCCTGCAAGGTCTACTCGACGATCTGGCGCGACGACCTCGAGGGCGATCCCGGCCGGATGGCGGCGGCCGTCGCCTTCGAGCTGAGGGTCGTGGAGGAGGATCTCGTCGTTCAGCAGGCCTATGACGACCTTTGCCTTCCGCTCGACATGACGGCGGAGATCCACACCAAGGCCGATCGCTCCACGGTCGAGCTGCGGCGGCTTCTCGCCGACCTCGTCGTCGCGGCCGAGTCGGTGCCACGCCACGACGGCGACCGGGGCGCGGCGGGCCGTGCGGCCGAGCCTGCGCCTGCAGTGTGAACACCCGCGACCGGGACTCCTCGGCTCCGGGCCAGGAGCGGATGCGGGACGTGACGGCCCTGGCGGAGCGGGCCGGGGCTCACCGGACGGTCTTCGAGTTCACCGAGGTCGTCGACAATCGAGAGGCCGCCCCTCTGTCGGCTGCCTGTCGCCGGCCGCCGGCAGGAGTCGGCTGACGGCGGCAGGCAACCTCTCGGGAGCACCAACCCGTCCACCCGCCCGAGCAGGGCGGCCTCGCGGGTCCTCCGAGACGAAAGGACCCGTACACCCTCACGGCCGAGCGGGTTCGTCGGTGCGCCGCGGCCGCCTGCATGCCCACGACGGACAGGTGGCCGGCTGCCGCAGAGATCGGATACCATCCCACCCGAACAGGGCAGCGGAGCCAGGAAGCCGGTGAGAATCCGGCACGGTGCCGCCACTGTGACCGGGGAGCAATCCTCACCGGAGACCACGGCCGACACGGCTGGAAGGTCGAGGGGAGCGCCGATCCGGGAGTCAGGATACTGACCGCTGCCCTCCCGAGAACGGGGCGAGAGCACCCCGGAGAGGAGAGAGATGCAGCACGGACCGATCTGCCAGCAACCCCTCGGCGCGCTCGCACGCGTCCCGGCGATGGCGGCGCTGGTGCTCGCCGCAGGATTGACGGCCGCCGCCTGCGGCAGCAGCCAGGGAGCCTCGGGGACGACCGCGTCCCACTCCGCCGCCTCGGCGACGACCGCCGCCCCCGGCTCGTGTGCGGGCGTGGCCGGCGCCCACCACGCCCGCGTCGTGGTCGAGTCCTCTCCGGGCAAGGTCGTCACACGGTGCATCGGCTTTGCCGGGGCCAAGATCAAGGCGCTCACGCTGCTCACCGACAGCCGCCTCGAGCTCGGCACCCAGAAGTACAGCTTCGGGGCGGCCATCTGCCAGGTCGACAACATCCCGAGCCACTACTCGCAGTGCCTGCCCTCGGGGAAGAACTACTGGGCCCTGTTCCTCTCGACCGACGGTCACCGCTGGACGAGTCCCTCGGTCGGGGTGAGTGACATCTCCGTGCCCGCCGGCGGGTCGCTCGGTTTGCGCTACGACCCGCCGAAGGGCACACCGGCACCGCCCCCTTCGCCTACGCCGGCGTGAGCCGCCCGGCGGCGGTCGTTGCCTGGGTTCTGGCGGCGCTCGCCGTCGCCTTCCTCGACACCGACCCCGTCGCGCAGGGCATCGTGGTCGCCGGGGCCTGGCTGCTCCTCGTCCGGAGGCGGGTCGAGGGCCGGCGGCTCCGTCCACTCGCCATCGGCCTCGTGGTGCTCTGCATCATCACGGTCGCCCTGAACGGACTCCTCTCTCACACCGGCGCCACCGTCGTCGCCGTCTTCCCATCGTGGCTCCCCCTCGCCGGCGGCAGCGTCACGGCAGAGGCCTTCGCGAGCGGCGGATCGATCGCGCTTGGACTGCTCGCGGCGATCTCCGTCACGGCTGCGCTGTCGGTGGTGATCGAACCGACCGACCTCGTCGACGCCCTCCCCGGCGTGCTGCACCACGCCGGTGCCGCCCTCGGGGCGGCACTCAACCTCGTGCCCGCCACCGCCCAGAGCGTGCTCGCCGTGCGCGACGCGCAGCGGCTGCGGGGCTGGAGGCCGCGGGGGGTGCGGGCCGTCGTCGACCTCGTCGTGCCGGTCCTGCTCGGGGCCATCGACCGGTCCGTCCAACTGGCCGAGTCGATGGAAGCCCGCGCCTTCGGCACCGGTCGCCGCACGAGCTCTCTCGGAGGGGCAAGGTCGCTCGGACTCGTCGCCGTGCCCGCGGCCGGGCTCGTGGCGGTGGCGCTCGCCGCCCTCGCGAGAGCGAGTGGCGTCACCGCCTGGTACCCCTACCCGGTGCCGTCCGTGCCGTCGGGGGCGCCTCTCGCGCTCCTCCCGGCCGTCGTGATCGCCCTCTCCGGCGCGATGCTGCCGCCCGAAGCGGAGGACGTCCCCGGTGCCGCCCCGGCCGCCCGGGTGGTGGAGGCTCCATGAGCACCCGCTCGCTCGCGCCCGCCGGCGGGACGAGTGCCGCCACTGCGGCCAGCGTCGTGATCGCCGGCCTCAGCTACCGCTACCCGGCGTGGTCCGACCGCCCCGAACCGGCGCTCTCGGACGTCTCCCTCGCGCTCTCTCCCGGCCTCACGGTCCTCGACGGCGATTCCGGCTCGGGGAAGTCCACCCTGCTCCGGATCTGCAACGGGCTGGTGCCGCACTTCCACGGTGGGACGCTGAGGGGCCGGGCCACCGTCTGCGGGCTGGACGTGCTGACCACGCCGACCCGCCGCCTGGCCCGCGAGGTCGGCTTCGTCTTCCAGGAGCCCGAAGCCGGCTTCGTGCGAGGCACGGTGGCCCGCGAGGTCGCCTTCTTCCCCGAGAACCTCGGGCTCGGAAGGGAGACGATCCGCCGCCGGGTGGGCGAGGCGCTGGAGCAGGCCGGTATCGCCGGCCTGGCGGGCCGCCGCCTGCGGACGCTCTCTGGCGGCGAGCGCCAGCGGGTGGCGCTGGCGGCGGCGCTCGCCGGAGCGCCCCGCGTGATCGTCATGGACGAGCCGATGTCGCAGCTCGACCGTGAGGGCGCAGCTGCCCTCACGGCGACGCTCTCCACCCTCGCCGGAGAGGGGGCGACGGTGCTCGTCGCCGAGCACCGCCTGGCCGGCGTCCCGCTCGGAACCGCCCGCCGACTGACCGTGACGGAGGGTCGGCTGGCCGAGGCGGAACCACAGCCCCTGCTCGTCGCCCACGGAGGTGCCGCCCCCGCCCCCGTCGTCGGGCCGGCGCCAGCAGCCGGGGCCGTGACGTGGTCGCTCTGCGGCGTGACCGCCGGGGTGGACGACCGGGAGGTCCTCGCCGGAGTGGACCTCGCCGGCGCCGCCGGCGAGGTCGTCATCGTCACCGGGCCGAACGGATCGGGCAAGACGACGCTGCTCCGGACGATCGCCGGTCTCGTCTCTCCGCTGGCGGGGCGCGTGCAGCGCCGACCCGGACGAGTCGCCTACCTGCCCCAGGAGCCGGGTGTCCTGCTGCACCGCGACAGCGTGCGGGCAGAGATCGAGCAGACGCTGCGGTGGTCGA